>NZ_NPDS01000001.1:525000-830000 GCF_002811925.1 Leptospira barantonii
GATCGTATCTCCTTGGATCGCCACGCTGTATCCGAACGAGTCCCCGGCTTCCGCGTTAGACGCCTTGATATAGGCTTCCTGATTCCAGGTCGTTCCGGTTCTTTTGTAAACGTAGACCGCGCCGGAATAAGGAGCGGAGTTGTCCGCGCTTGCGGTCGTTCCGTTCGTAATCGTTGTCTGACTACTGCCTTCCCCAATCGCTCCTACCGCGATCGTATCCCCTTGAATTGCGACGCTGTATCCGAACGAATCCCAGGCTTCCGCATTGGGTGCTTTGAGATAGGCCTCCTGAATCCAATTCGCGCCGTTTCTTTTGTAAACATAAACGGCCCCCGAACCGTCCGCAGAGTTGTCCGCGCTCGCGGTCGTTCCGTTGGTAATCGTCGTTTGGGAACTGCTCTCCAAATAAGCCCCAACCACAAGAGTCTCTCCGTCCAAAGCGACTGCCCATCCCAAAGAATCCGAACTGTCGGCATTGGACGCCTTCAGATAGGAACCGCCCTTCCAGAGAAAGAGTGTGGCCGACAATGTAAACGTAGTCGAAGTGGATCCGCTTTCGTTTTTGGCGGTGATCGTAAAGTCGGTCGTAGGAATTCGAACGCTCGGAATACCGGAAAGCGCTCCCGTCGCCGGATCCAAGGTGAGCCCATCCGGTAACGAAGGTGTTACCGAGAATTCGGTCGGTGTCCCATGTACGGACGGACGAAAGGTGGGAATTTTCGTATGAGTCGTATATTGATAAGAAGAAACCGGATAACGCAGATCGGAGACCGGCCCTTCCTGCAGAGAAAAAAGATTTAGATAGGACGGAGTTCCGAATCCGCCTTGCAGACAACCCGAGAAACCGAAAAAAAACGTCGAAAGCAATAAAGAATAAAATAATATTCTAAACTGTTTTGGAAAAAAAGAACCAATATCGGAACGCAAGAGGAACGTTACGTTCCGGAATTCGGCCCGTTGATAAAAGAATTCTAATGTTTTATTTTTGGAAGGCATACGTGGCTCCGGCTCGATACATGGAATTATCCGCGTTCGCGGTCGTTCCGTTCGTGATCGTTGTCTGATTGCTCGCTTCCTGAGGGGCTCCGACTACAAGCCTGGTTCCTTCCAACGCGACGCTGGAACCGAACAAGTCGCCGCTTCCCGCGTTAGGGGCTTTGAAATAGGCGTATTCTCCCCACAGTCCCGCCGTTTTTTGGAACATGTAAACCGCCCCGGATTGAAAACATTTTTCGTCCCAAGTCGTTAATGGTCCGAAGGAGATCGCGGACAGGCCGCTCGATTCGTTGATCGCACCGACGACGATAAAGTTTCCGTCGACCGCTACGGCCGTGCCGAATTGGTCCCCGGCTTGGACGTTCTTCGCTTTAAGATAAGCGGTTTGCGACCAAATCGTTCCGGTTCTTTCGTAAACGTAGGCCGCTCCGGAAGCGCCTAATAAGTTGGATGAACTCGCGGTCGATCCGTTGATCACGGAATCCCAATCGCCGTCTTCGAGTGCGGTACCGATGACGATCGTATCGACCGAAATGGAAACGGATTTTCCGAATTGATCGTTCGAAGTCAAGTCGGAGGACTTCAAGAACGCTTCCTGGTCCCATTGTCCCGCCGTTCTTCGAAAGACGTATGCGGCGCCCGATTCGGATTTGGAGTTATCGGAACTCGCGATCGTTCCGTTAGACGTCACCGCTTGACTGTCTTCCTTATACGCTCCTACGACGATCGTCGACCCGGATATGGAAACGGTCGAACCGAAGTAATCGTTGTTATCCGGGTTCGGCGTTTTGAGATAAGCCTCTTGGGACCAGACCCCTGCGTTTCTTCGGAAAACGTAAGCCGCTCCCGAATCGGATTTGGAATTATCAGCGCTCGCGCTTGTTCCGTTTGTGATCGTGTTTTGAGAACTGTCTTCCCATTCCGCACCGACTACGATCACGTCTCCGTCTATGTCCACCGACGAACCGAAATGATCGCCCTGTCCGAAGTTCGAGGCTTTGAGTAAGGCCTCCTGGGACCAGGTTGTTCCGGTTCTTACAAAAACAAAAACGGATCCGGAACCTCCGTTTAAGGGAGCTCCCACCACGATTGTATCCCCCGAAATCGAAACGCTTGTACCGAAGTTATCGTTGGATGTAGGATTGGAAGCTTTTAGATACGCTTCTTGAACCCAAATTCCGGCGACCTTTCGATAGACGAAGGCGGCTCCGGATGAGAAAACGCTGATGTCGGAACTTGCGGGAGCGGGACCGTTCGTAAGTCCGATCTGGTTGCTGTTTTCCCGATATTCCCCGACAACCATCGTATCTCCCGAGACCGCGACGCTGTTTCCATAAAAGGAATCGCCGATCACAAAAGACGGTTTGAAGTAGGCCTCGTTCAACCATCCGCCGCTGTCCGTAGGAAGATTTATAACGGTCGTGGGAGAATCGATTCCGCCTTCCGAAGCGGAACCGACACTCAAGCCGCTTCCGACCAAGGCTAAAAGATTGAGATCGCTTTGGGGTTTGTATTCACATTGAAAAAAGAAAGGAAAAAGAACGCAAAAAAAGAAAATTCGAATTGAACCGTTTCCGGTTCGATTTCGTGCAAGGAAAGAATTTTGTTTTTGCCGGCGGTCCATAATTTTCAAAAGAAGAATGAACATTTCTTCTTAGGCGGAAAATCTACACCGGATTTCGTCTATCGTCGCATCTACTTATAAGTGTATATTCGTTAGTTATTAATTAGTTCTCTATTATGATTTTGACATATTTTCGGAAGTCGATCCGCGCGGAGAACCCATGTAGGACCCCGCCCGTAAAAGCGCGTTCAACGGAAGCCGCGCGCTCACCGTCCCGAAATTTTAAAAACGAAACGATGATGTCGCTTAACGTTAAACTCTCGCTAATTTTCCTTCCATCATTTCGATGATCTGTTGCATCGGCTTTTTGTTGATTACGATTTCATACGCCGCCGCGAGCACGGGAGTGTTTTCCGCGGTGATGTTCATCAGATTCGGCAGAACCTTGAGACCGTAAAAGCCGTTCGACATTCTTTCAGACGGAGAACCGTACGCGATATCGTATCCGGTTTTTCTGTCCTTTGCGTCCGTTCCGAAACAAGAAAGCATAAAGTCGGTCAAACCCGAAAGACCTTGAAAGGTTTCCGGTTGTCCGCCCATCTTCGTTCCGATCGCGGTCATCTCCATAAAGAAACGATTGGAAAGATGAAAGAGAGAATTGTCCACGTTCCCGCCGAGGGTTTGTGTGAAATAACCTTCCACGATTCCCATCGCAAGCGCGTAGATCGTTTTGAGCGCGCCACCCAACTGAACCCCTTTGATGTCCGTTGGAATTCTCGCCGGACGAGGAAAGATATAACCGGTGGTAAAAAGTTTTTGAATTCTCGGAATCAAACTCGCGTTAGATGCCGCTATCTCGAAACCGGAAATTTTTCTTTCCATGATCTGATCCGGATAACAAGCTCCCGCGATTACGCCGAGACGATCGTCTTCCAAACCGAACGCGGTCTGCACTTCGTCGAGGATCAAACCGGTGCTCGTAAATCCTTTGACTACGTTGAAAAACGGAGCCTTGTTCTTGTTTAAGTAAGGCTGGATTTCGGGATAGATGTTGATGAGTTCCCAAGGATTGGTTCCTTGAATGAACAACGTCGCCGTTTTTAAAACTTCAGGATCGGAAGTGAAAATCAAATTCGGCGGAAGTTTGTAAAGAGGGTAGTATTTCAATTCTCTTCGTTCGGTGTTGCATTGTTCCGTATAGGTTTGATCCGGGTGATAGAGATAAACCAATACGTCCTTGTTCGCGAGAAGTGTGGCTACCGCGATCGACATACTGCTCGCGCCGATCACTACGATTTTTTCCTCGGGTTCTTTCGGAACCTTGATCAGAATATTCTTACCCGAAACGTCCCCTTTGTAAAGATTTCGATACGTTCCGTGTTGGTGTTTGTTCAGATTCGATCCTACAAGAAGAGCGAGGTTGTCGATGAGGAATTGTTTTTTGTCTCCGTGTTCCGGGAACTGAAGTTGTTCCACGTCCTTCGGAAAGGTTTCCATCTGTTTGCGCGAAAGTTCTCCAACTAACACGGGTTTACCGATGATGAGCTTTCCGTTCACCTGGTTGAACAGAAGGCTCGTTGTGGGGAGAATCTTATCCGTCTTTTCGAGAGAAATCGGAATGATGACCTTATTCGCGACGTAGTGATAAACCGTTTCTACGAAAGGCATCAGTCTTCCGTCCCGGGAACGGGTTCCTTCCGGGAAAATCGCTACGATCTTACCTTCGGACTGAAGTTTCTGAGAATGACGAAAAGCTCTCATGTTGATTTTGGTCATCACGTCGGAAAGACTCGGGTTATCCGCCATATCCCTTTTGGAACAAACTAAAAGAGTTCCGAACATATAAAGGCCGAGACGGGTAAAGTCCGGTTCGTATGCGAGTCTTCCCGCGATGAACACGAGTTGTTCCGCGATGGACTTCCCTTCGGGAGAACAGTTGTACAACTGATGAAAGATCGCCGGCGCGTCGAGATGCGACAAGTGATTCGAGATCAGAGTGATCGGATATTTTCCAAGAAGAGGTTTGACCGCTTTGAGATTGTCCACACCTTCCACGGTGAACTGCTTCATGATCGGAGAAAGAAACTCCATCATAAATTCCCTGGATCTTTGTTCGGGAGAAGTATAAACTCCCACCGTTTCGAGAAGATTCGGTTCTTTGAATACGTCCATGACCGGAGGCATAGGAGTTACCGAAGAGAGATATAAAAACTTCTGAAGAATCTTTTTGGCTTCTTCTTCCGTCATTCCGGAACGTTTGAATAAATGAATGTTTTCGAAAAATTCTTTCTGCCACTTGCCTACGCTGGATTCTTTCTCAGCCATCTATATACCTTCCTGGTCCGTTCAAAAATAAATTCTTAACAACCGGTGTTTCCCGAAACGGGATCCGGATTCTTCGCTTTCCGATATGTTCTATGAAAGAGGAATCGGAGTTTAAGATCGTTTTCGGTTACTCCGAACGAAAAGAAATTTCGAGTCGGATTCGGGTTCTCACCGCTCCGGGGATCGCCCGGAAAAGCCTTTTTAGAAGGGCTTGTCGATGTCATGGATAGAAATCTTGCGATGGAAAGAATCCCTTGATCGGTTGATAATCATCCGTTTGCAATGGGAATTGTCATTCTATTTTTTTAAAAAGGTTTGAATTCTGACGTCTCGGTTTTGAACTGTATTTTGGAATCGAAGTCTTCCAAAACATGAATCAGAATCTCCCAGAACCCAGCCAGAAAAAATGGATTCCCGACGGGTTTCACTTTCTCGGTCCAGAAGACAGCAAGGACAGAAGGATCTTGCTCGAAACCGTATCCGGTGTTCTTAAAAAAAAAGGGTATTCCGAAGTATTCTTACCTGCATTCGATTATAGCTCAACGTTTCTTCAAACGGTTTCCGCTCCCGATTCTTCCTCTTTATTCAGAATTCGTGATCTTTCCGGTAACGAAATTTCTCCGAGCATCGACCTAACCGTTCAAGCGGTCAAAGGGATGGCCGGTTTTGCCCATCAAAGGGAGAATCAGAACATATTTTATGTCGGAAGAGTTTTCCGGGAAAGCGCGATCGGAAGCGTATCCAGAAAGGAAGTCCTTCAGATCGGTGCGGAATCGATCGGAGCTTCCGGCAAGGAAAACACGTTTAAAATTTTGGAAGAATTGGACGAGATCGTTTCCGTTCTTCCTCTCGAAGATAGCCTAACGCTTGTTTTAGGAAACGTGAATCTGTTTCAGTCCATCGTCCAAGAATTCGAATTGAGTTCGAACGAGATCGAAATTCTTTCCAAACTGCTCTATCAGAAAAACGTAAACGAGATCGAAAGAATTTTCGGAGATAAAAAGAATCACGAAATTCTCATACGTTTGTTAAGCGCTCTCGTGTTGAACTTCGATCTGGATTCGTTGAAGAAATCCCTGAACGTTTCGTCCCTTTCGTCGAATCTTCAAAAAAGTCTAAACTCGATTCTCGAGGAAACCTCCTGGATCTTTCAATCTTGGGAATCCAAAAAAAGAAAGATCGATCTTTGTATCGATTTTTCACTTTTGAGAGATTTGAACTATTATACAGGTTTCGTATTTCAAGGTTATCTGCAAGGTTCTCCCGATCCGGTTTTGACCGGCGGCGCTTACGATCATCTCTACGAAATGTTTTCGGGAGTGCAAAAGGATGCGAGCGGTTATGCGATCGTGGTCAACACTTTGGAAGCTTCCCTTCGAACTCCTCTTCCCGATTCCAAATCATGAAACGCAATTTTACCAAGCATCTATTTGAGGAAAAACTATGCCCGCATCGTTAGTAGTAGGAACCCAATGGGGTGATGAAGGAAAGGCGAAAGTCATCGACTTTCTTTCCAAGGACACGGACATCATCGTTCGTTATCAAGGCGGCGCGAACGCCGGACATACGGTCGTCGTTCATGGAAAAAAATACGTATTCCATTTGGTTCCTTCCGGCGTGATCTACGACCAGACGATTTGTGTGATCGGAAACGGAGTCGTTTTGGATCCTCTATTCTTCATAGAAGAATGTGATCGTCTGCAAAAGGAAGGTTTTCCCGTTTACGACAAGCTTTTGTTAAGCGACGCGTGTCATCTTTTGTTTCCGTATCATTCTCAGATAGATTCCGCGCGAGAAACCACGGTAAGTCAGGAACACAAGATCGGAACGACCAAAAAAGGAATCGGAGTCTGTTACGCGGACAAGATGATGAGAACCGGTCTGAGAGTGGGGGATCTTTTGGATGATTCTTACGAATCCCGTCTCAAACATCTCGTCGACGAAAAAAATCGCGAGCTCGACAAACTCTATGAAATGCCTCCCGTTTCCTTTAAGGAAATCAACGAGGGTTTAAAATTCTTTCTTTCCAAGGTAAAAAAGAATATTATCAATACTGCATATTATCTCGACAGCGAACTCAAAAAAGGAAAACGAGTCCTTCTGGAAGGCGCTCAAGGAACCGGTTTGGATGTCGACTTCGGAACGTATCCGTATGTCACAAGCTCCAACCCGACCACGGGCGGGGCTTTGATCGGAACCGGAATTCCGTTTCAACATTTGAAACACGTGATCGGGATCACGAAGGCTTATACCACGAGAGTGGGCGAGGGCCCGTTCCCGACCGAACTTTTGGGTGAAGCCGGAGAAGCACTGCGTCAAAAAGGCGGAGAATTCGGAGCGACTACAGGACGTCCGAGACGTTGCGGTTGGTTCGACGCCGAGATGTTGAAACATTCGGTTCGTATCAACGGGATCACTTCGATCGCATTGACTAAGATCGATATTCTTTCCGACTATGATAAGATTCCGGTTGCGGTCGGCTACAAGTTGAACGGAAAGAAACTGGATTGTTTTCCGTCTCAAGGTTTGGACAAGGTGGAAGTCGTGTATGAAGAATTTCCAGGATGGAAATCCGACATCTCCGGCATCTGCGAATTTCAAAAACTTCCCGAGAAGTGTAAGGATTATATCTCCACTCTGGAAAGATTTATCGGAGTGAAGATCAATCTGGTTTCAACCGGTCCCGATCGAAAGGATACCATTCATGGAGATTCTTTTTAAGGAATCGTAAGTTTTTTCGACGTTTTTGATTGACCCACCATGCTCGAAAAATATCGTGTATTTCGTAACGCTTCGAGTCGTTAGCTCAGCTGGTAGAGCAATTCCCTTTTAAGGAATGGGTCCGGGGTTCGAATCCCCGACGACTCAACGAAACGTTCTCATAAGCCGCCATCGTCTAGTGGTTAGGACACAAGATTTTCATTCTTGGAACAGGGGTTCAATTCCCCTTGGCGGTACCACTCTTCTTCGATTCTTCTCTTTCTCGCTGAAAACATCTTAGCTTCTTTCCTTTCTTCAAATAATTTCCGACTTTCAAATCGTTTGTTATCGTTGGGTCGCGCGTTTTCAAAACGAAACTTACATTTCGATTTTGGTTCCGCAAAAATCAAAAAAACATTCAAATTTTAGAATATTTTGAGTTTATGATGCGTTTTGCGTCTTCGGATTGTTTTGCGAAGAATGGAGTCCGTTGAACAATTGCAAACGTTTCGGTTCAGAAAATTCAGATTTGTCGGATCGTTTCTGTCCGAAAAAGAATCCCAGTCGGGTAGAACAAACAAGCGAGGAAAGAATGACCATCATCGGACGTTTTCTGAAACTATCGGCTTTGCTGATTCTCATTTGTTCTCTATTGTTTTCCTGCGATACATATTACAGAGTCACCGATAAACATTTGGTTCCCGCGAGTGACGCTTTGATTAAGGTCGAGCTCGCGATTTTGATCGGAATTCTTTCGCTTCCGGATAAAAGTCTTCGATATTATCCGAGCACTCTCGGAACGAGCAGTTTGATCACTTTGATTACCGGACTTGGCCGAGGCGATGTGAAAATGACCGATCTTTTCGAAAAGGATAAGGTCGAGGAATGCGCTACTTCGATCACAGCCGCGATCGTTCTCACAAGAAAACTGGATTCGGGATATGCCGCGGCGGCGAACTGCAAGTTAAAGAAAGTTCAGTGAGAATTTTCAGAAACCGAAACTTTCGAAGCTCGCTTTTTTATACGAGTCACTGCGGAATCGTTCACCGGGATTTCGTTTCTACTCGTTTCCCGTAGACGCTACAAATTGAGCGGATTCTGCAGGTTTCGCAGAGTTCTTTTGTGTATTTCGATTTACATTTTCTTAATATTCCGAGACGACTGAGCGCAAAATCCCCTTTGACCGGATCATCGGGGAATATCGCGGAAAAAAAACGTGTGATTTCCTCTGCCTTTTTCCAATCTGGGGTTTGTCTGGAACTGATTTTCAAAACACTTGCAATTCTTTGAATGTGAACGTCCAACGGAAATTGCAGTTCGCTCGGAGAAATACTTTGATAAATTCCGAAGTCGGGATATTTTTTCCGAACCATCCAGCGAAGATACATACAGTATCGTTTTAAGGACGTCGTTTTCAATCCTTGTCCGATCAGAAATTTATATCCGTAACTTTTCGTTTGTTTCGAGTCTATCGTTTCGGACTCCTTGAGAAATCTCAATTGAAAGGCAAGAATTCTTCTTCGGAGCGGCCCGCCCTGATCGAGAGATTTTTGTTCCTTGGATGAAAGATTGAATTCTTCCCTCTGTGGTAAGGAAAAGAGAGATTCGAGTTTATGATCATTCGTTTTTCGTAATACGTTTTGAATCGTTTGCAGAAATAAAAAAGTATCGGCGGGTTTTTGAAAACGATAGGGAACGAGTTTTTTACGGATCGGCTGAAGATTCTCCTCCGATAAAAAACGATGTGGAGAATTTCCGAAAAGAACAAAGAGACTTTTGAGATGATTTTTGATCGCGGTTACGTTTCCATACGAATACAACGCGGAAATAAAACCCGCGACCTCGCGGTCCTCGGAACTGTGAAACGAATGCGGAAATTCGATCGGATCGGTGGAAAGAAACTCCGGAGTATCGTATTCGGAGAAAATATTCTCCAGAGTCTTTTTGATTTTTTGAAGGGAAGAATGGAAGCTCAAGACTCTCTTTTCTTTTTCGTCGCGAGATAGGTTCTGGATTGTAATTCTCGAGCGAGGGCATTCTCCATAAAAGCGGAAGCTTCCCACAATCGATCGGGGTTGATCCCGGTGGAAACTCCGGACTTTTCAAGAAAGTAAACGAGGTCGTCGGTCGCTAAGTTTCCCGCGGCGCCTTTCGCGTAAGGACAACCGCCGAGTCCGCCCGATGAAGAATCAAAGGAGCGAAGTCCCATCGAAAAGGATTTTTCCACGTTTGCGATCGCCATTCCATACGTATCGTGGAAATGTCCCGCGAGTTTATCGGCCGGAATTTCTTTGAGAAGAAGTTCGAGAAGTTTTTCGACTTCCGCAGGCACTCCGGTTCCGATCGTTTCTCCCAGAGAAATTTCATACGCGCCCAAGTCCAAAAGAACTTTAGAAACTTCTAATACTTTTTTAGGATCGATCTTTCCTTCGTAAGGACAATCGATCACGGTGGACACGTATCCGCGCACTTGGATTCCGTCCTCTTTTGCGAGTTTGAAAATTTCTTTGAACCCTTCGATCGATTCGGCGATCGTTCGATTGATGTTTTTTTTCACGAATGATTCCGATGCGGCCGTAAACACCGCGACTTCCGGATAACCCGCGTTTTTTGCGGCCTCGTATCCTTTTACGTTCGGCGTAAGCGCCGAATAACGTATGTTTCCTTTCAGATCCAATAATGCCGAAAGTTCCGCGGCGTCCGCCAACTGAGGAATCGCGTCCTTCTTTACAAAAGAAGTCGCTTCTATGTTTTTCAATCCGGCTTGAACCAGACGTTGAATGTATTCCGATTTGATTTCCGTGGAAACCGGGCGTTTCTCGTTTTGAAGTCCGTCTCTCGGACCCACTTCCGTGATCTTTACTTTCATTCGTTTCTTATCCAATCGTTCCGTGGAAAACGGGCAAGTCAAATATGCCGTTCTCCTCCATTTGATTGGACTGTTCCTGTTATGATTCTTGTCTTGAAAAGCGGATCGTTCTATCTTGGAACAAATGCCCGATCCAAACAAAGCCTTAGAAGTTCGAAGATTGAATCTGCAATTCGGTCCGAGAACGATCCTCGATTCGATTTCTTTCGAAGCCGATCCGGGGACGATCTTGGGAATTTTGGGGCGATCCGGTTCCGGAAAAACCTCTCTTTTCCGAGTGATCTTGGGAGTTCCTTCGAGCGGAGAATTCGAACAAAGCGGATCGATCTTTTTTTTCGGAAAGGAAAGAAAGGAAATTCCGATCCATCAGCTTCAACCCGTGTTCCAAGATCCGGTGGGAAGTTTTAATCCGACGTGGTCTTTGGAAAAAGCGTTGAAGGAACCTCTTCGAATTCTCGGCGATGAGATCGCGAAAAGGGGAGAAGAATCCTTCCAAGAACTATCGGACTTGTTGGCATTGAGCGGAAAGGATTTGAGTCGAAACGTTCTTTCTTTTTCCGGCGGAGAATTACAACGAGCCGCGATCTTACGGGCGATTTTGGCGGAACCGAAAATTCTTTTTTTGGACGAAGCGTTAGGCGCTTTGGATCCGATTCTTTTGAACGAGGTTTTGGAAGTTTTAAAAAGAATTTCGAAAGAAAGGAAGATCACGATTCTTCTCATCACACACAGTCTGAGGACCGCCAAGAAATTCTGCGATCAAATCGGAATATTAGAAAAAGGTAAACTGTTGGATTTTGGAAAAACGGAAGAGGTGTTCGGGAATTATAAAAGTTCTTTTACGGGGGAACTCATCCGTGCGACCGATCTGAGCTCCCTCCGCGTTTGATCTTGATCAGATATCGATCTGATAGAGGTTTTTTCTGTCTTTTTTGTCTTTATACAAAGCGATCATGATATCGATTCGGTAGATCGAAGATCTAAGGCTGGACTCTAAAAGTCTAAGCGCTTTGATCTGATTTTCCAAGGAGATATCTCCCACTTTTGTATTCTCTATCTTGTCGAATCTTTCAAGTCTGACCTGAGATGCCAAAACATCCGGAGGAGAGAAAATCAGTCTTTTGTTTTCAAAAGCGAATTCGTATTGAATTCTTTTTTTCTCAGAGGCAAGTTCAACTTCCTTGATTTTGCCGCCCTCAAACTTGAAACGAACATACTTGAGCAAGTTGCTCTCGTAACCTTCGTCAAAAGTAAAAGGAATGTCTTCCGTGACGATTGTTTGCACCTTTTCGAGCTCCGGTCTTAGGATTACGAGAAGAGAATGTTTCTTCTCCAAATCCGTAAGCCGTTCGTTGATCGTACTTTCCAGATCTCGAACGATTTTCTGGAGGGATTTCGTGTAAGAACTTCCCTGTTCAGAAAAAACATCGGCGCGACTCAGGTCTTCCTGTCCTTTCTCTTTATTCTGCGCGAACGCAGGAATGCTAAGGAGGAAAAGCAGGATTGTGAGCCAGGTGATTTTTTTCATAGATTCCTCCAAGGTTCAAGATAACGGAAGAAAATTGAAAAAAGCAAACCTTTTTCACTCGGTTTTGTTTTCTTCTTCCAGGGACTTGATTTCGGCGAATCGTTTCGCGAGATCCCTTCTTCTTTCGATCACCTTATATGAAAATTCGGAGAAGAACGGATCGTTCGGATATTTGAGAAGTTGATCGTATTGATCGGCGGCCGTGACATAATCGCCGACCTTACTAGCCGTTTCGGCGTAGAAGAAATGAAACTTTTTGTTGTATTGTTTCTTTTGTCCCAAGTCGTCCACGAGTTCGGTGTTCTTAAAAATCCGATACGCGTAGAGGTCCTTCGAGGAAAGAAGTTCGATTCTCGCGCGTCCCATTCTCGCGTCCGGACTTTGTTCGTCGATTCGAGCGGCTTCTTTGATGTAAAGAAGGGCTCGGTTTCGGAGATCGGTTCGGATATAATGATCGGCCAAAAGAAGCAAGGCTTCGGTGTGGAATTTGTTAAGCGAAACCGCCTTTCTCCAGAGAATGGTCGCGTTAATCGGTTCTCTTACGATTTCATACAACGTTCCCAAATGAATAAAGGTTCTGTAATATTCCGGAATTTCCGCGCTCGCGTATTCGAATTGTATGATCGACTTTTGGTATTTTTTTTCGAGGTGATACGCGCGGCCTAAGTTGTATCGGAAAGGGAAGAATTTCGGATCGAATCGGGTTCCTTCCTCCAACATGGAAATCGCCTTGAGTCGTTCTTCCGACTTTCCGGTTTCCAAAAGTTTAACCGCCTCGTTGTTGAAAAGTCCGCAGTTTAGAATTTCTTTCGTCTCGAACGTAAAACTTCCCTTCGACGCGGGCGGATTTCCTTTCCAGTTCCTTCCGGCCGCGACGATAAAATCCTGATCGGTTCTTAAAAACGATCCGTCGTTGTAGTATTCCGGAGAAAGAATCTCGTTTTCGCCCCAGAGCAAACCCGAATAATAATATCCTCCGATGAGGATCTGAGCGTTCGATTCTCGACTTGTAAAAAGGACGCAGAGAAAAAGAAGAATCGAGAAGATTCTCCGCCGAAGCAGAATAAAAACGCATTGTAAATTCCGTTTCGGAGAGGACTCTGGTTTCATAAGAGGAACCGGTTTTGCCACTTAAAGAACAAGCGCTCTTCGTCTGCAAAGACCTATCTTATTCTATCGGAAAAAAACGGATTCTCAAACAGGTCTCATTCTCCCTTTTCCGAGGAGAGTTTGCGCTTCTGCGGGGAGACAACGGCGCGGGAAAAACCACGTTGCTTCGCGCGATTTTAAATCACGAACATCATAAGGATTGTTTTTCTTTCAACGGTTTAAGCGAGAATGGAATCGAAACTCCGCGGATTTCTTATCTCGGTCACGAACTCGGTCTTTATACTTCCCTCGGTCTTGAGGAGAATCTTCGTTATTTTCTTTCCATCGCAAGAATGGAATATCCCGCCGAAAAGGTGGAGAATCTTTTACGATCGTTTAAACTTTGGTCGAGACGATTCGATCCGGTGTTTACGTTCTCGAGAGGAATGAAACAAAAGGCCGCCTTGGTCCGCGCGCTTTTGACCGGAGGAGATTTGATTCTTTTGGACGAACCTTTCACCGCGCTGGATCGATCCGGTTTGGAGACCGCGATCCGTCTTTTGGAAGATCATTCGCAAAACTCCGCGGTAATGATGGTGACTCACGATCCCGGAATTCCGTTTCAAAAAAGAACGATCACGTTGACCTTAAAGGAGGGAAATCTTGAAACTTCTGTTCTCTCTGCTTCATAAGGAATTTCTGTTATTGGGAAGGGCGATCAACGGAATTCTTTCCGTTCTCGTTTTGATCACTTCGATCGTATTCGTTTTTAATTATGCGTTGGAGCAGACAGGCAAACTCGATCGTCAGACCCTGATCGGAATCAAGTGGTCCGTTTTGTTTCTTACCTCGTATGTTTTTATCGGTCAGTCTTCTTGGGAAGAACGCGAAAGCGGAGGGGGGAGAATCAGTTCTTTGTTTCTTCCTATATGGATGCGATTCCTTTCCAAGTCGCTCGCGGTGTTCGCGGGTCTTTCGATCGCGGCGATCTACTTAATGATTTTATTATCCGTTTTTTTTCAGGCGTTCTCCTTGGGCTGGAAGGATCTTACGGTGAATCTGATTTTTCTTTTGCCGGGAGTTCTTTGTATTTCTTTTTTGGGAGTGGCCTTGAGTCATATCAGCGATTCGTCGAGGTTGAAGGAAATTCTACTTCCTTTGTTGATGATTCCGTTTACGATTCCCATTCTTCTTTTCGGAATGGAAGCCGAAAGAAAACTGGAACGTCTTCCCGTGTTCGATCCGATTCCCGGTCTCGCCATCTTACTTTCGTTCTGCGCTTTTTATGCGGGAATCGGAATTCTTCTTTTGGAACTTTCCGGCGACGAACCCTAAAGAATCCAAGAATCTTTCTTGATTCCACCGACATTCTCGCGAATACTCTATTTCGTATGAAAATCCGAATCGCTCATCCCGCTTGGGACTGGGTTTTATCCGCAGTTTTTTTAATCGGCTTTCCGATCGTCGTTTTATTTTCCCTCAACTATCCGAACGTGATTTTACAACAAGGAACCGCTCATAGAATTTTCTATTTTCACGTTCCGGTCGCTTGGGTCGCTCTGTACGGTCCTATGTTTTCTCTTGTGTTCGCGGTTTTGTATCTGATCAAAAAGGATTCGAAGTGGGATCTTCTTTCTTTGGCCGCCAATCAGGTAGCTCTTTTGTTTGCGATCGGAGTCATTTTTTCCGGAAGAATCTGGGCCTATAGCGCCTGGGGCGTTGCCTGGGACAAAACCGACGCAAGACTTCAGTCGTTTACGGTTTTGTTCATTAGCTTAATTGCATATTTCGTTTTTAGAATATTGATTACGGACGCTTCCAAGAAAAAAATCTTCTCGGCTTTCCTGAGCATCCTTTGCGCGGTGAACGCGGTCATCACCTGGGGTGCGATTCGTTGGATGGACAATCCCGGAAATCATCCGGAGTCCGTTCTCGGAAAGGGCGGAATGGATTCCGACATTCGAATCAGTTTTTGGATGGGTGTTCTCGCGTATCATTTTTTGTTTTTGGTTCTCATTCGTTTCGCGTATCGTTTGGCTAAGATCGAAGATTTTCGGGAAAGTTTGCCGGAAAGGGAAGAGTGAAAAAATTTGTCCTCCGCTCCGAATTACAGTCATTATACGGTGCTCGCCGTTGACGATTCAGAGATCAACTTAAAGCTGATCTTACACACGCTTATGCCTTTGGGCTTTCAGCTTTTCACCGCCGAGTCGGCGGCCGACGCGCGTAATATTCTTCTCACCAACCGAGTCGACATTCTTTTGTTGGACGTAAGTATGCCCGGGCAGGACGGTTTTTCGTTTTGCAGAGAACTCAGAGAAATCGAAAGATTCAAACTTCTTCCCATTCTTTTTATCACCGCGATCAGCAGAGAACTCGGTTTCGACGAAGCGATCTCTCACGGCGGGGACGACTTCATTCATAAACCGTTTCAACCGAGGGAGTTGATCGCAAAGATACGCGCGTTTATTCGGATAAAAATTCTTCAGGACGAGGTTCTCGAACAAAAAAGAAATTACGAACGAGAACTCATCATGGCGAGAAAGGTTCAACAGGAACTTCTTCCCGAAAAAGAATTGGAATGGAACGGTGTAAGTCTGAGCACGATCTTCCAACCTCTGATGCAGATCGGCGGGGATTACACGGACGCTTGGATCGAAAACGAATCGCTTCATATCTTTATCGCGGATTGTTCCGGTCACGGTCCTTCGGCCGCGCTTCTTGCGGCGATGTTGAAGATGCAGGTTTCCAGTCTTTCACCGGATCAAACCTTGCAAGAGAAGGTGCGGACCTTACGTCATAACCTCGAGAAAATTCTTCCGGACGAATTTTCGATCACGTTCTTTTACGGAATTCTGAGCAAGGATCTGAACTTCGAATATTCGAACGGAGGACATCCTTCTCCGATGCTTTATAAAAACGGGGAAGTCACCACGTTACCCGGAATGGGACCGCTCATCATCCCGATAGAAATCAACGTAAGCGAAGAATTCAAATCGGTTCAACTCGAGAAGGGTTCTTATCTTCTTCTTTATACGGACGGAGCCACCGAGATCGCGGACAAGACGATGAACATTCTCGGGGAAGAAAAATTGAAACGTATTTTTCAGGACGGAGTTTCCAAGGGCGGAGATATTCTCGCGTTGATGATGGAATCCATTCTTGCGCATTCGGACCGAGGTACGAATGATGACGATATCGCTATGATGGTATTAAAACTATGAATTTACCGAATCCTTCCTACAGAGGAAAAGTCAGGGACATTTACGATCTCGAAGATAAGTTGATTCTATCTTCTTCGGATCGAATCTCCGCGTTCGACGTGGTTTTTCCGCAAGCGGTTCCGGACAAGGGAAAGGTTTTGAATCGAATCTCCACTTCTTGGTTCGAATTTTTTAAGGACATTCCCAATCATATATTGGAAACGGATGTGAAGAATTTTCCTTCTCCGTTTCAGAATCATCCCGATCTCGAAGGACGTTCGGTTCTTGTTAAGAAGTGCAAACGTATCGACTATGAATGTGTGGTCCGAGGTTATATCGCCGGATCCGGTTGGAAAGAATACAAGGGAGAAGGAACTCTCGCGGGTATAAAACTCCCCGCGGGTTTGAAGGAATCTCAAAAACTTCCCGAGCCCGTGTTTACTCCCGCGGTTAAAAACGATCAGGGCCACGACGAAAACATTTCCGAAAAGGAAATGGAGAATCGAATCGGCAAGGAACTGTTCGGAATTCTGAAAGAAAAATCGATTTCCATTTTCTTACGCGCCTCTGAAGTGGTAGATAGAGCGGGAATCATTCTTTGTGATACCAAGTTCGAATTCGGAATCTTGGACGAACAGGTCATTCTGATCGACGAGCTTTTGACTCCGGATTCTTCCCGGTACTGGTCCGCGGATACGTATTCCGTCGGGATCTCTCCTCCGAGTTTGGATAAGCAGATTCTTAGGAATTATCTCGAAACCACGAACTGGAACAAGATGCCGCCCGCACCCGATCTCCCGGCGGGACTTATTCAAGAGCTGAGAGAAAAATATCAGAAGATAGAGGATCTCATTCTTTCATGTACATCGCAAAAATCCAAGTAGTCCTCAAAGAATCCGTTCTCGATCCGCAGGGAAGCACCGTGAAAAAAGTTCTTTCCGAAGTCGGTGAAAAATCCGTTCAGGATGTGCGCGTCGGAAAATACATCGAACTGAAGATAGACGCTCCCGACGAAGCGACCGCGAAAAAAGACGTGGAAAGACTCTGCGATAAGATCCTCGTAAATCACGTTATAGAAACATATTCCGCGAATATTCAAAAAATATGAAAGTCGCCGTAATCACTTTTCCAGGTTCCAATTGCGACGCGGATATCCACCGCGTTCTGAGAGATCAGTATAAGGCCGAAGTGGATCGCGTTTGGCACAGGGATCAACTCGATAAAAAATACGAACTCGTCATTCTTCCCGGAGGATTTTCCTACGGAGATTATTTGCGCTCCGGTGCGATGGCCGGTTTTTCACCCGTGATGAAATCGGTGAAGGAACACGTGGATAAGGGCGGAAAACTTTTCGGAATCTGCAACGGTTTTCAGATTTTAACCGAAGCCGAATTTTTACCGGGCGCGCTTACCAGAAATAAAACTCTTAAGTACATTTGCAAAACCGTAACTTTGAAAAAAGGTTCTGCGTCCAATCCCGTTACCGCGTCTTTGGATTCCGGTAAGGAATTGAAAATCCCGATCGCTCACGCCGACGGTTGTTATTATGCGACATCGGACGTTCTCAAACAACTCGAGGACGAGGGAAGAATTCTCTTTCGCTACTTCGGCGATAACCCGAACGGTTCCTTGGACGCGATCGCAGGAATCACCTCTAAAAACTTCAAGGTAGCGGGAATGATGCCTCACCCAGAGCGTGCGATGAACTCCGTAACCGGAGAAGAAGACGGAAAAGTCGTTCTCGATTTGATCTTAGGCGCTTAACTATATACTTTACGGTCTTCTTATATAAAAGAAGACCGATTTATCAAAATGTAGGAGCTCCTACGTTTACAAATTCATTTCATCTTTCTTCTAAAGAGTCTTTTGGAGACTTAAATCTTGGAGTTATAAGTGGGAATGTCTCAAGTTATAACCCAAGTAGAGGCAATGGATCTATTAGGATATTCTAAATCAGAGGTTGTGGAAACGCTTCTGAAGGAGTTCCTACTTTGTTTCGAGTTTCGTTCATTCTATTGTTCTTATCGATTCTTTTTTGTTTCAATCTTTGCAAAGAGGAAAAGAAAGAAGTCGTTCCTCAAACTCCGGTCAAGCCCGTAGAAACAATTTCTTATCCGTATCCGGCGGACAACCGACCGACTCCCGAGCGGATCTTGTTGGGTAAAACCCTATTCTTCGATCCGATCGTTTCCGGTTCCAATTGGATCAGTTGCGCATCTTGTCACAATCCGGGCTTGGGTTGGTCCGACGGATTGAAGACCGCGGTCGGTCACAACATGAAAATTCTCGGGAAGAATACTCCTACGATCTTAAACTCAGCCTACGGCAAGAAGATGTTTTGGGACGGCCGCGCGGAAAATTTGGAAGCGCAAGCCCTCGGGCCGATCGCTTCGCCCGACGAGATGAATCAAAACATAGACGAACTTATATTAGAATTAAAGAATATACCCGGATATAAGGAACTTTTCGCAAAGGCCTATCCGAAAGAGGATATCAGCGCGGTAACGATCGGCAAGGCGATCGCAAGTTTTGAAAGAACGATTCTTTCGGGAGAATCTTCTTTCGATCTTTGGAAAAAAGGAAATCAAACCGCGCTTTCCGAATCGGCGCAAAGAGGATATTCTCTTTTTAACGAGAAGGCGCAGTGTTCCGTATGTCATCAAGGCGATCAGTTTACGGACGACGGGTTTCACAATATCGGATTGAAATCGAATCGGAAGGACGCGGGAAGATTCTCCCTCGTTCCCGTAAAGGTGATGAAAGGTTCGTTCAAAACTCCCGGTCTTCGCGACGTAGCATCCACAGGTCCGTATATGCACGACGGAAGTTATGCGACTTTGGAAGAAGTGGTCGAACACTATGATCGTGGCGGAGACGATTCCTCTAACCTCGATCCGAACATGAGAACGCTTAAGCTTACGAAACAGGAAAAGACGGACCTCGTCGAATTTATGAAATCGCTCAGCGGAAAACGGTTGGCGATCGCTATTCCGGCGTTTCCGAGATGAGAATTCTTAGCGTTGGTTCCGCAATTTATGCGTTTGCTTGCGCGATTTTTACGGTCGACGCGTTTGACTTTGTGTTTTTTGCGATTATGGATTCAGGATTTTTAAATTAGGAGAATTGAATGTTGAAAGGATGGAAGATCGTTTTATTTGCCGCTACGTTTGTTGCGTTTTGCGGAACGGGATTGTTTGCGGCCGAGCACGAAGTGGGACAAAAAAACAAAGCGTTTACGGTGGAGGCCCTCAAAATCAAAGCGGGAGACACGGTGAGTTTTCCGAATTTCGATACGTTTTATCACAACGTTTATTCCCTTTCTCCGGTGAAAATTTTCGACTTGGGTTCTTACGCGAAGGGACAAACTCAAAAAGTGAAGTTTGAAAAAGCGGGAAAAGTCACGGTTCAGTGCGCGATTCATCCCGAGATGAAAATGACGATCGATGTACAATGAAAAAATTATATTTTAATATTCTCATATTTCTGTCGCTCGTAGTTTCGACGTTTGCGGGTCTGAACGCGGAAAAGGACAAATCTGTAATTCGCGGAAGTATCGTATTCAGGACGTACTGTGTTCTTTGTCACGGAGAATCCGGCGACGGCAAAGGCCGTCTTTCGGTCGGAAAGGTTCCTCCTCCAGCCAATCTTACGATCACGAAGCTGACCGACGGACAAAAAGAAGACATCATTCGAAAAGGCGGCGCGGCAGTAGGACGTTCTCCTTTTATGCCTCCTTGGAAGGACGAACTGTCCGACGAACAGATCCGGGATTTGATTTCCTATATCAACCTCATCTCCAAGTCCAAATAACGAACAAAAAATCTTTCCAGTTTACAAGTGAATTTACTCGGCAGTATCGGCATTAAAACCAGACTTCGTCTCAGTTTCGGAGCGATCATAGGAATGTTTATTCTTTCCTCGGTGCTCACGGTTTACAACACGTTCGTTTATAGAAAAACGATCCGGTCGATGATCGACAATTCTCAGCCGAAATCCCAACTGCTGAACCTCACTTTGGAAAAACTGATCCTGATCGAACTGACTCTTTCCTCCGAAGTTTCTACGATCGACTTGGTTTTGATCGAAGAGGAGAATAAAAAGATTCTTTCCTTATTCCGAGAGATTGAATCGAACAACTCCAAACTCAAGGAGTTTCCGCTCGAAACGTCCGAGCTGGAAAAGATCGGGAGTTTTGAAAAGGATCTGACTTATTTTACCGGATACGCGGATACGACTTATCTTCTTTGTAAGGATAACAGCAGACAGGACGCGCGGATTCTTTACGTTCGAGGAATCAATCCGTTAGGCGCTTCTCTCAGAAAGACGATCAAGGATCTGATCGAATTTGAAATTTTGAATTCGCGCAAAAGCGAAGATGCGGCCGAAGCACAGTTAACGTTTTCCTTATATACCATTAGCATACTTTCCTTTTTGTCGCTTTTGGCGGGCGTGTGGTTTTCAAGATCGATCATCCGTTCCATCATGTTTCCGTTACGAAAGGCGATCGGTTTTGCGTCGGAGATTCAAAACGGAAATCTGAACAATCAAATCGAAATCGATCGTTTTGACGAAATGGGCGAACTTCTGGATTTTCTAAAAAAAATGGAAACGTCGCTTCGGGAAATCATAGTGGAAGCGCGCATCTCCATCAAAAGTTCCGAAGAGGCGAGCAGAGAATTCTACAAGGTTTCAAAAGAATTTATTTCCACTTCCGAAACTCAGGCAAACGATTCGCGTAACGTCGCGGATCTTATCGATCGTCTGAGTATATTAGTGGAAAAGAATACTTCCACGATTCTTACTTCCGCGGAACATCTCCGCAATTTGGAAAAAGAGATTCAGAAAAATCTTTCCTCCCTGATTCGAGTGACCGAATCCTTAAATTCTCTCGCGCTACAGGCGAAGGAATCTTCCGAAACCGCGATCAAAGGAAGGGAGAAGGTGGACGGAGTTCAAAAATCTTTTTCCGAAGTGAAACGTACGGTTCATAAGATCAAGGATTCGCTCGCGAAGATCGGAGAAATTTCCACGAAGACGAATATGCTTGCGTTGAACGCCGCGATCGAAGCCGCGCGCGCCGGCGAACAAGGACGCGGTTTTTCCGTGGTCGCCGACGAGGTTTCCCAACTCGCGGAACATACGATGAAGAATACGAAAGAGATCACCGATCTCATCGAGTTTACCCGAACCAGCATCGAAGCCGGGAACGGAGAGATTGAACAGTTCTCCGATTTTTTTACGATGATTCAAGAGAACGCGTCCAATATGGCGCATTTTAGTTTGCGTCTTTTGGACGATATGCGTGCGCAGGAATCCGGTTTGAATTTGTATTCCCAAAAGATGCACGAGGTAGCTTCGAATATTACGGATTTAGAATCTTCTTCTCTGGAAAATAAAAGCGCTTACAGTTCGATCAAACGTTTGATTCAGGATCTTTCGCAAGGTGCGCGTTTGATTTCTTCCGGTTCTCAGGAAATCGATTCGGGCGCGAAGAAGATCGACGAACAATCCGATCGTGTAAAACGTTTGATGGAAAAGTTTTCGATATAAAACGCGATGTCGCATTAGAAAAAGAATTACTTTCTTACCGAAACGTGTAAAATACTCCAGTCGTCCGAGTCGCCCATAGGATTTCCCGAACGAAAACGGAAATCCGAGGAACGGTTTTGTGAGTTTATTTCATTCCGAAAACAAGACCCGAGTCGTTTGGGATATTATAATATTCTTTTGTATTCTTTATGCGGCGTTGGAATCCCCGCTTCGTTTGGTTCTGAATTACGAACAGGGTCTTACGATGAGCGGAATTTATATCGCGGTTGATCTTCTCTTTTTCGGCGATATTCTGGTCTGTTTATTCTCGCCCGAATCGTTTCGACACCGATTGATCTACATCGGAAAGGAAAAGACGATTCATTATCTCAAGACCTGGTTTGTGTTCGACTTTATCGCGGCTTTTCCGTTTGAGATCGTCGCACAGAAAATTCTTTCCATAGAATTGTCCTCACATCCGTTTCTGTTTCTCGTGTTCGGGCTTACGAGAATCGTAAAGGTCGTTCGTGTTCCCGCGATTCTTCACAGACTCAATCTTGCGTTCAAACCCGCCCCCGGAGTTTTGCGTCTTGTATTGCTCGGATTTTGGATCAGCGTAGTCGCTCATTGGTGCGCGGTGGGTTGGTTGTATATGGATGAGATCGATTCCTCCAAAACCGGTTGGGACGAATACATTCGAGCCTTATACTGGTCCGTGATGACTCTTGCAACCGTGGGTTACGGAGACGTTTTGCCCGTGACTACCAATCAAAGAATCTACGTGATTCTCGTGATGATGCTCGGCGCCGCGGTTTACGCGACCGTGATCGGAAACATCGCGAGTATATTAGGAAATTTAGATTTAGTCCGCGCGGCTCAGATGAAACGTATGTCTCAGGTCGATTCGTTTTTGAGGGCGAGAAATCTTCCGTATTTGATCCGAAGAAAAATCCGGGATTACTATATGTATATCATGGAACGAGGATTCGGTGAAAACGAAAGAGAATTGTTAAACGACTTGCCGATGTCCTTACAAAGAGAAGTGAAAATTCATCTTCACAGAGAATTGCTCGAAAAGGTTCCCTTTCTCAAAGGAGCGGATTCTTCTCTGGTTACGACTCTCGTGTTCGCGTTAAAACATCATATCTTTTTACCGGGAGATATCGTATTCAGAAAAGGTGATGTAGGTCATAATCTGTATATCTTAAGCGAAGGAAACGTTGAGATTCTCGCGGAGAATGATACGGTGATCGCTTCCCTTTCCGAAGGAAAATTTTTCGGAGAACTCGCCTTGGTAAAAGAAGAACGAAGATCGGCGACGGTTCGATCTATCGGTATTTCTCAGATGTACACCTTGAGCAAGGAAGATTTTTTACAGGCCTTGAATCAGTATCCTAGTTTTAAAGAAGCGATGTATGAAAGTTTAAAGTCTTGGAAAGGAAAACCGGATTCCACGAAATCGGCGCGATCCAAAAAAAACGCAAAATCTACAAAGAAGAATTCTTCCCGGAAGAGAAAGTGATCCGTATCGAATTGGAGATTCAATTCAGATCGAGTTGAACCGAGTTCGGATTAAATTTCCAGAACCGCAAAACCCTTTTTGATCGTTTCCTTTTTGTTTCCTACTCTGATCTTACCGGAAATTTTTCCTTCGATTCTTTCCATCGGAATCTTTTTACCGAAAAAACCGGAGATCGTATGTTGTGTGGTTCGAACCGGAGTTACGGTCAATTCGATTTGATCGGAGGGATCGTGAAGGACGTAAGACAGAGATTCTTTTTTGAAAGTCGCCGTTTCCAAGAAGGTCGGAACTCCGTTCTTCCAAATAAGAATCCCGGTGTTCTTGTTGATGTTCAGACGAAAGGAATTCTTCCCCGAAGTCCAACCGTAGATACGGGATTCCGGGAAAAAGGATTGGTTTCCAAAACCCGTCGCGATGCTGTAAGAAAGTTTTTCCGAAGACTCCAAATTCCAAGTGTTGTCGTCGATCGAAAGCTGACCGCGAACGGAAAGATCGGGAGAAATCAAACGGAACAACCAATCCTTACCGGATTCTTCCAAAGAAGAAACGGGCTTATGCGTTTTTTCGACGGTGCTGACGAGCGCGTCGAGTTGTAAGTTGAGATTGGAGGCCAAGATGGAAGAATGCGTATAACCCTGTTGGATCGTATCGTCCAATCGGAAATTGAATCTTTGGTTTCCTTGGGTAAAACTCCAGTAGCCGTTTCGAAACGTCCCTCTGGAAAGAAATTCTTTACCGGGGCTACCGGCCCATTCGAAGTCCTTAAAATTCTCGTGTTCAAAAAACCAGAGGTTGAGAAGGGCCTTGCAGGCGCCCGGACCGCGAAAAATTCGCAAGCCGAGTAGGAAATCTTCTGTAATCAAATCGACTAAAACGGAGTCTATTTTCTTCCAGGAAGATAAGAAAGAAGTTTTATACTCTCTGGAATTATCGATTCCAAGAGTTCCTGAATAGAGACCGAGATTGGGTTCTAGTGTGGAGGGGTTGAGAAGATGGCCGATCGCCTCTTTCATACGAATTCCTTTACGATTGTCAGTTTTTTCAGAGGTTTCAAAAAAAAAAGAAGAATGTAGTCTTCCCTTCTCCTTAATTTGGGGCTTTTTCTCCGGAATTTTGCTTGCCGGGGCCCGCTTCATGGATTCCAGTAAATAGACTTTAAAAGAAGATATGTTATACAGTCAGGATACAAGCAATTTACTCTCTTACGGAGAGAACTATTACCAACCTCATTACCAGCCTATCCTGGAAGTCACCAACTGCAATATCATAGGATACGAAGTTCTCGGTAGATTTTATTCTCCCGAAAAAAACGAGTATCGTTCCCTCGGTTATCAATTCCACAATCCCGAACTCGATACGATTCGTCTGATCCAGATCGATCGTTTGATCCGAGAAAAGGCGATCCGTCATCTCAAGGACACCGGACTCAGGACCAAGTTGTTCCTCAACATGATGCCTAACTTTCTCTCCATGATTCATACCGGAGACGTTCTGGATCTGAAGAGACTTCACGTTCTCAATCTCATCGAAAAATACGATATATCCCCCGCCGACGTGGTTTTAGAAATCACCGAGGACAAGTTCGACGGAAGTATCGAAAAACTTCTTTCGATCGTAAACGTGTTTAAGGACTACGGATTTAAGATCGCCGTGGACGATCTCGGAGTCGGCTTTTCCAATCTCGAAAGAATCGGTTATATTCATCCCGACATCATGAAGGTCGACATCAAGATCATGCGGGAAAGTTTAAACCGAAGATCCTTCAAAAACGTTTTGAGCGCGATCGCGGACATGTCCCAAAAACTCGGATCGGATCTTCTTTTCGAAGGAATCGAAACCGAGGAAGAATTGCATCTCGCACTTTCGATGGGCGCCAACCTTCTCCAGGGATTTTATTTTTCAAGACCTCAGGTTGAGTTTCAGGATAAGAAACAGTTCAACAGAACGCTTCGAGACACTTTGGAAAAATTCTCGGGTCTTCGCTTTATGGAACTTCTGGAAGAATTTCAAAAGGGTCAAGCGGTCATAGACGCGCTCGGTGAAAAGTTGGAAGCGCTTCGTCATAACGGTAAAGAAGATCTTCCGGTTGTTCTTCATCTTATGCTCGGCAATCTTCCTTCGGAGATTCTTTCCGTATTCGCTTGCGACATCTTCGGTTATCAGATCACTCCTACGTATTTTCGTTCTCATCCCGGGGAAGAATGGGATTCCGACCTGACCGAGATCGGGAACAACTACGCTTGGAGGCCGTTCTTCATTCGTCACAAAGCGAAGGTGGTTCAAAGCGGGGCGAAGTGGACCGTGACCGAACCGGTTTACGATATGGATCTCCACAAACAGGTCGTGATCTTTACCTACACTCTTCGAGATAATTACATTCTCATCATCAAGATGGACTGGGAACGGGTTTAAGAAAGTCGCCCCGTTCTTATGTCGGATTGTCGTACCTCCGACAAATCTTAACGAGTTAGATTTCGGTTGAAATTTAAGAATTTTCTGATATAGAAAATTCTTCCGATTTTTTCCCGCCACCTCTCCACCTCCACCCAATCTGGGTGGGGCGCGCAAGTTCACTGAAAGATTGTCGTACCCCCGACGAACATCCGATCTTTACAATTGATCTCTCCTTACAAAAAAAAACACTGGTAGAATAGGGGAAGGTGCTTTTGTGACCGAGATTCTAAAAATCCAGGACCTCAGGGCGGGAATTCAAACCGGAGATTCCGGAGAAATCAAAGAGATCGTAAAAGGCGTCAATCTTACGATTCGACCCGGAGAAGTGCACGCCATCATGGGACCGAACGGTTCCGGAAAAAGCACCCTGTCCAACGTCATCATGGGTCATCCGAAATACCAAGTGTTGTCGGGTGATATTCTATTCGAAGGAAAATCCATTCTCAATCTACCGACCGACGAACGTGCCCGTCTCGGAATCTTTCTTTGTTTTCAATATCCGACGAGCATTCCAGGAGTTACGATCGGTAACTTTTTAAAGACCATCGTCAAGTCCGTTCGCGGTAAGGATGTTCCCGTTAAGGAATTCAGAAAAGAACTCAAAGAATCCATGGCCGGACTCGATATGCCCGAGTCGTTTATCTCCCGTTATGTGAACGACGGATTCTCCGGCGGAGAAAAAAAGAGAAACGAAATCCTTCAGATGAGTTTACTCAAACCGAAACTTTCCGTGTTGGACGAAACCGATTCCGGACTCGACATCGACGCGCTTAGAATCGTAAGCGAAGGAATCAATCGGAACAAAACCGCGGAACGTTCCATCCTTCTCATCACACACTATCAAAGAATGCTAAACTACATCACGCCCGATTTCGTTCACGTTTTCGCAAAGGGAAGAATTCTCAAAACCGGAACGAGAGAACTCGCGCTCGAATTGGAAGAGAAAGGATACGACTGGATCCTTGCCGAGTCCGGGGACTGAAACGAAAGTGACTTTGGAAGTTCAGTTCGAAGACCGAATCTCCCGGAGCGCGGAGCCGCAGGCTCTGAAGGATTTCCGCAAAAGGGTTTTTGCTAAATTCAAAACTTTGAATATTCCAAGAACGGAAAACGAGTCTTGGAGAAAAATCCCTCTTTCCAATTTTCATCCGGAAGAATTCTCCGAGGTTCCGGGCGCGGACGCCGTAGTCTGCAAAACCCCGAGTTCCGTAAAACTCGTAAGATCCGAGGAGCTTACCGGAAAAGAACTCGAATTCTTTTTAAACGCACTCGAAAGTATATTCCAAAAACGAAATGAAGAATGGTTTACCCTATTCAGCCTTTCCTCCTTTACGCACGGGGTTTATCTCGAAGTCGAATCCGATCGTGTGATCCAAGAGGAGATCGAAATCAAGTTTCGACTCGAAAAAGGAAATCAGATTCTTCCGTTAGTTGTCGTTAAGCTCGGAAATCACAGCAAGGCCTTTGTCGCGGAACGTTACGAATGTCCCGAAGAAAAGGATTTTAAACTCTTTCAAGGTTTGACTTCGATTCACGTCGGTGCGGGCGCGAAGGTCACGTATGCGGGCATAGAATCCTTCGGATCTTCCGTGTTTCATTTTCAGAATTTATTCTCGGATCAAAAAGAGGATTCGGACGTAAAGATCGCAAAGGTAACTCCGGGCGGGTATAAAGGGAAGAATCTTCTCAACGTGGAACTTTCCGGCAAAGGTGCGCGTGCGCGTGTGATCGGACTTGCTCCGATGTCCGACCGAGAATTTCAGGATTCCGAAGTGAAGATCGTTCACAACGAAAGTCATACGGAAAGTTCGATTCTTTACAGAGGTGCGTTCAAGGATAAGGCCCATCATATCTTTACGGGAAATCTTCATATTCCGAATTCCTGCAAGGACGTGAACGCGATCCAGATCAACAACAACCTTCTTCTCAACCGTTCCGCAAGAGCCGAATCGATTCCGAAGCTCGAAGTATATGCGGAGAACGTAAAGTGCGAACACGGCGCGACCGTCGGAGAGATCGACGAAGAACAATTATTCTATCTTGCTTCCCGTGGAATCGACGAGGACGAGGCCAGAAGAATGATCGTGGACGGATTTTTAGGCCAAGTCATTGGTGAAATTGAATCCGATTCTATACAAGAGGAACTTTTTCAATTGATCGTCCGTAAGGTGGAAGGTTAAATATGAGCTTTCGTAAACTCGCAAATCTGTCCGAAATAGAAAACGGGAAAGTCAAAGTAATTGAAACCCGATATAATAGAATCGGGATTACGAGTTTGGACGGAAACCTTTACGCGTTCGAAGACGTTTGCACACACGACGGAGAGGCGATCTCCGAGGGAGAATTGTGTGGAGACGTAATCACCTGCCCGAGACACGAGGCGCAGTTTTCGATTAAAACCGGAAAGGCGCTTTGTATGCCCGCTGTGGAAGATCTCCCGATTTATCCGGTGAGAATCGTAGGTGACTCGATCGAGGTGGACTTGGAGGATTGACATATATGAGTTTTTCCGCGGAAAGAATCAGGACCGATTTCCCTATCTTGGGAACTAAAATGAACGGGAAGCCTCTCGTCTTTTTGGACAGCGCGGCCAGTTCTCAAAAACCTTTTACGGTCATCGATACGATCGAAAAATATTATCGCGAAGAGAATGCGAACATTCACCGGGGCATTTATTATCTTTCACAAAAGGCCACCGAAAAATACGAACTCAGTAGAATTCATCTTTCCCGTTTTATCGGAGCGCAATGCGCTAAGGTTTGTATCTTTACGAGAAACGCAACCGAGTCGATCAACTTAGTCGCTCAAACCTGGGGAAGAACCCAGATCAAAGAAGGCGACGAGATCGTTCTCAACGAACTCGAACATCATTCCAATATCGTTCCTTGGCAGATGTTGGCCCAGGAAAAAAAAGCCGTACTTAAGTTCATACCTTTGAACGAAGACAGCACATTGGATCTTACAAATCTCGACGAAATCATCACCGCCAAAACGAAGTTAGTCGCCGTGTCTCAGATGTCCAACGTGACCGGTACGATTCACGACATTCTTCCCATTCAAAAAAGAGCGAAAGAAGTCGGAGCAAAAGTCCTCGTGGACGGAGCGCAGGGAGTTTGTCACCTTCCCGTGAATATGAGAGAAATGGATTATGATTTCTACGTATTCTCCGCTCACAAAATGCTCGGACCGACCGGAGTCGGAGTTCTTTACGCGAAAGAGGAAATCTTGGAAGAGATGCCTCCTTGGATGGGCGGGGGAGATATGATCTCCCAGGTTTACAAGGAAAGATCCACTTACGCGGAACTTCCTTCCAAACTCGAAGCGGGAACTCCCAACATCGCGGGTGTGATCGGTTTCGGTTCCGCGATCGAATATCTCGAAACGATCGGAATGCAGGAAATTAGAAATCACGAAGTCGAACTTCTTACGTATGCGCTCGATCGTCTGGACGATTTCGGCGGACTCGAACTCTACGGAACGAGAGATCTTTCGAAAAGAGGGGGAGTGATTTCCTTCAACTTTCCGGGGGTTCATCCGCACGACGTGGGAACGATTCTCGACGAAGAAGGAATCGCGATTCGGGTCGGACATCACTGTGCACAACCGTTTATGGCGTTTAAGAATATTCCGGGAACCTGCCGCGCGAGTCTTTACCTTTACAATACAAAAGACGACATCGATCGATTGATCGAGGGTCTAATTAAGGTAAAGGAGATTTTCTCCCGTGTCCTTAAGCGATAGTCTTTACAAAGAAGTCATACTCGATCACTATCAAAATCCCAGATTTCGAGGCAAACTCGAACCGGCGGATCTATTCGAACACGGGATCAATCCCCTTTGCGGAGACGAACTCGAACTTACGATCAATCTAAACGGAGATACGATCGTAGACGTGCGTGTGACCGGAAAGGGTTGTTCGATTTCCCAAGCCTCCGGTTCCATGATGGCGGAATCGATCCGGGGAAAAACGGTCGCGGAAGCCGAGAATATTCTCAGCAGATTTAAGAATATGTTTTTGGAAGATCGGGATCCTAAGTTCGAAGAGGAATTGGAAGATTTGGAATCGATGGAATCCGTAAAAAAGATTCCCGCGCGGATCAAATGCGCGGTTCTTCCTTGGAATACTTTGGAACGCGCGTTGTCGCGGGCCGGAAATAAGTGAGAAAGATTATGTTAGAAGCTCCCACAAACCTTTTGGAAGAACAGATCTACGAAGAAGTAAAAAAAGTGGAAGATCCCGAAATCGGAATCTCCATCGCCGAACTCGGACTCATCTATAGAATCAAGGTCGAAGACGGAAAAGCCAAGATCGATATGACCTATACGTCCATGGCCTGTCCCGCAGGACCTCAAATGAAACAACAGGTTAAGGATCACGCGCTTCGTGTGGAAGGAATTTCGGACGCGGAAGTTGAAATCGTCTGGGTTCCGAAATGGGATCCGAGAGAAATGGCGTCGGAAGATGCGAAGATGGACCTCGGAATCTTCGATTGAAAAAACTATATTACAAAAAAAGAATTCTTTCATCCCTTCTGATTGTGAGCTTGTTCGCGACCTGTTCGCGAATTCAAAAAAAAGAGGATTCCGACTCGGATCTTATTCTCGGCTTGGGGCTCTTGAGTATATTAGGATGTACTCAATATCAAAATGCGCCGAGGGTGGATACCTTGGACGGTTTGACGAGAATTTTCGCGCTTCCGAGTTTTACGTTTCCCTGTGTCGCGAAATACAACGACCCGCATCTGATCTTTGTTCCCGCTTCTTCTCCTAAAAACATTCTCGCGGTTTTTTTGCCCGGTTCGGGTGGAACTCCGATCGGAGTTTCCAAGATCATCGAAGAAGGTGCGGCCCGAGGGTATCACAGTATCGGTCTTATGTATCCGAACGGTGAACCCATCAATGTTCTTTGTAACGGCGCGGGAAGTTCTCCGGTTTGTTTCGGAAACGCAAGGGAAGAAATCATCACCGGAGTCGACAAATCCAACGTAGTCTCCGTGGATACGAACAACTCGATAGACGGTCGTCTTTTGAAACTTCTACAGTATCTCGTGTTAAAACGACCGAACGACGGATGGGGACAATTTTTAAACGGAGATTCCGTAATCTGGAGCAAGGTTTATTTCGGAGGACATTCTCAGGGAAGCGGACACGCCGCGTATCAGGGAAAGATCAAAACTCTCGGAAGAGTTTCCATATACAGCGGGGTTTCGGATTATCATATCGCAAGCGCGACGCCCGCGACTTGGTTGACGTCCTCCGGTTTAACCGCTCCGAACTTATTCTACGGATTGATTCACGTAGGCGACGGCGTTGCGAACATCTCCGGAAATTCGAATCAGGTTACGGATACTTGGCTGAACGCTTTCGGAATGAACGGCGCCTTAACGGACGCAGATTCGGGAACCGCACCTTTCGGCGGAACACAAAGGCTGACTACCAATCGATGTTCCGGTCAGGACGATAATTCCAAACACAACTGCACGATGTTAACCACACAACAGGCGGCTTGGGATTATATTAGTTTTCCATAATTTACAGAAATTCTAATGTGTCTTGCGTTGTTCGGAAACGGGAAATCAGTCGAGTTGATACAACTGAATTAGATTTCCGAAGTTATCGTCGAAAACGGTTTCGGTTCCCACCGCGGACTTCGTGGGTTCTTTGATAAAAACCACGCCGAGTTTTTTCAGACGTTCGTATTCCTGACGGATGTCCTTCACTCCGAACACGATCGCCGGAATATTGGAATGATAAAGACCTTCTTGATACGACTTCGCGACCGGAGAAGTGTTCGGCTCGAGAATCAAACTCGTTCCTTCGGGATCTTCCGACGAGATTACGATCGCCAAATTCGCGTCGGGAACAAACGCCTTTTCTTTAAACCCGAGAATTTCCGTATAAAACCGAAACGCTTTGATCGGATCGTTCACGAATATGCCAGTAAGTAAAACTTTCATAGGTTTGCCCCGCTTGGAATTTGTAGTCGTCTTTAAGAAATGTGGGAACTCCCCGGTTTAATCTTTTTCGAAAAACAGTTTTAACGATAACAAGGTCGTAACACCCCAGGCCCCGAGGAAAGCGTAGAACTTCCAACTAAAAACATAGTCGGCGTCTTTCAAAAAGCTTACGAAAAAAGCCTCGGGGAAAAAGATTCCCGCCAACGCGCCCAAGCCGAGAAGAAATTGAACGCTGAGTAAAAGAGAACCGAGCCAATGAGAACGCCAGAAGGAACCGAAAAAGAAAACACCCGCGGATAAAAATATAAAATAGAAGTTAGACGAAACACGAAGGCCTTCGGTTTCTTCTCCGCCGAGATTGATCGTATATTCGATCCAAGTCGAAAGACTGAACAGAAGTTGAAACGTCACCGCGACAAAAAGGATTTTTTCCGAAGTCGACTTTTCCTTCCAGAACTCGGTGAATCTACCGGTAAAGGAAAGATAAAACGCGAGCCATTCTCTTAAGATGAGAGGAGTCGAACGAAAACTCCACTGGATGTCTCTCCAAAGATTACGGAGCATCTGTAACCTGAAATGTGACTTCCACTTCTATGGGAGCGTTCAAAGGAAGAGAAGGAGTTCCCACGGCAAAGCGCGCATGACGTCCTTCTTCGCCGAAAACGGAAAGAAGAAAATTGCTTCCGTGATTCGCCACAAGATGATGTTCGCTGAAGTTCGGAGAACAGGCCACAAAAACTCCGATCTTGACGATTCTTACGATCTTATCGGGACCGCCGCAAACCGCGGAAGCCGCCGCGATCGCGTTCAAGTTGGCTTGGATCATCGCCTCTTTGACGTCGTCCACGGAAAGGCCTTCGCCCAATTTACCGGTGAGCATCAGTTGTCCGTCTTTGAGAGGAAGTTGACCGGAAGTGAATACTAAGTTTCCGGATCGGTTTGCGGGAATATACGCCGCGATCGCTTGAGGAGCGGGAGGAAGTTTGTAACCTAAGGATTCGATTTTGTTTTGGACGCTCATGTTCTTTCTTATAAGAATAGTGGAAGATCCTTCCAAAAAGATTGTATTCCTCGATTTTTCAAGCAGTTTCGAAAAAAGGAATTTTCTTTCTTTTCCCGTTTCCCTTTTTTAGATCCAGAGAATGTATCCAAAACTCGAGCTCATTCCTCATCCGCAGTTTCCCGAACAGTATCAGATCTGCAAACGAACCGGCGTGTGTTTTTACAAACCCGCCAAATCTCGGGAATACAAGGATTCTTATTTCTTAGAAGAATATAAAAACCAATATCAAAAGACCTACTACGAAGACGAAACCTCTCTCAGAGCCTTGGCTCAAAAACGACTCGGAATTTTACGCAGGTTTCACGATCCAAAAGACGCGTCCTTGTTCGAGTTGGGTTCGGCCGCGGGATTCTTTTTGGACGAGGCTCGAAAATCGGGTTATCAAGTGACCGGTTTGGAGATTTCTCCGGCCGAGGTGGAATATTCTCGGAATACCTTGGGGCTCGACGTTCATTGTGTTTCCTTTTTGGAGGAGAATCTTCTGAAAGATCGATCCTTCGACGTAGTCTCGGCCTTCTTCGTGGTCGAACATTTTCCGGACGCGGACTTCGTATTTGAAAAGTTAACCGATCTTGTCAAACCCGGGGGATTTTTATTCTTAGGTTTGCCTTCTTTGTACGGTCCCACCTTTCAAACAAATCCGGAAGAATGGTTTCGCACACACCCGTCGGACCATTTTTGGGATTACAGCCCAGACTCCCTGAAAAAAATGTTGAAAGGATACGGTTTTAAGACTGAGTATAAGAAACCGATGTCCTACCACCCGTCCCGAGATCGGGGTTGGAGAGGTAAAATCCTGAGTCACCGCCTTTTCGCACGTCTCTCAGACCTCACCTGTTACGGTGATACATTCCACTTAATCGCTCAGAAGCGGCACACATGAAATTCGAAGAACTATCCATACATCCAAAGTTACTTTCAGCCATTCAAGAAATCGGATATACCGAACTCACACCGATCCAAGAAAGATCGATCCCTCACGGATTGGAAGGCAAGGACATCACGGGACTTGCACAAACCGGAACTGGAAAGACGGTCGCATTTTTGGTCCCGGTCATTCACACCATTCTTACCAAAGAAATACAAGGTGTGTCCGCGTTGGTCCTCGCTCCTACGAGAGAACTCACGATGCAGATCGCGGAAGAAGCCAAAAAACTTCTGAAACATTCCAACGGGGTTCGTGCGGTTCCGATCATCGGCGGAACGGATTACAAATCACAGAACAAGGACCTCGAAGGTCTAAACGGAATCATCGTTGCGACTCCGGGAAGATTGATCGACATGATCAAGTCCGGTTCCATCGACATATCGAACGTGGAGTTCTTCGTGTTGGACGAAGCCGATCGCATGTTGGACATGGGATTCATCCAAGACATTCGTTGGCTCCTTCATAAATGTAAGAATCGAAAACAGACTCTATTGTTCTCCGCGACCTTGTCCGTGGAAGTGATGCGACTCGCGTATCGATTCTTAAACGAGCCGGTCGAAATCCAGATCAATCCAGAAAAGATCATCACCGAAAGAATCGATCAGAAGATCGTTCACTTGGGAAGAGAGGAAAAAATTCCTTATATGACGAACCTGATCGTAAACTCGAAAGAGGAAGGTCAGGGAATCATATTCACGAATTATAAAGCGAATATTCCGAAGATCGTTCATACTCTTCGTAAATACGGGATTCCGGTAACAGGAATCTCTTCCGAGTTGGATCAGAAAAAAAGACTCAGACTTCTGCGCGATTTTAAATCCGGCAAATACCGCTACATGGTAGCGACCGACGTCGCTTCCCGCGGGATCGACGTGGAAAACATCGACATCGTTTACAACTACGATCTTCCTCAAGACACGGAGAACTACGTTCATAGAATCGGCCGTACAGCAAGAGCGGGAAGAATGGGGAAGGCGATCGGGTTTTGTTCCGAGTCCGATTACGTGGAACTCGAAAAGATCGAAAAATATCTAAAACAAAAGATCGACGTTCTCGAAGTTCAGGAAGAATACATTCAATTTCCTGCAGGTGATTTTCAAGCGTTTGTCGGCGGCGATTCCTACGATCGTGAAAAGGAAACCCACTTCAAACAAAACGGAAGACGTCCTCACGATCGGGGAGATCGCGGTCCTCACAAACACGATCGTGACAGAAGAGGCGACAAGCGTCACGCAAGTCATACACAATCGCATTCTCCAGCGAGAGACGGTCAGAAGAAAAAACCGGCGGCCGCGATTCAAGAAGCGGAATTCTTTTTGCAGAAAGCCGATTCCGTTTTATCCGCGGAACCGAAAGGCAACAAACAAGGCAATAAGAACCAGCATAGATTTCAAGGTAACAAGGACAAACAACGTCAACCTCAAGGCGGCGGTCAACAACAGAGCGGCGGAAATCAGCAACGCAATCAACAGAACCGCGACCGCAATCAGAACAGAAACCAACAGTCGAACAAACAATACGATAAGAGCAAACGGAATCTGTTCGATATCAACGATTCCACAAGAGAAGATTCCAAAAAGAAAAAAGGTTCGGTTTGGCAAAAAATCAAATCTATCTTTGGGGGCTGATCCTATTCTCCCTAAATACGTGGGAACTCGGCGCGAAAGTCGCCATTCCCACTCAGTCGTCCGAACGTTATGTGCGCTTTGAGGACGTTCAAAAAGAATTTCCTTCCTTAAAATCTTCCTTCAATCCTGCGACATTCGTCGGGGTCATTCAACATCCTTCCGGTGAAATCCGCTTTCGGGTCGGTTCCTCTTTTTATACGTTCAACCAAAGTATAGAAAAAATTTCCGTTCCCGTTCTTTATAAGGAAAAGGACTTTTTGATTCCTCCCGAAATCGTGGAGGCGCTTTTCGTTCAACTCATGTCCGAGGACGTAAGATACGAATATAAGGAAAACGTGTTGGAGTTCGATGTTCTTCCGAACGCGGAAAAACTCGGAATCAAAACCGTTCTCATCGACGCGGGTCACGGAGGAAAAGATCCGGGAACCGCTTCGAACGACGGAACAAACGAGAAGGTCGTGGCTCTTCAAGTGGCTAAGATTCTCAAAAAATTCTTTGAAAAGGTTTATCCTTCGATCAATGTCGTATTAACAAGACCGGATGATAACTTCGTGGAGCTTGATCGCAGATCGGAGATCGCCAACCGGGAACTCAAGAAGAACGGAAGTTCCTTGTTCATCAGTCTTCACTGCAATTCTTCCATCAACGAGGACGTAAACGGCTTCGAGATCTATTATCTTTCCCAAACGGCTTCCACCGAATCGGCTCGAGAAACCGCACTTCTGGAAAACAGAATTCTCAAGCCCAAGGGAACCTCGGCGGTCAAAAAGATCCAGGCGGGAATGATGTCCTCTCTCATTCAAAGAAGAAGCAGAATCTTGGCTCGATCGATCGAATCGGAGATGAAAAAAAAGCTCCAACCTCAGATCCTGTCCAGGGGAGTGAAAAAGGCGGATTTTTCGGTCCTCAGAGGAAGTCTCATGCCCGCGATTCTCGTGGAGATGGGTTATCTTTCTCATGAAAAAGAATCCAAACTTTTGGAAAGCAAGAGTTTACAAGTTAAGATAGCGAAAAGCATCGTAGAAGGAATCCGGGGTTATGAATTGGCAAAAAATTAGGGAATCTGCAATCGCGATCAGAGACGCGGCATGGGAAGCGATCAAGGCTACAGGCGAAAAAATCAATCAAGGATATCTTTGGCTTTTCCGCACGGCAACCGAAGACGGGGTTTCTCGTAAGACCTTGTTCTTAACGTATGCTTGGATCGGAGTCGTTTTATTTTTTACTTCATTCATTCTCGCGGGTAACAGTCCATTCGTTACGCTTGTTCCATTCTCCCTTTACGAAGTCGGAAACAGGGACCCGAGAACTACGATCACCATCTACGGATCGGACGGAGAACGTCAGGTTTTTCCGGTTCAAAGAAAAGTCCTTCTCGAAGACGAAGAATACCGTCACAAGACGATGACCCTGATCGGAGAGATCAGCGAATCCTCCTATTTCGATAAGACCCTCGAAAGCGGTAAGGGAGAACATTATAAAAATCTAAAGCGTCTTCCCGAAATTCAATACGCGGTTAAGGCGATCTGGAAAAACGGGGGAGTTCTCATCCTGGATTTCAGAAAGTCCACTCTTCAGGAAATTCTTTCCGGAATGAAGTTTAGAATCGATTATACATACGTTCAACAGAACATGAAAGAGGAAGACAAACAAAAGGAAATCGCCCGTAAGAAGATGGCGCTTTTGGATTCCACCTTTCTCGCTCTGGAAAAGACCGTTTTTGAGAATTTCTCCGATGTTCAAAGCCTGGAATATAGGCTGGACGGATTATCGGAACGTATTCCCGGAATGGAATATTCTCTCGATTCGACCCATAAAAGGAACTGATTCGCTCTTTCTAACCTCTTTTTAGCCGATACTAGAAACAAGATGAAATCCATTTTTTCGGATCGCTTGTTTTCGATCGGCAATAAGAAGTCCTTTTCGACCTATCTTCTCGTTCTATCGATTTTCGGAGGAAGTCTTTGGGCTTCCGCCGATCTGCAAATTTCACCCGATATTCAAAATATCACCGATTTTAGAACGGATCGGATGGCCTTTCATTTTATTCAGCTCGTCGATAAGGAAGGAAAAACTCTTCCCGATACGAATCCGAGCAGAGATTCTTCCGAAGCGACCTTGATGATCATCTATAAAGGACAACTAACGTTGCTCAAGGACGGTTTCGACGATCCGAACAAGGTAAGAGAGAAGGAAAAGGACTACCTCGTAAAAATTTCCAATTACGCAAGGCTCAGAGAATTGGAAGCGGAATACTTTCGACTTCCAGAAGCGGAAAGAACCGTAACTCCGAACAAAACTTCCGGCAATACGTCCGTCTCGTCGACATCGTCTTCCTCATCCACCGCAAATCAATCGAACACGACAACGTCACCTAACGTAGGCGAGGCGAGCCAGGCTTCTGCAGAACCGTTAAAAAGAACGAAAGAATTGGATCTTCTTTTGAAATATGACGAGGAACTTTTAAAAACGTATTCTTCCGAAAGAGCCGTCAGCGGAGAATTGGAAAGATCCGAACGTTTTTACGGAAAGGATTCTCCCAAAGCGAGTTCGATCCGTTTCAGAGCCGAAGAACTCAGAAAGAAAGTGAACGAAAGAAGAAACGTTCTGATAGACTTTCTAAAAAATCCGGGCGCTTCCACAAATCCGTATCCCGGAGATAGAAAGGACCAAGCATTTTATACGAACACTATCAACGGTGTTCCCGACTTTTATCTTCATTCCACAACTCCGAGAGAACTCGACGGACAAATGAAAGGAGAAGAAGAGGTCGGAAAAAAATACGGAGAACTTTATAAGTCCGCTCGAGACAAGTTGATCGACTCTCAAATTAGAAAATTATACTATTATCTTTGGAACCGCGAGATGACGAACACTCGAGTCAAAGCGGACAAAGTGAAGAAGGGAAAAAAAGCCGTGGTCGTTACTGGTGATTCCACGGTCTTTACGATGATCGACAAGGAAGGGGACGGAGTCACCGAATCCTTTTTTGTGGACAGCCCCGGAATTCGTTTCGCATGGGGAAGAGATCTTCCGAATATCATTTCCATCTCGAATTGTACGGACGAAACGATTCTTGCTAAGATTAAAAATCTCACGGAGGATGTTCTTTCCGGAAGAATGCCCGAAAAAATCGATAAGATAGATCTTACCGTTCCGGAAGAACAATTGGTGATCGAGTTGGGACCGAAAATTCCTCAGTGATCTACTGCGGCTCCGATCCAAAAGAGCCGCAACCTCCGTTTCAAAACGTTTTGATTAAGCGCTCGGTCCATCGTCCGAAGGCGGAGGAGTCGATGCCGTTTCCTTTTCTCGGAAGATGAATTTTTTCAAAACACCGAAGCCGCCTAAGACGGCTAATGCGATCACTTTCCAAAACTTTAATAGAAGCGCGAAAAGACCGGCCTTTGCCAAAACTTTTCCGGCGATCAAACCTCCGATTCCATAAGCCGCAACCGTATCCAAATCCGGATTAAAATCCGCATAACGATTTCCTTCGTTGAATTCGGTGGAGTTTACGATCGCGTCGAGTTCTTCGTTCACCATCGGAAGTTTGTCCGCGTCGGCGATTACGTTTAGAATGATCACACCCTTTCTACCAAGTATTCGAATATTATAATTTAATGTATCTACCTCGGAGCCTTCGAACTTCAGGGTTTTAGCCCAATGCAGTTTTTTGGCTTTCTCGTCGTAAAAAGGAGGGGAGGCCCAGCCCACGAGTTCCACGGAAGGATAACCGTCCTTCTTTCTGGCTTCGTTGGATTCTTTCATATCGCTTTTCATCTCGTCGAGAAGATCGCTATAATCCAGATCCTTCGCGTCGTCGTCCTTGATATAACCTTCTTCCGAATAATCGATGCTGATCGCATACGTAAAGTTATCGCTGATCGGATTTTGATTTTTTAGAAAGAGCATTCCGAGCGGTTCGACGCCGGGAGGGTTTCCCCATACGTTTTCCAAGACGAGTTTGCTTTGTTTGCCGTCTATATATTTGAAATTGGAAGGGACGTTTAACGTCGCGAGTTTTTCCCCCAAGATCACTTTGCCGGTTTGGTATTTAAGACCTTTTATTATATTCGTTACGTCTTCGTTCGCCTGAGCGGACAACGCAAACGAGAATAAAAACAAAAACACCGCAGATACATTCAACTTCATACGAATCTCCCTGATACGATTGATTTAAAAACCTTCGACTAATCGATCTTTTTCAGCTTTTCCAAGGTTCCTTGCAGGAATTTATATTTTTCTATATTCGCCGCAAAAATCTTTTCAAGATCGAGCATTCGAGCGTATAAATCCGGGTGTTGTTTCGGCAGATCGTAATTGGATTGATCCGGGATCTTATTGTGAACCGTGTCTATGTTTCGGATCGTCTGCGGAGCGAATTGAAGAAAGGAATACATGGGAACGATCTGTTTGTATTGATTCCACGGATCTCCTTTTTCGTCCAAGGGTTCGTCGATGATTTGATTGAGCGTTTTTAGAATCATCTGCATCTTTTCCTCGTAGGAAAGTTTAAACTCGGACACGTTGTAGAGATAACCCGCGAGAGACATGTCGTGACCGAGAGCCGCGTATGAAAAATAACCGAGGTTGTCCTTTTCAAAAGATGTGGAAAGAAGAACTTCGAACGGAATCAGTTTGTATTTCGGATTCTTCTTTAGATATTTAAGAATGAACTGAGATTCGCGGTTGTAAGCGTCCAGCTCGTAGAGATATTTTTCGAGAGTGCTCGTCATACTCAGATTGATGAATCGTTCGGGATCGTCAAAATAACTTTTTGAATGTTGGCATTCGTGAACGAATGCGGACAACACGATCGAAGGATGAGTTTGATAGAGATCGAGCAGATAAGGACTTAGATAAATGCTCGGATCGGGATCTTCCTTGGATCGAATCGAAAAAACCGCGGAGCCGAATATATCCCGTTCCAAATCCTCGCGGATGCCCACGCGTAACGCTCCGCTTCGAAGTTTGAGGAGTGTTTCTTGCACTAAAACGTAAACGTCGTCCTTTTTATCTTTCGGATTTTTCAGAACGAGAAATTCCAAATCGTCTAGGATTTTATGAACGGACTTCACCAATCTTTCCTGATCGGGTGAAAGCGTTTGGGAAAAACCCGGAAGACTCCAAAATAAAATCGTTAGGACCGAGAGAATTTTCAGGAGAACGTAGAAACGATTTACGTTATTGTCTAATTTGCGGAGAATTTTCATACGCCTTCCTAAAGGACGATTTGGTCCTAATTCTGATACACGATCGAACTCCAAATGAAGACAGGAAGATAGAGAACGGTCAAGAAATTCTTAAGACCCGATCAGGGTTCTTCTATTTCAACATTCTCTAATGTATCAAAAAAACCGGTTTGTAAAAGCGGAGCGAAATCCACCATGTCTTCGGCGTTTAACTTGAGACCGTTTTCCATCGAATAAGCCTGTAAAAGGGAAGCGCAGGCGAGATGACTTTCTCCGAGTTGCGCGTGCGCTCTCGCTTTGATGATGAGAATGTCCGAATCCGATTCTCCGAAGTATTGGATGTATAAGTCGATGAACTTAAGAGCGTTTTTATGATCCGTGACTTTGAGATAACACTGAGCGATCATATCGTAGTGCAGGAAATTCTCGTCGCTGTCCATACGCATCGAAGTCTTGAGAGAAACCAACGCTGAGTTGTAGTCGCCTCTTTGATAATAAAGATGACCGAGTTCCGCCCAGATGTCCTTGCGAAGAATCCCTCTCCCTCTCGAAAGTTTTTCCTGCGCCAAGGCTTGTTTTAAAACCGCGATCGCCTCGTTGGAACGATCCGTGTCCTTCAACAAGGAAGCCAAAGTAAGATAAAGTTCCAGTTGATCCGGATAAAGATCGATTCCTTTGGAAAGAATTTTCTTAGCCTGTTTGAAGTTGGAAACCTTGATGAGATAATTGGAATAATACAGATAACTTCCGGGTTCGTTCGGATACTGAGTTATGATTTCGTGGAACAGATTTAAGGTTTCGCGCGTGTTCCCAATATGATATTGGCACCAAGCTTGACGATTACGGATCTTTAAGATAGTTTTCGGACTGTTGGTAAAGGAAAGAGCTTCCTTATAGAGGTTGAAAGCTTTGGTGAACTCTCTTTGATTCTCCCTCTGAATCGCAGATCTGATCAATGTAGGGAAACTCACAGTTTGGACAGGTTAAAAATTTTCAAAAAACAATCAAGTTTTCTATTTATCAACCGAGAATAGAATTGGGGGAAAAAGAAAGAAAACCCCGAATTCTCGGAAGAGGGAATTTATGAATATCAACGGAAACACAAACCAGAGTTTACTATTGGAACGGGTGGCCAATCTGCCCAAAGAAATTTTTCAGGCGCAAAGCGATCTGAATCGAAAGATGTTGAATCTCGCCGTGGAGGCGGGGGTCCAGAATTCCAAGGAAGAAGGACAAAGAAGAATCCTGGACCTTTACGCTTAAGTCGTAAATCAGTTTTGATTGTAGACGGGGCGTTTGCGCTCCTTGAAGGATTGCAACGCTCCTCTAAAATCCGCAGAATCTAAGAAGCTCGAATTCCAAAGAGCGACGTAATTCAAACCCGCGTCCATCGGTTTTCCTTCCGAATAACGCATCACATCCTTAACTCCGGAAACGACGATCTTTGGATTCTCCGCGATTTCTTTTGCGGTGGCAAGAGCGACGCTCATCATTTCTTCTTCGGTTTGAAAAACCTTAGTAACAAGACCGATTCTTTCCGCTTCAATTCCGTCTATGTCTTTCCCGGTTAAAGCCAATTCTCTCGTATGACCTTGTCCTATGATTGCGGGAAGTCTGTTGATCGAACCCATGTCCGCGACGATCGCGACCTTCGCTTCACGAAGAGAAATCGAAGCGTCCACTGTCGCATAACGGATATCGCAAGCGGAGATCAAATCGAGACCGCCTCCGATACAATGTTTTTGAACCGCGGCAATAGAAGGTTTTGGAGAATCATAAACCGCGTTGATTCCTTTTTGCATTCTAAGAATGAGATCGAAAAATTTTCTGCGATCTCCTCCAAGAGGCGCTTGGACAGTGTTTCCGAATTCCTTAAAAAAAGAATCCAAGTCCAGACCTGTGGAGAATGATTTTCCTCTCGCGGCCACGACGAATGCGTGAATGTTCGGGTTTGCGTTGATTTCCTCGACGGCGTCCGGGAGATCCCGCCAGAAAGGCCAGTTCATGGCGTTTCTTTTGTCGGGGCGGTTGAGATAAAGAATGGCGGTTTTGTCTTCTGGTCTTACGACGATTTCAAAAAATTCAAAATGGGTTTTCATCCCGGTCAGTCTGGGAGGGAAAAAAATTCTTACAAGTCATTCCTGAGCTCAAAAATGCTGGACAGTTTTTAAATTATGAGAATGATTCTCATTATCTTAAAGAGGGTTTTTGGATGATTATCAGTTGGGAAAAAATTCGTCATCAGCATCCGAAAGAGGAATGGAAGCGGCTTTTGCGAGAAGTAGATTGTTCCGGAAAGGAAGGTCGCGGGAGTTCCCGCATTTTTTTAGATGGAAACGGCGGCAGGAAAATGCAGTTTAACGCAGGCGCCTTCCTGATTGAGAAGTTCGACTTTCCCGCCGATCTGTTTTGCAAGGGATTCCACAAGGGATAGTCCGAGAGATCCGGAACTTCTGTTTCGGATCGATTCTTCGGGAAGTCCGGCGCCGCTGTCGGAAACTTCCAGGGTCAACATTTCGTTGTCTCTCGTGAATTGAATCCGAATCGATCCGGAAGAAGAATTTGCAAGACCATGTTTTAAGGAATTTGTAATGAGTTCGTTGATGATCAAAGCAAGGTTCATTCCTATCTCGGCCTTTACCTTCGCTTCCTTGATATTCAGTTCCAGTAGAACCTTATCCCGATTCACTTGATAAATTTCAAAAAGCGCATCCGTAAGTTTTTTTACATATAACTCGAAGCTGATCGAGGAAAGATCCTTACTCTCGTAAAGAATCTCGTGAAGCAGAGCAACGGCTCGGAGACGATTTTGACTTTCACGGAGGACGTCGGTCGATTCTCCGTTGGTCTGTCCCGATCTAAGACTGAAGATCGAGGAGATGATCGTAAGATTGTTTTTGATTCTATGATGAATTTCTTTTAAGTAAGTGTCTTTTTCGCCGGCGGTCGTATGTTGTTCTTTGGTCCGGAGAATGTTGAACGTTCCTGTAAGTTTTTCTTCCGTTCCGAGGATCGGCGAGCTCTGCAATTGGATTTCTTGGCTACTTCCGTTTTTCGCGACTAAGAAAAGATTTCCGTTTTCGCGGGGAAGTCTGGATTTGATAACTTCTTCAACCACGTTTCCGACCGAGTCTCCGGTTCCATTCTTAAAAAATAGAATTTCTTGAATCGGTTTTCCGAGATGATCCTCGTATTTACAACCAATGAGTTTTTCCGCCGCGGGATTCATAAAAAGAAGAAATCCATTTTCGTCGGTTGTGACAATTCCCGCCCCAAGCTGATCTAACGCGCCCTTGAGTTTTTCTTCGGTTTGTTTGGAGCGTTGTTCGATTTCGTTTTTATAAAGCGCTACTTCTATGGAAGAGCGAAGTTGATCCGACTCGAATGGTTTTACGATGTAGCCTAACGGTTGTGTTTTTTTAGCTCTGTCTAAGGTGTTTTCGTCGGCGTAAGCGGTGAGATAGATAACAGGTGTGTGAAAGCGGTTCCGAAGGACCTCGGCGGTTTCGATTCCATCCAGATTTCCTTCTATGTTTATGTCCATAAGGACAAGGTCCGGATGATTCTCTTCCGCTTTTTGGATCGCTTCTTCACCCGAAGAAGTGATTCCAACAAGCTCATAACCCAGCTTTTTGAGCTTTTGGCCTAGGTTGACTGCGACGATGATCTCGTCCTCAACGACCAAAATTTTGGGTTTCTGAAGCATATTCATTAGTTACTAAAAATAACCCCGAATTCAACAAGATATTTGTCAAAATACGGAAAAAGTTGTGGTAAAAATATGTTTTCCCATTTCGGGAATTCCATACGCTCTTCCCAGTTTTCCCCGACGTCCTAGCCGGAAAACAAAAAAATGGGAAGAAATCGGCGCTCTCTATTACAACTTAACAATTAGACTCAGGATTCGAGCGGTTTCTTTCTCATTAAAATTCCTTTTTTATATTCCTTGAGGAATCAAAAACGGCCTGAAAATTCTCCCTTTTTAAAACTCCTTCCATTCTCGTTCAATTTCGGAGGACGAAGTTCTCATTGCCCGACGATTTTCGGATGAAAAGACGTTTCTCCGCTTTGACTCCGAGTAAGATCTGATAGATGTCCGTTAGGAGTGGCTTGGAAGAATAGTATCCGTGACCGAGTGAAATCAGGGAAGAATCGATGGGGTTAACGTTGATCACGTCGAATCCGGGGATGACCGTGCAGGATCCGAGTCTTCCTCCTTGATTTACGGACGCGGATGCTTGGAGCGCGCTGTCTCCGGGTGAACAATAGAGTGTGGTTCGTTTGGCGGCTTTGTTGAGCGAGTCCGAGATCAGTCTGAATTCTCCCGAATCGAAGTCGGGCGCGTTTAGAATCAACTCTTGGATCAGAGGTTTGTTCGATTCTTTTCCGATTTCGGCTAACGCGGGTAATACGACTTGATGGCCCATCGAATGGACGATGAGGTGGATTTTCTTTCCAGCACCTTGGAGGGACTTTAGAAAATTCTTAAATTCTCCTCGGGACGCTCTTGCGGACGCGAGATTTTTTTCGTAGGTTCCCTTGAGTAACACTTGGTTGATCAGTCCGGCTTCGCTTCCCGAAGGCCAAGTAAAGATCACGACTTTTCCGGGAAACTTAAGATCGTATCGGATTTGTCCTCCGCGAAGAATCGCTTCTTCGAACTTTACGTTGAATCCGTGCACGAATAAGAGCACCTCGTCGAACGGATCTTTTTTGAGGTCCTCGATGAAGTTGTCCTTCGTTTCAAACGGTTTGTGTCCTAAGAATTGAAAGTAATTCTCCCTGCTTCCGAGTCCTGAGGGAAGGGCTCCGACCTCGTGATTGGCCGGAACGTTCGTGATACAATATCCGGTTTTGAGTTCCGTCGTTCCCGTCGTTAGAAAGTAAGAATCGTTACATCCGTTTTGTGCGCCCGTGTTTTGTGCGCGGAGCGTCGCGTAGTATAAGTTGAGCGTTTCGGTTTGGTCGTAGTTTTTGATCAGTCTTTGATCGAGTAGTTCTTCGATGGTCGGGGTTTTGCATTGAAAAAGGATGAGTAAAAGTAAAGGGGCGAAAAGGATACGGTGCGCGTTTTTGATAAGGGCGAGTTTCGCGGTTTTCATTCTGGAAAAGATTTCCGAAATGTTTTTCGTTGGAAATCAAATTCCTTTTGTTCAGGGGAGATTTTTCGGGAGAATGTGGTAGTTCCTACATTCTTTGGAAACGAAGGATCTGCCCGAAGTCGAAGACTCTACACAAAAAACGAAGTAGTTCCTACATTTCTTGTTACGACAAACAGATCCTGCGATTCAAAACTAGTGAGTCGGTCCGCCCTTACGGAACGTAAGGCCTTTTAGATATTTGGAAGGATTGACCGGTTGTCCGTTCTTGATTACTTCAAAGTGAAGGTGAGGACCGAAAGAATAACCGGTGGAACCGGATCTTGCGATTTTCTTTCCCGCTAAAACGTAATCGCCTCGTTGTACGAACAACTTGGAATTGTGCGCGTATAAGGTTTTGAAATCGTCCGTGTGTTCTATGACGACCACGTTTCCGTAACCGCCCATCCATCCCGCGTAGATAACTTTTCCGTTTCTTGCGGCGGCGATCGGTTCGTAGAACGCCTTTAGATCCAAACCTTCGTGGAACTTTCTTCTTGGGAAGGTTCTAAAACCGAAATTGGAAGTCACGATTCGAGACGCGACCGGAATCACCCATTTCGGAGCAGGATCGGGAATCACCGCGCCCGGTAAGAATACTTTTTGTCCCGGTCTGAGAATATCGAGATCGTCGAGTTTGTTTTCGAGCATGATCTCGTCGAGGTTGACCTTGTAAAGACTCGCAACCTTCGCGACCGTATCTCCCGTTTTCATCTTATAGAGAAGACCGGATTTATTAGGAATACTTAATATTTGTCCCGGATAGAGCGTATCGTCGATTTTGATATTGGAGGAACCCGCGATGGATTCCATGGAAACCTTAAAGCGGGTCGCAATTTCGGCTAACGTTTCGTTTCTTTTTACGCGATACGTGGTGACTTTGAGTTGTTTCTTCTTTTCGGAAGGATTCTTGAGTTCCTTGGCCATCAGAATCGTAAGTTTCGCCTTTTCCGATTCTTCCAAAAACTTTTCGTCGCCGGATTTTGCCTTGAGATCCTCGGAATCATTCTCCGTAATCTCGTGTCCGGAAGAATCCATCATCGCGTTACTCGGATTCATTCCAAAACCTAAGAATGCGATAAAAAGCGCGAGGGAAGCAAAGATAGGAATGAGGCGGAATCTTTTTCTGCGGAAATCGAGATTTCCGTGATACAGATTGCCTCTAAAGTAAAAAGAATAATGAAAGTGAAAGGCGCCCAGATAGATCAGGGTGAAGTTGTCCGTTCTTAGGAGTTCCTTCCCCGCGTTCAGTTGTCTGGGCTTTTTGAAGATCATACAGGAAGATTATCGGCCTGAATGCGGCCTTTCCTATAGTAAAGAAAAAAGGACTTATTCGTCCTTTCCGTTGTCCAGAGTACGGGTTCCACCGAAAGACTCTTCCACGATTTTCTTAACGTCTTTCTTTTGTCCGCCGGTGATCGTTATGTTTCCTTTTGCTACCACACCTTTCGCTAAATGTAGGGCAGGGGCTACGATGTCTCCTAAAAGTCTTCCGGTTTCTTCCAGACGAACTTCGTTCTCGGCTTTGATATTTCCGATCATGGTTCCGGAAACGGTTACTTCGCGAGCCGAAATATTGGTTCTTACCTTACCGGTTTCACCGATATAAAGTGTGTCGTCGGTTTTGATTTCTCCTTCGAATTTTCCGTCGATGCGGAGAGAACCTGCGATATAAAATTTCCCTTCAAAAATGGACCCGGGACCGATTACGCTGTTATTATTTTCCTTGCCGATGGCCATCTAAAACTCCTGGTAGCAATAAATCTATTTGTGTACTCAATCCCAAAACGACAAGTATTTTTGTTCGGAATTACCGAATCAAATCATCGTCGCCCTGGAAAATATTGGTTTTCTGCTTCTTTTTAACTTTGGTCGTATGGGAAGAATGGTGTTCCGGTTCGGGTTCCGATACGAATCCCGCTCCTCTATGATCGTCGCAAACTTCTTTGGGAACCGTGTTCTTGGTGAAGTATTCTTCTTCGGTTTGATTGCAATGAGAACCCGGTAACTTTCCGGAGATGGAACAGATCTTTTTGCGGACCACACCGGTTTCTCCGAAGTTAAACGACTTGGACTTTTCTCTGGAAAGCGCGTTGGACATAAATCTTCCCCAGATCGGCGCGGCTACAACCCCGCCCGACATTCCTTTTCCCATCGAAAGAGTTCCCGTATCGTAACCGAGCCAAACGACGCTTACAAGATCGGAAGTATAACCCGCAAACCAAGCGTCCCGAAAGTTATTCGTCGTTCCGGTTTTACCCGCGGCGGGTCTGCTGAGTCCGTATGAAGAAGCTCCGGTTCCCGTTCCTTTTTTGATCACGTCTTCCATCATCGAAGTAAGAATAAAACAAACTTCCGGAGAAAGAATTTGTTTCTTCTCTTGTTTGCTCGCGTCTTCTCGAAAGTCTTTGACGACGTTGCCGCTTCCGTCTTCCACATAAAGAACGCTCAAAGGAAAAACTTGTTTTCCACCCGACGCGATCACCGCGTAAGACCTCGCGAGTTCGAACGGAGAAACCTCGAAGGTTCCCAGCGAGATGGAATAGTTTCTAGGAATGGATCTGTTTTCTATCTGGAGAATTTTTTCCAAGTTCGGCATCAGGTTGCTGATCCCGGTGTGTTCAAGAACTCGCACCGCGACGCTGTTTCTGGAAAGTTCGAGGGCTTCGCGCAACTTTATAAATCCTGAATATTCTCCCGTGTAATTGGATGGATTCCATTCATCACCGTCTTCTAATACGTATTGAAGTGGAGAATCGGAGAACAACGAAGCCGCGGTTACGTTCTTCTTCGGATCGGGATGTTGATTGTAGTATTCCATCGCCGCCGCGTAGACGAGAGGTTTGAACGCGGAACCCGGTTGTCTATACGCTTGAAACGCTCGGATCTGTTGATTGTCCGATCGAAATCCGGAACCGCCTACCATCGCGGTGATATAACCGCTATCGGGACGAATCGAAATCAAAGCGCCTTCCACGGGAAGAAGAAAGTCTTCGGTTTGTTGACTTCTGTAACTCCACTCGATGGCTTCTCCGAGAGATTCGGTTCCGCTTAACAAGTTGAGTGCGCCGAGTTCGTCTCTTAAATCTTCCTGCCATGCGCGACTGAATGTGCGAACCGATCTTGAAATTTTAAACTTAAACTCGGGAACGTCGTGGATCATCGCGAGCATATCGTAGATTTCTCCATATGCGTCGTCGAACGCGTCGATCTTCGTGAACGTTCTTTGATTGGATTCTTTCGTTTGATTTTTAAGACCCGCATACAAAGCCTTTTCGGCTTGTGTTTGGTGTTGAATGTTGAGCGTGGAATAAATCTTCAGACCGCCGCTGTACAAAGTCGTCTTCGGAATATAACGGGATAAATTCTTACGAACATATTCCGTGAAATACGGAAAACGATTGAGACGATCCCCGAACGCGGAATCGTTCGGAGAACGGTTTAGAGTTATGTAATATTCGGAAAACGCTTCGTATTCGCGCTCGGCGGTTTTTACGTCCAAGATCCCGTTTTCCACAAACTTCTTAAAAACGACTCGGACCTTTGCGCTGGAAGAATTCGGATTCACCAAGGGTGAAAATTCCGTCGGTCTCGTTGTTAAACTCGCGAGAAGGGCCGATTCTCCCCAAGTAAGTTCCTTTACGTCCTTGCGGAAATAAAATCTCGCGGCGGCTCCGACTCCGATCGTTCCGTGTCCGAGAGGGATTTCGTTGAGATAAATTTCCATGAGTGTGTCCTTGTCGAACACGGCTTCGAGGAGAAGCGCAAGCCAAGCCTCTCTTGCTTTTCTTAAAAAAGATCGTTCCGTGTTTAAGAACTTAAGTCTTGCGACCTGTTGTGTGATCGTGGAAGCTCCTTCCTTGATTCTTCCCGCGAGAATGTTGACCATAAACGCGCGAAAGATTCCTCGAAGATCCAGTCCCCAATGAGAATAAAAATTATTGTCCTCGGTGGAAACAAAACTACGAATCAACTTGTTCGGTTTGCCGTCCTCTTCGGGTGGAAGTTCTTTTATATTTAATACGACACGGGAGAATCGATAGAATTCCGCGATCGGTTCGTATTCGTTCTTATCGTTGAGTCCGTAAAGAACCGAAGGTTTTTCGTATTGATTCGAATCGGGAACTCTCCATAAATCTTTTACGGAGAATACGAACAAGAATCCGTTCAAAAACAAAAGTCCCGCGCAGACCTTGGTCAATTGTTTCAACGGATCGGGAGAGTTTAAAATTCTCTGTAGAATTTTGTCCCTGAAATGGATCACAAAAAATCGGAAAAGATAACTGACTGGTTCGTGTTTCATAATCGATTAAACTTCTTCTATCGGTGAAAATTCTTTCATGCTGTCGACTCCCTGAAAGCGGAGCCCCGTATCCAAATTGTATCCCTGGTATTCCTTTAAGAACGCCGATCGGGTCATTTTGTTTTCCAGATAATTCCAAGCGTGTGTCAACGCGTCCTTTCCGTTCTGCGCGGAACGATTGATGAGTTCCACGAAAGAATCTTCGCGAACGATCGAAGGGTTCGCGGGATAGTTCCACTTCTTGTGTTCTTCGTTCATGATTCTTTTGTCGATATGTTCCTTGAGAGGAAGCATAAGAACGGATGAACGCACCTTGTGAAAGGTTATTTTGTCCAGAAGTTTCAACGCGCCGCGCATCCACTTGCTTCTCGAATCGAGAACGCTGTGAAATTCAAGATAACCCAAGAAGGATTCGTTTAACAAATCTCCGGGAATGATCTTATCCTCGGAGCCTATATAATGTTTTTTGAATTCTTCAGTGAACGTGGACTTGAGACCTCTGAGCCAAAAATGCCAGAGCATAGGATCCATCTTCCACGTTTTTTTATCCGACTTGAAGATCGCGTCCACGTGATGAACGAAGTCGTATTCTTTCGGAGTCATTCCCCAGCGGTAATCGAGAAGCCAAGAATCGAGCGCGTTCTCCACTCTCATGTGATTGTACTGAGCGAGACTGCTGATCTTCTTGTCCTTGTTGTAAAAATCTCCGGAGATGTAGAAGATATACGGATGTGTGATGATGTCGACGGCGCAGTGACAGATATAACCGAGAGTGAACGCGATGTAACGATCTCTGTGAATTCCTTCTTCGGTCTGAAGAATCAGATCCAAAAAACTCAACACGAGTTCCGCAACTCCGTTGTGATGACTCATGTCTCCCCAGATGGTTGCCTTTTTCGTTTTGCGAGGAGAAAGAATATGATAAAAATAAAATATATCGGGAGCGATCGCTCCGATGTTCGCGAACTTTCGGTTGGATTCGGCGCGCATCAGGCCGGCGATTTTTCTTTGCTCGGCGGTTCCGTGATCCAGATGTTTACAAACCTGTGAAAGGACTTCGAGATGAGTGATTTTGCCAGCCATAAAATGAAAATGCCTTTAAAAAAACGGGACACCGACGGAGCCTGTTCTAAAACCATTTAGAAATGCCCGTTTCACTATGCAATCAATAGAAAAATTAAAATTTTTGACTGAATCCCAAGTGCGATCGATCGCACAACAATTTGGAACCCCGGTTTTTGTTTATTCTCGGGAAAGAATCGAAAAAAGTTGCGATACCGCTCTTGCGTTTCCGAACGCGTTCGGTCTGACCGTTCGTTACGCGATGAAGGCCAATCCGAACAGAACCATTCTTGAAATCATGAAACGCAAAGGAATTCAGATCGACGCTAGTTCCGAATACGAAGCGCAAAGAGCGATTCACTACGGATTCAAACCGGAACAGATCATGCTCACGTCGCAAGAGCTCGCGAAAAATCTGAAAGAACTCGTGGAGAAGGGAATGATTTTCAACGCCTGTTCCTTGCGTCAGCTGGAAGCGTTTGGAAAATTATTTCCAGGCAAGGAAGTCAGCGTTCGTTTTAATCCGGGGCTCGGTTCGGGACAAACGAAGAAGACCGACGTGGGAGGAAAAACTTCTTCCTTCGGTGTTTGGCACGAAGACATCGATCAGGTAAAAGAGATCGCGAAAAAATACGATCTCAAGATTTTTAAGGTTCATACTCATATCGGATCGGGAAGCGATCCTGCGGTTTGGAAAGTGGTCGCACAAGTTTCTTTGGATATCGCCGCGCAGTTTCCGGAATGTAGAATTCTCAACTTAGGCGGAGGATTTAAGGTGGGGAGAATGGAAGACGAAAAAACCACCGACTTCCAGACGATCGGAGCGCCCGTGGTGGAACTCTTTCAAGAATACTCGAAGAAACACGGAACGAAACTTCACATGGAAATCGAACCCGGTTCTTTTATGATGGTGAACAACGGAGCGATCTTAACCACCGTGGACGACGTCGTGTCGACCGGAGATAACGGCGGTTTTACGTTCGTAAAAATCGACGCGGGAATGGACGTAAACACGAGACCTTCCTTATACGCCGCAAGGCATCCGTTAGTCGTCGTTCCTAAAGAAGGAACTCATTCCGGCAAAACCGCGGAATACGTTTATGTGGGACATTGTTGCGAAAGCGGCGATTTGTTCACGCAGGCGGAAGGCGGCGGACCGATCACAAGAATATCAGGAGAAGCTAAATTAGGAGATTATGTTGTAATGGAAGGCGCCGGGGCTTATTGTTCCTCCATGTCCACCAAAAACTACAACTCGTTTCCCGAAACGGCGGAGGTTCTTGTAGGTTTGGACGGAAGTTTTCAACTGATTCGCAAACGTCAGAACTTGGAACAAATCTTTCAGAATGAAGTCTCTGTTTCTCTCTGAGAAAATTTACGTATTGATTCTTGCCGGAGGAACCGGCACGAGAATGGGTTCGGACGTTCCGAAACAATTTTTGGAATTCGGAAACGAGCCCATTCTAATTCACACACTCAAACGTTTTCAAGAATGGGGAAAACAAAAACGAATCGTATTGGTTTCCCATCTTGAATCCATTCCAAAAACCGAAACGCTTTGTGGGCCTCATCTTCGAGACGAAGATTTGATCGTCGAAGGAAGTGACACAAGACACGGATCGATGTTGAAGGGTTTATCCGCGCTTTCCATTGCGAGCGAGGATATCATTCTCGTTCACGACGCGGCCCGACCTTTTGTTCTTTCCGAAGAATTGGATTTGTTATGCGAAAGCGTTCGTAAGAATGGAATCGCGACGCTCGCATCCCGAACCTCCGAAACCGTATTAGAAGAATTGAATGGACAAACCGCCTCGCTTTTGGATCGGGAACATATCTGGTTTATGAAAACTCCCCAAGGGATCCGAGGGGACGTTTTAAAGGAATTGTTGTCCTTTTCCGGAAATTTTGTTCCCACCGATCTTTGTTCTTGGGCCTTGTCCGCCGGAAAAAAATCCGCGATCGTGGAATCGCACCCTTTCAATCTGAAGATTACTCGCAAAGAGGATTTGGAACTCGCGGAGTTGTATGCGGGTTTGTTCGAGAAGTTGTCCGAGTCGGCGGCGGATCAATAAAAACGCCGCGCGCTTCAATGTTTTAATATAGATACGGTTTTTTCTTTTTCCGATTCGTTCCTGTATTTCGTTTTAAAATACGGAAACGAATTCGAAGTTTCTATTTTTTCGAAATCGGCAGATCGTAAACCGCGTCGATTCCTTCCATCTTTTCTCGAGTCGCTTTCAGAACAATTTTACCCGAAGCTGGAATTTTGGAAACGGGACAGAAAAAATGATCCGGATGCGCCTGGCATTCCAACTTCTGTTCGGATTTACCTTGGACGATCTTCGCCTGAAGTTTACCGTTTTTGGTCGAAGGGTTTTTGAATTCGATATCCAGAAGATAAACTTTTAGGCCTTCCTTTAAAAGAACCAGCTCGGTATGAAAACCTCCCGGCATACGAATCGTTCCGCCGTTGGGACCGACCTCGTGTTCTCCGTGTGCGAGTAAACCATAACTTGCGAATATTAGAAAAATCGAAATTATCAATTTTGCGGTTTCACTTTTCGGAAAAGTTTTACTTTTAGAAACGGGATAACCACATTCTTCGATGAGGTTTGCGAGTTCTTTTTCGCTACGTCCGCTTTCTACGCGAACGATTTGTTTTGCGACATCCACGTTGACTTGAACGTTCGGATCGATCGTTTTGATCGCTTTAGAAATCACGTTCGCGCAACTTCCACAGGTCATATTCTCCACTTGAAATTCCATCATAAGATTCTCCTTGAACGGCTCTAAGAACCGATCTTGGAATTCAGAGTAAACCTTCCCACAAGGGTAAGGTCAATAGCCGATTCTATTTTTTTTCCATTTCGCAATAAAATTTTCACAGTTCGATCCTTGACCTTCCCACAATGGGAAGGTTTAGAATCGCTCGTATGACGTATAAAATTTACTTTCCCGATTGGAACCGCAGTGCGGAAGTTTTGGAAGGGGAGAACGTTTTGGATTCTTCCTTAAGATCGAAGATCGATCTTTCGTATTCTTGTCGTTTCGGTCGATGCGGCGCGTGTAAGATTCTTCTTTTAAAGGGAGAAGTGGAACATTTGTCTCATAGCCGTTTTGCTCTCACGGAAGAAGAAAAAGAAAACGGTTTTATTTTGGCTTGTAGGTCCGTTCCGAAATCGGATCTTTCTCTTCGCAGGATCGATACCGGGTCTAACTAAAAAAGAACGGCGAGGGATTATGAATATCGGAAACGCTTCCAAAGAATCGGGAGTCAGCGCAAAACAGATTCGTCATTACGAGTCGATCGGTTTGATACCGAAGGCGCGTAGAATGGATTCCGGCTATAGAACCTATTCGACGGACGACGTGCACATTCTCAAGTTCGTAAAGCGGTCTAGGGAGATGGGGTTCGGACTTTCCGAAATCAAAAAGTTAGTCGGTCTCTGGAAGAATAAAACCCGTGCGAGCGCGGACGTAAAACTTCTGGCGCTTTCTCATCTCAAAACGCTGGAGAATAAGATCGCTGAACTCCAGGATATGGCCGCCACTCTCAAACACCTCGCCAAACATTGTCACGGAGACGACCGGCCCAGTTGCCCGATTTTGAAAACACTTTCCAACGAAACCGCTTGACTCCAAGAAACATTCACAAACATTGGAAAGACCACGCGAGTATGGTGGAATTGGTAGACACGCCAGATTTAGGTTCTGGTGCAGTAATGTGTGGGGGTTCGAGTCCCTCTACTCGCAAGCCTTCCTCTTTTGACTTTACATTTACGACGAATCTCAAAATCTGATTTAACTCAATCGAAATGTCGGCCGGAAACCAAACTTAGTTTCGACCGAAGAATTGTTCGCAAAAGAACCGATCCATGTTATTCAACTCGATTCACTTTCTCGTTTTCTATCCCGCGGTCGCGGTTCTTTACTTTTTAATTCCGTTCCGTTTTCGCTGGATTCTTCTGCTCGTTGCGAGTTGTTATTTTTATATGGCCTTTATCCCGGCCTATATACTGATCCTCGCGTTTACGATCGTTTTGGATTATTATCTCGCGCTATGGATCGAAGGCGCAACCGGACCCAAACGAAAAACCTATCTCATCTTCAGTCTTTGCTCCAACATTGGAATCCTAATCTTTTTTAAATACTTCAACTTCGTATTGGACAACACGGGGGCCTTGTATCGGTTTCTGTTCGCGGCCGATATGCCCGTATCTCCGTTGCAGATCATACTTCCGATCGGATTGTCCTTTCATACGTTTCAATCGATGGGATATATCGTGGAAGTGTATCAGGGGAGAATCAAGGCGGAAAGACATCTCGGATATTACTGGGTCTACGTCATGTTCTTTCCGCAGTTGGTGGCCGGTCCGATCGAAAGGGCGCATCATCTGATGACCCAGTTTCACAAGGAACACAAACTCGTTTTTCAGAGCGTGGAGAACGGGTTGAAATACATAGTTTACGGATTTCTAATGAAGTTGTTCGTCGCGGACCGGTTGTCCGTCTTTGTGGACGCGATGTACAACGAACCCGCCGAAAAGTCCGGAACCGACCTGCTCGTAGCCACGTATTTTTTCGCATTTCAGATCTATTGCGACTTCGCGGGATATTCGAACATAGCGATCGGAACTTCTAAAATATTGGGAATCGATCTGATGAGAAACTTCGATCGTCCTTATTTTTCCTCCAGCGTTTCCGAATTTTGGGGACGTTGGCATATATCGCTCTCGTCCTGGTTCCGGGATTACGTTTACATTCCACTCGGCGGAAATCGAGTATCGACGTTTAGGCATATTCGAAACTTATTAATCGTTTTTGCGTTATCGGGAATCTGGCACGGGGCCAATTGGACGTTCGTCGTATGGGGAGTGTTAAACGGAATTTATCTGACCTCCGAGGTTCTTTGGAAACGTTTTGTAACCGAAAAAACTCCGAAGGCTCTTTGGTTTAGAGCGATCGGAGTTCTCGTAACGTTTCATTGTGTATTGTTCAGTTGGGTTTACTTTCGAGCGGAATCGATCGGAACGGCGCATTTGATTCTCCATAGAATTTTCGACCTTGCGAGTGGGCAAGGTTTGGACCTGATCGTTGAATTTCAAAAGAAGGCCGGGATTTTTGCGATCGTTCTCTTTTTGATTTTGGAAGGATTGTTTCCGTTCTGGGAAAAAACGAAGGAAGGATGGAAAAAATACGGGGATTGGGTGGTCGCCGGAATTTTTATCACTCTGATTTTTACGGGAGGGGTTTTTTATGGATCCAGTTTCATCTACTTCCAGTTCTAAAATTCTCCGTTATGCTTCCTTGACGTTTGTTCTTCTTTTATCGGTCTTTTTATTCGATCGGGTTTGGTACGCGCTTCTGTTCGGCCAATACGATAAGATGTTTTCCATGACCAAGAATTTCAAACCCGCGAATACGTTGATCGTCGGTTCGAGTCATATCCTTTGGGATCTCGACGCGGAGGTTCTTGCAAAAGAATCCGGAAAACAAGTCGTTCTTTTGAACGTTCCCGGCGCGAACCTGACCTTGAGAAAGGAAATCGTAAGCGAATATTTAAGAAAGAACAAGAACCAACTTCCTTCCTTACTCGTTTTAGAAACGGATAAGTTTGCGTTTAACAAGGAACGTTATCCCGATTCCGCGTATAAATCCGTGAAGGGATATTATCACAAGGGATTGTTTCAAAACTTTTTGGACAAAAAGGTTTCCGAAGAATCTTTGCTCGAATACTGGACGTTTCGGGTTTCGCATTCTTACTCGTTGAATTCTTATTCACATTTTATCTTTTCCAAACTCTACGATAAATATTTATCCTCTCTGTTCGTATGGAAGTTGAACGCGGAAGAATCAAAGTCACAGCAAAGTCAAATCGACGCACGTGTTTCCGCTTGGAAAAAACAATATGAAGGTTTGGCTCCGAAACTCGAACCCGACCTTATACAAGAACTTTATGATATTCTAAAATTGACCAGACAAGCCAGAGTAAAGACGATTCTTCTTGAAACTCCGAATTATCGTTTCTCAAAGGAAGAAGATTTGAGTTACGAAATCGTTCGGGAAGGATTGAAAAAGATCGCGGAACAATCCGGCGCGGTTTATCTTCGATTGAATCCCGAAGAATTCGAAACCGATCCGGAAATCTTTTTTGACGCTTCTCATTTCAATCTTTTGGGAAAGGCGAAATATACCGCGGCGTTTCGTTCGGAATTGAAAAAAAGAAATCTTCTTTGATCAGTTCGCCAATTCGCCGACCGGGTTGCCGGTTTCCAACTTACCGATCAAACGTGTTTCACGATCGACAAACGCTTCGATAAACGGATTGAGATCCTTGATCTTGCTCGATAACTCGTAACCCGCTTCCATGGTTTCCACCAAAGAAGTCGCGCCTACCATCGAAGCCGCGACTTTGATCGGAGCCATCACGAGTTTGATCATCGGAAGTTTGGAAAGGGAAAAAAAGAATTTCAAAGTATTGCCGACCATCTGGATCTGCGATCTTCTTTCATCGAAACGATCGGTTTCACCCATCGCGGCGTATAGATTGTCTCTGGAAATTTTACCGTCTTCCATCAGATTGTTTTCGATCACGACCTTGGCCGTGTCGTAATCCAACGAATCCGTTAGGCGGTTCAGGAGAATGATTTGATGAATGTTGTCGGTCATCGATTTACCCGCGACCGTTTTCAACTTTTCATAAAGACTTTCTAAAGCGTTATCTCTTTCTTCCTTGTTCGAGGGAGAATACAAATTGAACTCGAAAAAATCCGGTATTGCATCGTATCCCTTGATGATGAGAAGATCCGAATACGTTGTGCGAAGCCTCTCGATAGTTGCGTGAACAACTGCTTTACGCGTTAGCTCTAACAGCTCTTGATCCATTCTGATTCAGAAACGATTTCGTAGGCCGTATAGTCGAGGTCAATATAAAAATCAATCCTTGACTACGATGACTCCGGATCTCAGTTTCGCAGGTAATAACTTTGCAAGACTTTCTGCTTCTTTTTTAGACGAAGCGGATCCGAACCGTACCGTATAATACCCGTTTCTTGATTTTTTGACGGTTGCTTTCGCGTTTTTCTCCTTACCGGAGATCGATTTTTTTAATTCGTCGGCCTTTTCTTTTTCCTTAAACGCGGCGACTTGGAGGGTAAAACCGGAGGATTCTTCGTCGGACGCCGACTTGGAAGAAACCCGTTTCGATTTTTTCTCGTCGTTTCGTTTCGTTTTTTGGGAATCCTTGGAAGTTTCCGGTTCTTTTACCGAAAGAGTTTCCGGCGCGGATTTGTTTTCCTTATCTACGTTCGAAGGATTGGTTCCGGATTTTTTAAATTCCACAACTTCCGTAGCGGGAGGAATGTTTTTAAAAGTCACGGAGTCTTTTGTGTTCGATGGAGAATTGACGCTCGCCGCGGGAATTTCCGAGGAAGCCACGGTGTTGTTTCCTTCGACGGGAATCTGCCCCGGCTCCGCAAAAGGAATCGAACCTTGCACTTCCTGATTTTTGATTTCGTTTAACGTAAGAGATTCTTCAGCGGAACCGCCGGCTCTTTTTTTGCCGACCGAAACTCCCAAAAAGAAAAAGGAGAATAGGAGTCCGATTAAGAAGATGGAGAGAATTAGAATTCTCTTATTATCCAGATTGATCACATAAAAAATTTTTTCTTTCATAACATTCTTCCCGACAGAGTGGAGTAGAGAGTTTTACATTCTTCCCTGAGCGATTCCAAATTCCCTCTGTTCCTGATAATATAATCGGCCTTTTTCATTTTTTCCGTGATAGGAAGTTGGTTTTTGATTCTCGCCAAAACTTCTTCCTTGGTAGCGCCGTCCCTTGAAATCGTCCTTTGGATCGATTCTTCCGGATCTGAATCAACGGTCACGGTAGCATCGCAGAGAGTATAAGCGTCCGTTTCGAACAAAAGTGGAACTTCCCAAATCACCATTCTTCCTTTGGCTTCGGTTTCCAAAATTTTTTGGAAATCCTTTCGAACTCGGGGATGAATCAATCGATTGAGTCCCTCGAGTTTTTGAGCGTCGTTGAATACGATGTTGGAAATTTTTTTCCGATCGGGTTTTCCGTCGGAATCCAAAATGTCCTTTCCCAAAAGTTCCACGAGTTCGGTGAGAATCGGCGAGTCCGCTTCCGTATAACGTTTTGCTAAACGATCCGCGCTGATTCCGTAGCCGCCCAATTCTTCCAAAATTTTGGCCGCGGTGCTTTTGCCGCCTCCGATCATTCCGGTAATTCCCACCAAAAAGGCTTTTTTACCGGAGTCGGAACTCTGCATGCGTTGAGGATAGAGTTCCCGCACAAAAGTACAAGCAAAAAAGGAACTTCCTTTCGGAAGTTCCCAAAATGAGCATAGGGGAATGATAGTAGAAGTTAATCTATTTTTCGAATGAGTCGCATATACGGATGCATTTCCACTACGAAGATGCTTTTACCGTTGGTGACGATTCCTTTCGGAGCGAAGAAACTTCCTTCGTTGGCCTGACAGGTTCCGATCGTTCCTCCGTCGGGACCTCCCGATTGTGCCGATCCGCTTGTCGGAGGTTGTGGTGAACATCCCAATAGATTGGTCAAGGTATACGGAGCCGTTCTCGACATTCTTTTGATGAGCGTAGTTCCGTCTACGATGTAGAGGTAGGTCCCATCCATAGTAATCGCCACGGGTTTGGTAAGTCTCGCGTTCGTTCCCGTGCCGCCGGTTGCGTTGGTAACGTTCCCCGAGGTTCCTGCGGGATCTCCCGCGATTGTAGTTACCGTCACCGGACTGGTCGTAAGATCGACCAACTTGATGTTGTTCGAATTCGTATCGGTCACATAGAGTTTGTTGGAATCATACACGAGATGGCTCGGTTGGTTAAACTTCGCGGCCGTTCCCAAGCCGTCGAGAGTTCCCGCAGTTCCGCTTCCCGCGATCGTAGTAACCGTGTTATCCGAGATTTTGATCTTACGGATCTTATGATTTCCCGTATCGGCCACATAGAGATACGTTCCGTCGGTTGCGATTCCTTTCGGTGCGTTGAAACGAGCCGCAGTTCCGACTCCGTCCGTGGTTCCGCTTGTTCCCGCCAAACCCGCAATCGTAGAATACGTATTGTTCATCAGATTGTATTTCACGATGTAATGATTTGCGCTCGTTACATAGAGGAAGATTCCGTCCGTCGTAATTCCTTTCGGAGTATCGACCGTGATCGATAAAGTCGAAAGAACTCTCGTCGCTATGTTGAGTTTACGAACCTTTCCGGAAGCCGGAGTCGCGAGGTTATAATCCACCGCGTAGATATTGATTCCGTCGGTCGTGATATGATACATGTTGGAAAGTCTTCCGATCGGAGTGGAAGCGGTAGCAAATCCAAAACCGTCCAACATCGTATCGGGATCTCCGCCCGGGTCCCCGCTAAACCAATCTCCGCTTCCCGTCGCCGGATTTTCCACATACGGAGCGACCGGAAGTGTACTGACCACGCTGTTACCGCTCACCAAGGTTCCGAACGTCGTACCGTTCACGCAATTGATGAGAATGGTGTTCGCATCCGCGGCGGCGATCGTTCCGGAAGGTTGTGCGATATAACAGGTTTGTCCGGTAGGTTGTCCCGTGATCGTAACGTTATACGAGGAAGTATCCGCGATCGGAGTCGTCATCGTAAATGCTCCGTTAGACGAAATCGTAGTCGTGTCGCTTCCGTTGTTCTTTAAGGTGAGATTTCCGGTAAGTCCCGAGATCGTTCCTCCAACCAAGTAGAGCGCGGATCCGCAGGAGATTCCGACGTTCGATATATTCGAAGAGGAAATCGTTCCCGTATCGTTGCTCAACGTACAGAGCTGGGCCGGAGAAGTCGGATTCTGTTGAATCGTAACCGCATAAGCCGATCCGCTTGAAATCGAAGTGGAGAATGTAAACGTTCCGTTAGACGAAATTGTGATCGGATCGGCTCCGTTGTTTTTTAGAACGAGGTTGCTTCCGATCAACGTCGAGATGCTTCCTCCCACGCTGAATGCGCTTGTGGAACAGGTCACACCGATTCCGGTTATGTTCGAAGAGGAAACCGTGCCGCTCCCGCTCGTAACCGAACAGGTTTGAGTCGGAGAAGAAGGATCTTGAGAAACGGTTACGTTGTATCCGCTTCCGCTCGCGATCGATGTGGAGAACGTAAAAGATCCGTTAGCCGAAATCGAAAGATCGTCCGTTCCGTTGTTTTTCAGGACAAGTCCGCTTCCCGCAAGACCGGAAACGCTTCCGCTCACCGTATAAGAATTCGTCGAACAAGCTACGGCTACGTTCGTGATATTGGCGCCCGCGACAAGACCGGTTTCGTTCGTAACCGAACAGGTTTGGGTCGGGGAAGAAGGATTCTGCGAAACAATAACCGTATAAGTGGCGCCGCTCGCGATCGAAGTGGAAAACGAAAAAGATCCGTTAGCCGAAATCGAAAGATCGTCCGTTCCGTTGTTCTTCAGGACAAGCCCGCTTCCGGAAAGCCCCGAAACGGTTCCGCTGATCGTATAAGAATTCGTGGAACAAGTTATGTTCGCGTTCGTAATATCCGCGCCTGCGATCACGCTCGAACCGTTGGAAACGGAACAGGTCTGGGTCGGAGACGTGGGATTTTGTGAAACTGTAACGTTAAACCCGCCTCCGCTCGCTACCGAAGTTAAAAAAGAATAAACACCGTTCGCGGTGATCGCTAAGTCGTCGGTTCCGTTGTTCTTGAGAATCAAACCGCTTCCCGCAAGACCGGAAACACTTCCTCCCACCGTATAAGAATTTGTGGAACAGGTAACGCTTACGCTCGTAATATCCGCGCCTGCAATCAAACCGGAAGCGTTCGTTACGGAACAGGTTTGAGTCACGGAACTCGGACTCTGCGACACCGTGACGTTATACGTTCCCGTATTTACTACTTTCACCGGAAATGTAAAACTTCCGTTTGCGCTGATCGAAATCGGATCTGTTCCGTTATTCTTGAGAATTAAACCGCTTCCCGCAAGACCGGAGACGCTTCCAGAAACGAAAAACCCCACGACAGAACAGATAACTTGAATATTCGAAATTGATTGTGAGGATACGATTCCCGATCCGTTACTTACGGAACAAATCTGAGGAGGAGAAACCGGGTTCTGTCGAACTGTGATATTGTAAGAACCGCCGCCGTTCACTCTTTGGGAGAATAAAAAGGTTCCGTCCGCGGAGATCGTGACCGGATCGCCGTTGTTATTGGCGAGAATCAGCCCCGTTCCCGTAAGACCGGTGACGTTTCCACCGATCGCCGCGGGTGTAGGATCGATTCCGCTCGGAGTGACAAACCCCGGAATATTAAAGATAGCCGCAAGATTGGAAGAATGTCTTTCTCCCAGACAGCTCCAAGTAAATAGAACCGCCGAAACGAATAGTAAGTTAAGGAACTTGAATGTGTTTTTCATGTGTTTCCCGCGGCCCGAACCGATCGAAGTTTTTTTTATCTATGAACCCGAAACGGATTTTCGATTTTGATCGGACCTTCCTCCAACATTTTATTTAAAACAAAAAAATCCTTCGCGGATTCTCACGGATTTATCTACGAAAAAAGATTCAAAATCCGAACAGAAAATCACAGGAATCATTTTACGGACTTATTCCAACCATTGTCGGATTAAATTTTCAACTAATTTATTAAAACAAGTTTTGAGGTATTATAAATCCGTAACATTTATACGGAATAATTCGGAGTGGTCGACTGCGCATTTATATCGAGTCCCAGGATTTTATAAAACCAAACTCATTGTTGTCAAAACCGTTTTCATTGCCTCTGCGTTGACTCGATTTCTTTTCGAGCCTTTTTCGATGCGCATAACGTTTGTGTAAGAATTCCGCACTTCGCTTATCATTTTGCCGTCTTTGTTTCAAGCGCGAGTTTCCGAAGAATCTCCTCGATTAGGGGATAGAACTCGGATTCTTCCCTGTCGATTCTGCTTCTGAGATGATCGAGGATCTCTTCCGTTTCGTCCCGAAACAGGGAAAAGTTCATTTCGATCGTAAGGGGATCGGAATACTTGCTCGCGTAGTCGAGAAGCGTATCCTTTAAACCGAACATAGTCTTTTGATATTGTTCGAAAAGGGAAACTAACGTAGGCGAGTTGTGCGTATAACTTTCCATCTTCAGATACAATTCCATATCTTCCACGTTTAGATGGAAAAGCAGGGACGCCGAAAAGATGGAAAGCAATTCGACGAGATGCCCGATGTTCGGGTTTGCCTTATCGATTTCCGATTCGATTTGGTGAGCGTATTCGTTCACGATTTGGTGTTGTTTTTTGAGTTTTCCGATCAGTTCCACGTTCAACTCCTTGAGATTTTTTGATTGAATTTCGCTTTAACATATTCCTCAACCTTCGAAGATTCCAAAGGATAGGAATAAAAATAACCTTGTGCAAAGTTGCAGTTGAGCTCCTTCAAGAGTTCGTGTTGGCTCGGATTCTCCACGCCCTCCACGATGATCGCCTTGTCCATAGCCTGGATCAAATTGATAAGCGAAGAGATGATCGTTTTGCTCGAAGACTTGAAGTAGTTGAACAGGAAGACCTTGTCGAGTTTGATGTAGTCCACCGGAAGGGTCTGCAGTCTTCCCAGGGAAGAATATCCCTTTCCGAAGTCGTCGATCGCAAAGCGGTAGCCGAAGTCCTTCAGAAGAGAGATTACTTTTCCGACCTTGACCAGGTTCGTGTCGAACGAATCCTCGATGATTTCAAGAATGATCGAATCTGGAGAAATTCCGTAGAAGTCGGTCGCTTCCTTAAGAACGTTGAATATCTGTTTGTCGTTCAGTTGTTTCGCGGAAATGTTAAGCGAAATACAGATCTGATTGTCCTTTAGAATCGAAGTGCTGTAGGATTTAAGAGTGTCCCAGATCAACCATTCTCCGATCGTTTTTATAAAACTCGAACTTTCCGCGATCGAGATAAAACTCGCGGGCATTAGCTTTCCTTTTTCGGGATGATTCCAACGTAGAAGAACTTCCATCGAAAGAATCGAATCCTGTCTCAGATCCAAAATCGGCTGATACGCGAGTTCCAACTCATTTCGGTTTAACACTTTTCTTAAATCGATTTCGATTTTGGCGCGTGTAGCGTTCTGTTCGATTGTGTTTCTATCGTAGTGGTAGAAGGAATTCGGCCCGATCAACGCGGATTGTTGAACCGCTTCTTCGAGAATTCTAAGCGAATTCAAGTCCGAATTGACCAGCTGATCGAATTGAGCGTAACCGACGTTTGCGTTTAAGTGAAATTCCCTTTCTCTATACGTGAACGGAAAGGAGAACAAGAGTATGATACATTCCGCGAACCATTCCGCTTCCAACTCGGAATCGATGTTCGAAGTGGCGATCAAAAATCTTTCCGAACCGAGTCGAAAGATCTGATCTCCTTTGGAAATGTATTTCTTAAGTCGATCCGCGATTTTAAGAGCGATGGACTCGTAATAAAAATTATCCTCTTTGTTCAGGATAGAATCCGGATTGGAAAGGGAGATTAAGAATAGAAAGTATTCATTCTTGGATTTATCGTTGTACATCCGATTGTTGCTGTAGATCGAAAGAAAGTAATTCTTATTCGGAAGACCCGTGAAACGATCCTGATAAAACGATTCTTTCGTATCGACTGAAAAGTTCTGTCTGACCGTAAGGAATCGAACCGCGTTGACCTCTTCCAAGTCGTGAACTATAAAGTTCAACATCAGAGTCATATCGTTGAAATAAGCAACGTCGATGACTCCGGATTCCAGCAAAAGACTCGAAAGCCCCGTTTCCTTTTCGTAGGAAATTTCTTTTGTAGATTTGAAGTGGGATAAAAGAGCGTCGTAAATACTTTGAAAATTCGGAGATTGAAGCAAGTTTTCGAAAGTACTATTCGAATACAACAACTCCCAATTTTTGGAAAAGAGTATGATTCCCTCTTTCGAATTATCGGAACAGAATTTAATCGCTCTTCTTAATATAAGAGGAGATACTTGCACGTTGTTAGTCACTTTGCTACCAGCCTATGGCTTAGTAGTTTATCAAAGAGGACGTGCAATGGAAAATGGACTTATAAAACTTTCAATTCAGTCTTATAATACTTTAGTAATCATGGTTTCTTGGTCTTTACGACGGGAATTTGAAATTCTTTTGAATCGATTAAGCGCTGAATAACCGAATCGCTTCCGAAAGATTCGAAGCGGTTTTAAACAACGCCTTGAGTCTTGTCAGCTCCAACATTTTTTCTATTTGAGGCGTTAGGGAATACAACACAAGACCCGCGTTAGGCGTTTTGTTCAATCGAGTTTGCGCTCCGATAAACGTGGCGATTCCCGAAGAATCCATTCCTCTCACGCCCGAAAGGTCTATTAGAAGAATATTAATTTCTTTCTCGATGGAATCGTTGAACGTGTCCTTCAATTTTTTCGCAGAAAAAATATTAATGTCTCCTTGGATCTGAATGATGACGGCCGGTCCGGGGAGCGTTCCCGCGGAGGAAATGTTCTCAATCGTAAGCATCATGTCGTTCGTTTTGTGGCTGATCGTATCGGCTTTGGTTTCCATAAATTCTCCCGTAAAAACATCTTTGTTCAACTTATTTGTTGTCGATCTATAAATTCAATAACAATTGAAAAACAATTATTTGATCTAATTTATACTTCGTTTATAGGCCGATTTTCTTCCATTACTAAAACTGCACAAGAATTAGCAAAATAATTCTCGAACGTGGAAAATAAAACGAATGTGGCAACGAATTATAAATCAATATTATCTCTGTTTTACAATACGAATTGAATTAAGATGAAAGTTTCATATTATGCAGAAGTTTAAAATCCGCTTGTGATCTCCATTATCGTTTGATACAATCCGAAAAAACGGAGAGCAAAATGATATTAGGAAATGATGAAATAGAATTGGTAAGATCTAGTTTCGAAAAAGTTTATACGAATAAGGACGAAGTCGCCACGTTGTTCTACAAAAAACTTTTCGAATTGGAGCCAGGTTATAAGGCGATGTTCAAAGGCGATATGACCGAACAGGGAAGAAAGCTTATGGTAATGCTTAGAACCTTGGTTTCGGGCTTGGGAGATCTTTCCAGTTTGATTCCGGTCATTCAGGACATGGGTAAAAGACATCTTAAATACGGCGTAAAAACCGAGGATTACGACGTCGTCGGCGCCGCGCTTCTCGCCACACTACAACAAGGATTAGGCGAAGAATTCACTCCTAAGTTGAGAGGATTGTGGACCGATATCTATCAGATCGTCGCCAAAACGGCCATCGAAGGCAGTAAACAATAAGACTTCGTACTGATACGAAGTTAGGAAAAACCGTCTCAAAGACGTTTGGTTCGAATCTATGAAAACGAAATCCAAAAGAAAATTCTTTATCGGGATAGGAAGACTCGTACGAAGTCCGCGTGCGGTATTGGCTTTGACCACTCTTCTTTACGCGTTTTTTTTCTGTTACACCTTGTATCGTTTTTTAGATCGAAACGATAGGGCGGCGGAGGAGCTTTATCTCAAAAGAATCGAACAGTTGCAGAAATTGGAATATTCCGTAAGATCGAACGTTCTCATTCATACGGATGTTAGGCTTGTGGAAGTGAACGAGGACGTTTCTCCCTCCATTCTTCTTAGAACCGATTTGATTCGAGACGGACTATCCGAACGAAAAGACGTGCAGACGATCACACTTTTCGGAATGATTACGTTAGGCTTCTTCGTTTTTTTAAACGGATTTTTTTACTACGATTCAAAAGCTCTTTCGGGAAGAATCAAGATTCTGAATCGACAGGTTGAATCCGATTCTTTTCAGCTTTCCACGTTTGCAGAAGAACAACTTATCGATAGCCCGGCCTTGTTGTCCCTCGCCGAAACGATTCAAGAATGCGGAATGAATCTCAAATCGGAAACCGAAACGATAAAAAAACGTTTTATGGAAGTTTCGGATCTTGCGGATTTGATCAACGAAACATCGCATATTCTAAATTCGAAAGTGAATGAAAAACACGAAAGAATTCTCGAGATCCATTCCTTAGCAAACTCCATCAAAAGCGAGATCAGCAATATGGATCGTAACTCGGATTCGTATTACGTTTTGGTTTCCTCCTTGAACGTTGAAATCAAACAACTCGACGAGATGATCGATCGTGTGGGGGACGCGGTTGAGAATTCCCTATTGGGCGTTTCTGCGATGGAAACGAACATAGAAGTGGGCTCGGACACGATCGGTTTGCTCGCGGAGAGCGTCACGAAAATCGAAAACAATTCGAAGGAGATGAAACTCATCACTTCGCTTATCAAGCAGATTTCGGAGCGTGTCAACTTACTCGCGTTAAACGCCGCGATCGAATCGGCGAGAGCGGGCGTTTACGGAAGAGGGTTTTCGGTGGTCGCAAGAGAAATCCGATCCTTAGCCGAAGAAACGGATAAAAGCGCAAAAACGATAGAATCTCTGATTCACAAAAGTTTTCAAGAAGCGAACACGGGTCATTCTCTCGTGGAAAGATCCAAGGACTTATACGAGATCATCATAAACGATCTTAAAAAATTGAAAAGCTCCAGTGATGAAATCGTAAACCTCGTCGAACTTCAAACACAAAAGCGCGCGCGTATAAAATACAGCGGCGATCAGATCGATAGGAAGTCGGACGAGATCTACAACTCGATCAAACAGCACAAAAATGCGAACCTCGGAATGGAGACGCAGATTTCAAAGATTTCACTGATAGCACGGGAAAGTCTGACGATTTCAAAATCTCTAATGGATTATTCGAACAGACTGAATGAAAAGTCGATTCGAATCGATTCCGACCAAAACAAACAAACACTAACACAAGAAGAATCTGGTTAAGATACGAAGACGGATAAAGGTGAGAGAAGAAACATGCAAATCGAAGTTTATAAGAAACAAAACGAGATACTCAAGAAGTTGGTGATAGAGTTGATCCGCATTTTAAGAAGCGATTCCGCAACGGATAGGGTCAATGAAGTCCTGGATATTCTTGCGACCTTAAATGCGAAATTGAGCGAACACATGATGATGGAATCCAATCTGATTCTTCTCGAATTTTTACCCGAGGAGAAACTTAGAGACGAGCAGTATGAGTTTTGTACGAAACCCGCAAGGAACGAACTGAAGAATCGAGTCCGTACTTACGTTACGAAATGGTCCCTTCCATCTTTGATCCTAGAGAAGCCGTCTCAGTTTATCAAAGATTCGAATGAGCTGATGGACATACTGTATATACGCATTCAGAACGAAATAGAACTTCTATTTCCGATATTGATCAACGTTACTTATGCGGTTCGTGAGAAGATCGGATAAAACAAGTTATGGAGTAAACATCGGGGTTTGTTCTTGAATACATGTCGATCGTTCCTTTCGGTTAACGTAAGCGATCTTTGAAGTGAAAAAAAACGGGCTATATTTTGTTGGTCATTTGAATCGTTAGTGAGGAGTGAAGGTAAATATCTTATTAATTGGAACGATTGATATGAATTAAGAATTCTTCATGAATTGAAAATCGAATTATAAAAGAAGAAATTCAAGTGTGGAAGTTGAAACTATGTTGAATACGATAGAATGGTTACTACGGGAAGATCTGCTGAGTGAGATCGCGAGGTTTGGAGCGTTTTTCGCATTGATCATCGGCATCGGACGTTTGATTAAGGCCAAAGGACAGATCGATTATTTTCTTTCGGCGCTTTTGGTTCTTACGGCGATCTTTCAATACTTCGACGAAAATACGATCAATTCGGTTTCTTATAACTGGATGAAGCGGTTCCTATTTCAGATCGACTTAATAGCGTTATCGACCGCGGGCATTTTGGTATATTTGATTTCCATAATGGTCTTTACGAAATATTCGAAACTGCCCTCGAAATACTATTGGAATCTTATTCCTCCCATAGTCCTTTCCATACCGGTCGCGAGTTTATACGATCAACAGAGCAGATTCGAATTTGGAATGTTTCTCTATCTTACGGACATGTTCGTGATGGTCTACGTGGGAATCGCGGTCTATCGTATGTTCACGAACCACGTATTCGATTTTAGAAGCGCAAAGTCCAAGGTGCTCGCGGGTTTGGTCTTCACCGTTTCACTTTGTGCCTTGCTTGAAATCGTAGGGATCTTTATGGACAGTAAGGTTCTCGTGTTGCTTTCGGGCGTGGTTACCACTTTCGAGATCGTCTACTTCTACTATATCAGCGTATATTTTCAGGATTTGTTAAGCGACGAGACCACGGCCGAGGCGCAGAAGAATACTCCGAAAAAATCGATCCTCGGGGATATAGACATAGAGGCTTTGGAGAAACAACTCAACTATCTGATTCACGAGGAAAGAATCTATCTCGACGAGGATATCAGACTTCCGAGCGTCGCCGAAGAACTCGGAGTATCAGTACATCAGTTGTCTTCTTACCTGAACGATCATAAGGGGATCAACTTCAACAATTACATCAACCAATTCCGAGTGGAAGAGGCTAAGATGATTTTGATCAACGATCCGAGCCGTTCCGTGATTTCGGTGGGAAATGCGGTCGGTTTCAATTCGAATTCGGTTTTTCACAGGGCTTTCCTAAGGGAAACCGGAATGTCTCCCAAAAAATTCAGAGAAGCGCATTTGTTTAAAAAACATTCGTATACTCTAAATTAGAATTCTTGAATGAAACAACTTCTTCTTTTATTTTTCGGTTTTGCGTTCTTCGGGGCCTGTTTCGTAAAGGCTCCGAAAAATCCGCTCAGTGATTCGATTCTAAACATGTTGATCTATCGTTGCAGGGTCGGGATCGATCCCGGTTGTGGAGCGGGGGGGAAGGATCCGAATCAACCCGTTTCCGATCCTACGGAAGCGGGAGTCTGTTCGGATACTCCTTTGCAAGTCATACAACCGAGCGAATGGAGCAAGGTTCAGGCCGAACTGCAAGCGCAAGCGAGCAAGGGAAGTAGCGGACCTCCGACCGCTACCACGTTCGGAATTGTAACGGAAAGCGCCGCGTATACGGGAGCGGTTCTTGCAAAGAACGGAAAGATCTATCCGATACCGAGTTCGGCTACGGCATTTGTTGAATTGGATCCCGATACACAAATCTTTACACCTTTTGCGCCCGCACCGGGATCGCTTACATTTTCGTGGTTCGGAGGAGTTTTGGCTCCGAACGGAAACATAGAATTGATTCCCATAGGTGCGTCAACATTTGCATCCCTCGATCCGATTGCACATACCGTAACAAACTACGGAACTGCTCCGGGCGGATCTGCGTTTGCGGGAGGTACGATGGCGCCTAACGGTAAATACTATCCTGCACCTTATTCTTCGACAACGTTCGCCATGATCGACCCGATTGCTCGAAGCCAAGTTAATTTCGCGACCGTACCTTTGAACCCCGGATATTCCGGAGCGGTGCTCGGACCGAACGGAAAAATTTATCTAGTACCGGCAAGAGCAAGTCAATTCGCCGAACTCGATCCGACTACCAATGCGAGAACGGATTTTTCATCCTTTATTTTCAGTTTCGATGGTAAATGGTCGGGAGGGGCGATTGCGCCTAACGGAAAAATTTATGTTGCCCCGGATAATTATACTTTCTTTATGAGAATCAATCCGGAAGTGCCTTCATTCACTTTGTTGGATCCGGCTCCCGGCGGTATCAATCAATATTCCGGGATGGTGCTCGCGCCGAACGGAAAGATCTACGGAATTCCGTTTGCGGCAACTTCCTTTGTGGAAATCGATCCGACTACGGATACCTTCACGTATTTCGGAACCGCACCCGGAGGAGGAGCGTGGATGGGAGGGATTTTGGCGCCGAACGGAAAAATCTACGGGATTCCCTACAACGCGGGCGCTTTTGTGGAGATCGATCCCAAGGCAAACGGAAGAATCTGCGACGCCATCCTACAATCCGCGTATCTCAACAAATTCTAAACTGAAAAATTATAAATTCTTTATATTCCAAAAATAGAGTCTTCTAAATCGAAATCGAATTGCGGATTCAAATCTTCAGATCGCGTGCGTTTTTAAACCCGTGAATTTTCCCTGACCCAGAAGCTCCACGTTTTTATGAAACTTTTCTCGTTCGCCCGGAAAGGAAGACTTACCTACCAATTCCAATCCGAGTAGAAGATTTCCGATTTCGTCATAAGAAACCCAACGAATCGCGCCGAAGACCTTAAAGTAACCTTGCATCCGAATATAAATATCGAAAACAAAACCAGTGTGTTTCGGAAGAGTTTGGATGAGATGAGGTTCCGTGATTTTAATGCAGATTCCGTTGTTGGAAATATCCACGATCGGAAATTTTTCGGTCGTCAAAACCGTGTTGGATTCCTTGATTCGCGCCACCATCTCTTTGGCAAGTTCCGAAAGTTTACCGATCGTATCCGCGCCGAGAGTTTTTTCCTTATTCTTCACCCAGATATAGCCGAGAGGAATTGCCTGTCTGGAATGATTGACGTAAACGATCGGATAGATGATTTCGGAAATAATCTTTTCGTCCTTGTATTTCCGCATCATCGAAGGAATTTCTTCATGGATCTGATCTTCTATGTCGATTTGATTTTCGTTTTTTGATCTATAAGATTCTTCTAATGAAGTGTTTTCTATATGAATGAACTTCTTCGTTCTTTTTACCAGCTCGAACTTCTCGTCCTGATCGGATTTAAAAACGTCGATCTCGATCAAACCGAGGTGATCCGTTTTTAATTTCGTTTTGTAATCCTCGAAACTAACCTTGACCAAGGTGGGAATGTTGAATAAGGAGGCGTCGATCACTGTCTTGGAAGAATTGATATTGGTGACATGGGCCGCGTCTTCCGCGACCGAATATCTCGGAAACGCGCGGTTGGATTTTGCGATCGAGATTTTATTTACGCTGAGTTCCACGAGCCCGGGGTTGATCGATTTTAAAAAAATGCATTCCAATTGAACATACTTGGCGAGAATTCGATAGAGGACGATTTTCTCGTTTTCAGAAAGTCCCTTTTCACCCGACAGTTCAACTAAAATTCTTTCACCTTCGTCTAGGTATTTTTGGATAATTACGGATTCTTTCTCTGTGTCGCCTTTTATAATTAAACTCTGCTTCAATAGATGTTTTTCTATAATATGCTTTCTTTGTTCCGGAGAATCAATCACGTCTAAATCTCTGATTTTCATTTTATTCGTATGCATAGAATCCATCCTACAAAAGCTTACTCACCTACAAATAGAAGCAACATAGGATAGGATGGCTCATGAAATTGGTAAATATAAAATTTCCTAAGCGACTTTTCAAATTATAGGATCGATAATTTGATATTGAATTTGGGAAGATTATAGAATGAAAAGAAAGAGGAGGAATATTCCGAGAGGGATGTTGTTCGTTCCTAGTTTAGAATCACGTTATGTGTTTTGATACGATCTTACGTTCAAAACCGTTTCTAAAGGAACATAAAAAGGTTCGTTCTAAAGTAAGAATCTTTTAAGAAGAAAGTTCTTCCGGTAAAAGTCGGATCTTATACTTAGAGGCCATCTTTTTTAAGGATTCGTCATCGATGGAATGAATGTTCTTTCCGTTGTGACGGTTTTCCACCGTTAAAACGAAAATCGTATAACCGAACTCGGAAGCGATTTGAAAGTAGGGTTCCATTTCCCAGGAAAGAGTAAACGTGTTGTCCAAGAAAATCTTTGAGGTTCCATTCTCCGCTTCCTTTCGCGCGCGCTCCTCGCAGAGTTTATACGCGAGATGATTCTCCTTATAATCGAATCGATATTGCCCCGTTGAAGAATCCGTAAAATAATCATCCACGCTTAAAACGGGGTATTTCCCGTTTTCTGATAAGATTTTTGCGAGTGTGCTTTTTCCGGCTCCCGGAAGTCCTCGGATCAGGATGATGGACTTGGCTTGGTCTGCGTTCATTTCTTTTACTTTACAAATACGTTGAATCTGTTTAGCCTATAGGAAACATCCAGCAGGAAATTCTTCGCTTGTTGTAAAGCGGGGACAAAAGAGGTTTAGGAGAAGAATGAAATATTTAGAAACGGAACAAGTCATTCCTTCCAAGGGAATGTCTTATACAATGTACGAAGTGGAAGGCGAGGATCAGATCCAAAAGATGATGACTTACATTCCCAACACGGACGAAATTCATATCTATCCGAAACCTCCGGTCAAAAAATTGTATAAACCGGAACTTTGTAAGGTAATCGATGAAGTCGTTTTTTCGGAACTTTGGAAATTGGGAGAAGAAAGAAAAGCGGCTAAGTAAAAAGGAAGTGAGTTCTGGCCTCGGAGAGAATCGAACTCCCGACACAAGGATTTTCAGTCCTCTGCTCTACCGACTGAGCTACAAGGCCGAACTCATGGACAGCATAGAAAAACAGTCCTCACTGTCAACGAAAAAGATCGGAAACTCCTCATTCTCCCCGGACGCTTTCCGGGAGAGGTAAAATGTCTTCCTCTTCCAAAATCTGCGACCCGAGCCTTCGTGAAGAAGAAAGAATGAAGATGGTCGATTCTCAAATTGTTTCTCGCGGGATACGAAATAAGGAAATTCTTTCAGCGATGCGTTCGATTCCAAGAGAATGTTTCACGCTCGCTTCTCATTCTTCTCAAGCTTACGAAGACAAACCTTTGCCCATCGGTTTTCATCAAACGATTTCGCAACCTTTTATGGTCGCTTGGATGTCTCTGCTTCTCGAGGTTCGGAAGGGAGATCGGATTTTTGAAATCGGAACCGGCTTCGGTTATCAAAGTGCGGTTTTGATTTTTTTAGGGGCGAAACTTTTTTCGGTAGAGTTCTTCGATTCTTTGCATAAGTCTGCGGTTGAGAATTTGGAACGTTGGAATTCGGGTTGTACGAGTTCGAATCGTTTCGTGAGTGGAAGCGCTCCTCAGGTTCTCGGTCCCGATCTTCAATTTGATAAAATGATTTCTTGCGCGGCTCTTCCCGATCTTCCGAGTGTGGGGAGTTCCTACTTTCAATCCTTGGTTCCCGGTGGGATTTTTATTTTTCCTTTGGGGCAAGAAGAACAGTTTTTGATGATTGGAAGAAGAACCTTGAACGGTTGGTCCTTTGCGTCGAAGGGTGCGGTGAAGTTCGTTCCTTTGTTGTAGTCGGAATGCTTGGTAGGGAGTTCCTACGATTTTTCGTGTTATGTCGGCCCCCACCCGAATTTGGGCGGTGGTGGTGGGCTTTGTGGGAGAATTGCGGAGGATTTTCTATATCAAAAAAACAGCATGAAGTCAAGTCGAATCGTGTTGTAGGAACTCCTACAGAAATTTCAAAGTTCGTTCAAAAGAATTTGATATCTTTCAACTTCTCTTTCTAAGGCTTCGGCCTGTTTGCGGTAACGATCGGACTGAGATTTGCTCGCCAAAAACTTTCCTCCAGTAGAACGTCTGGAGAGCTCCCGCAATTCTTCCGCTCTCGCGGCTTTTTGTGCAGAAACGGCGCGTAGATAATTGGCAACCGCAGTCTTTTGTTCTTTGGTTACCGCACTTTCGATCAAAGCTTTTTCCATCAGTCTTTGTTCCGTCTCTTCGGAGATCGCAAAGTTAGAATTCGAAACAAGAAAAAAAGCCAAAAGGAATAGGGATGTTAAGATGCTTCGTGATTTCATAAATAGCCTATGGCCTTCTATCATTTAGACGCCATGGTTTTAAAGGGGGTTCTTTCTGAATCGTTCTTTTTGTTTCATTGGAGCGTTTTAGATCTTAGGTTTTAAAGGTATAAGGTGAAATCGTTATCTTTCTTTTCTTCAGGCTTGTGTTTGATTTGAAGAAAGGAGAATTTTCGCTTTTTGAAAGCGCGCACAGAGTTCCCGCACGAAACGAACGATTCTCAGTTGACGGAACTCCGTATTCCAAATCGGATCTTTTACTGCCTTTATTCTAAAATCCTCGAACGCTCTTTTGTCGCACTTGAATGCTCGCGGGCGCGACGTTTTTTGGACTTGGACGAGAATGTATTCGATTTAGAATATTCTATAAATTGAATGTAGTTCGACGAAATTCCGGTTTGCATTTTGGGTTTTAGTTTTTTTCGAAACGACGTAGTTTGCGGGTTTTCAATTCCCGTTTTTGCTTCAATTCTTTCTTCTCTTAACAAACAGGATTCGGTAAAAAAGGGTTTTGGCTTGTTTCCTTAGATTTTAGGGATGTGGATAAATTTCTTATTTACAGTCCTTTTCAGGGTTTGATTCTCCTTTAGAGCGTTTTCCGAACGTCGTTTTCCACCCGGAAAAGCTCCCATTCCCGATACGAACGGATAAAAGAAGAGATAAATATGGATCTATTGAACCCCAAAAAAACGGAATTCAAACATCTGGATGAAAAATCCAGAAACATCATGAAGCGGACGATCGCCTTTTTTGAAAAGAAAGGAAAGAATAAACTGAAAGAAGACGATCGCAATCAGGCTTGGTACGGCGACTTTCTCGAGTTTCAAAAACAGGAAAAGGTTTTCGCGACTCTGATGACTCCCGCGGGTTACGGCGAAAGCGATTCTCGATGGGATACGACTCGTATCTGCGACTTCAACGAGGTCGCCGGTTTTTACGGTCTTTGTTATTGGTATACTTGGCAGGTTACCATGCTCGGACTCGGTCCGATCTGGAACAGTAAGAACGAAGAGATCAAACATAAAACCGCAAAACTTCTTCAGGAAGGAGAAATCTTCGCGTTCGGTCTTTCCGAAAAAGAACACGGAGCCGATTTGATTTCCAGCGATATGTCCTTGGAGAATAAAGGCAACGGCGATTACATCGCAAACGGAAGAAAATATTATATCGGAAATTCGAACAAGGCCGCGATCGTTTCCACGTTCGGTAAGATGAAAGATACCGGTAACTACGTTTTCTTCGCGGTCAACTCCGGTCATAAGAATTACGAACTCGTTCAAAACGTGGTTAACTCCCAAAGTTACGTGGGAGAATACGCGTTGAAGGAATATCCGATTCAGGAAAAGGACATTCTTTCCAAAGACAGAGAGGCTTGGGACGCTTCTTTGAGTACGATCGCCGTTTGTAAATACAACTTAGGTTGGGCTTCCATCGGAATCTGCACTCATTCTTTTTACGAGGCCCTCAATCACGCTTCCAAAAGAAAACTTTTCAATCGTTACGTGACCGACTTCTCCCAAATCAAACAGATGTTCGTCGACGCGTATTGCAGACTTTTTTCGATGAAACTTTTCGCCGCAAGAGCGAAGGATTATATGAGATCCGCGTCCGCGACCGACAGACGTTATCTTCTCTTCAATCCTATGGTTAAGATGAAGGTTACGATGCAGGGAGAAGAGGTGATCAATCTTCTTTGGGACGTGATCGCCGCGAAAGGTTTCGAAAAGAATATGTATTTCGAAATGGCGGCGAAAGATATCAGAGGTCTTCCTAAACTCGAAGGAACCGCTCACGTAAACATGGCCTTGATCATCAAGTTCATGAACAACTATTTCTTCGAATCGAATTCTTCCCTTCCGGTGATTCCGAAGATCGACGAATTTAAAAACGACGACTTCCTTTTCAACCAAGGAACAACTTCGAAAGGTTTCGAAAAGATCACCTTTCACGATTACAATAAAGTCTACGCGAGCGTGGATCTTCCGAACGTGAAAATCTTCAGAAAGCAGATCGAAGTATTGAAGGACTTTTTGAAATCCACCCCACCCGATTCTAAACAATCCAAGGATTTGGATTTTATGCTGATTCTCGGAGAATTGTTCGCGTTAGTCGCTTATGGACAGCTTTTGATTGAGAACGCGGCGATCGAAAAAGTGGAAGACGATCTTCTCGATCAGATTTTCGATTTTATGGTGAGGGATTTTTCCAAATACGCGCTTCAGCTTTATTCAAAAAGAAGCAGTACGAAAGAACAGATGGAAAAATGTCTTTCTATGATTTATAAACCGGTGGAGAACGAGGAACTTTTCAATCGCATCTGCGCTAAGGTTTATTCTTACAAAGACGCCTACGAAATGGCTCCCTAAAACGCGGAGAAATTTGTAGGAACTACCACAAACTTACCTCAGGACTTCGGCGGAGCTCCGTTGAAGTCCGCTGATCTCGAAAGAATCTGCAGAATTTCGCGGAAAATTCGCAGAGTTCCCGCGTTTTCTACATTTGAATCAAAGCTCGTGTTTGTAACCGGCGCGAAAAACCTGACCACCGACTTGAATCGGATACGCGGGAGTAGGGGATAGATTCAGAACGGTTCCCAAGGATTGACTTGTGGTCGAATCCATCTTGGACGCGAATACGGTTTCCACTTCCAAAAACACGTGACCCTTATCCGTGATTCTCGCCTGAGTTCCGATCAACCAGTGGGGAGAAAAACCCGAAATTCTAAACTGTGTATTCTCGCGAACGGAAGGAGGATCGGGTCCGTCCTTTAAAAGATCCCGAACCAATGCCAATTGAGGAACGCTCGGAACAAGAGCATCTAACGTGTCGTTGATCGTCTTGGAATCGTTTCTTCCGCGGATTCCCCAGCCGCCCGTATAATAATTCAAACCGGCGCCCATATAAATCGAAGTGTCTTCGGTGACGTTGATTTTGATTCCGATCGTCGCCGGAATGATGATCGATTGAAAGTTCCAATTCGCGTCGATAAAACGATAACCGATAAAGCTGGCCTTTGTGATTCCACCCGCGATTTTCTGCGTGTAGTTTGCGGAGATTCTCCAGAAAAAATACTTCGCGAAATCCTTTTCGAAACCGGCCATGATACTGCCGCCGACCATCGCACCTTGCGCGCTTTCCACTTGAAAAACTCCGCCCGTGGTTCTTTCGATCGTAAGAAGTCTATTTTCGGGAACGACCAATCTTCGAAGCGCGACCCCGTTGACCGTTCCGCTCGAGTTGCAACCCGCTTTGGTCGCGTCGCAAGGATTTGAAGATTGAACCGGATAGTATTGCGCGGAATTGATCCCGTCTTTTGTGATGACTTCTCCCATGTTTCCCAAATCGAATTGAAGACCGAGTCCGGTGACGAAGTATGATTTTGCGGAGACGTTTTTACAAAGGAAGAATAAGGATAACAGAAGAATCGTCTTCCAAGAAGACGCCTTTCGAATCAAGATTGAGGGTTTGTTGAGAATCATTTACGCTTTAAAGAACAATCCGAAAATTAGGAAGCTAAATTCGGAGACGCTCCTGTCAAGGTTCTTCAATATTTTTTTGACCTATCTATCTCGGTGCGCACGATCGGAGTCGTCGTTGTAGTCTTATTTTATATTCAGATTCTACAAAGCCTTAACCTTCGAAGGCATAAAAAAAGGCCCTCCGAGGAGAGCCTTTTTACAAATGAAATTCTTAAGAATAAATCTTAGAGTTCGTGTTTGTAACCGAATCTGTAGATTTGTCCACCGACAACGATTGGATACGCAGGGTAAGGAGAAAGGTTAGAAGCTCCCCCTACGGACTGAGTTTTACCTACAGCGTAAGCCGCAGACATGATCGTTTCGAGTTCTAAGAATACGTGACCTTTATCGGAAATTCTTGCTTGAGTTCCGATCAAGAAGTTAGGAGCGATACCGGAAGCTCTAAATCTTGTGTGCTCACGAGTAACCACAGGATCAGTTCCGTCGCTCAACAAGTTTGCAACGCTGGTAAGTCCAGCCGCAGTCAATGCGTCGTATCCGGATTTAATGTTGTTCATTCCGTTCAAAGACCATCCACCGTTGAAGTAGTTCAAACCGGCACCCATGTAAACTGCCGCGTCTTCAGTTACGTTCAATTTGATACCTACAGTAGCAGGAATCACGATAGAGCTGAATCCCCAAGTGATGTCTACGATGTTGTAACCTAACATATCAGCTTTGGTAACCCCACCGGAAATCTTTTGAGTGTATTCAGCCGCAACTCTCCAGAAAAAATACTTAGAGAAATCGGACTCGTAACCTACCATCAAGTTACCACCGACCATTGCGCCTTTAGTTGACTTTGCGTTAACCAAACCGCCGGTAGTTCTGTCGAGAGTGATCAGTCTGTTTTCAGCAGGAATCGCTCTTCTTGGAGCAACCCCAACGTAAGTTCCAGTTCCTGCCGCTTTGGAAGGATCTTGGATACAACCTGCATCCGCACCAACGGAACAAGTATTGGAAGAACGGACAGGACCGTAATAACTTGCGGCGTCCAAACCGTCTTTAGTGATAGTTCCACCTAATTGACCCAGGTCTAATTGAAGACCGAATCCTACAACTGCGTATGATTTTGCGCTTAAGCTTGCAACCGACGACAACAGTACGGCTAGGACAAGCAACACCTTACTCATGTTACGAACCATTGATAACTCCTTACTCACGATTCAATTTGAATTTGATTGTGTTTCCGGAAGTTGTATCTATTTCCTGAATCCCGGACACAGGGTGAAACTTTAGAAGTTCGCGGATTAGTGTCAAACAGGATTTAGCGAAAAGGCTGAAAAGTTCCCAAAATTCTAAAAAGTGAGTGATAATTTTTTAACTTATTTATAACAAATGTTATGCATTTGTATTCGTTTGTTCATCCGAATTGCGACGAAAAAATTCCCCACAGTCCTTGAGGGATTTTGGAAAAACCGATTCTATTTTTTGAGTTCGAAGCCTTTTTTACTCTGAGTGTTATAAATGAAGACTGAGCATTTCCGAAAGTGGGCAGACAACGAAATTCTTTCGCAACTACCTTGTTAGGTTAGACACCGAAGGTCTTTTTCTACTTGTCATCGGATTCTTTCCGTGGGATTCTACTTTTGAAACCGTTGGGGGTGGGGCTTTATAAGCCTCTGAGAGAGTCCCCGGAACCTGATCAGGATAAGGCCTGCGTAGGAAAACGGATCAGTTAAATTCTTATTTTGAGAGTTATCGCGCAATTGCTCGAGGACTTTCTAATTTGATTTTTTTCGATATCTAGTTTTTAACAACGTCCACTTTACCTCAGTTCCATCTCCAAACCGGCGGTCAGGAGAATGTATGGAACCCACTCAAGAATTTCAAGTCCCACTCAAAACGATCCGTCTTACAGACGGCACCGAATACAAATCGTATCATACGGAAGGAGCGCTTTCCGATCGAACCCCTTCCGATTACAAAAACGGAATCGCACCTCTTCGTAAGGAATGGATTCAAAAACGTTTGGATCGGGGCGACACGAACCATTCTCAGATGTATTACGCGAAAAAGGGAATCATCACCGAAGAGATGCGTTATGTGGCCATTCGGGAGAATATGAATCCGCAGTTCGTTCGTTCCGAGATCGCGTCGGGCCGCGCGATTCTTCCTTCGAACCGAAAACATCCCGAACTCGAACCGATGATCATAGGAAAGAATTTTCTCGTAAAAATCAACGCGAACATCGGCAATTCCGCGCTCGGTTCTTCGATCGAAGAGGAAGTCGAAAAACTTCACTGGTCCGTCAAATGGGGGGCCGATACCGTGATGGATCTTTCCACCGGAAAAAACATTCACGAAACGAGAGAATGGATTTTGAGAAATTCTCCCGTGCCGATCGGAACAGTTCCCATTTATCAAGCCCTCGAAAAGGTGAAAGGTAAAGCTGAGAATTTGAATATTCAAGTTTTCTTGGAGACTCTCGAGGAACAAGCGGAACAAGGTGTGGATTATTTTACGATTCACGCGGGAGTTCTTCTACGTTATATTCCTTTTACCGCAAATCGTGTGACCGGAATCGTTTCCAGAGGCGGATCGATTTTGGCGAAGTGGTGTCTCGCTCATCATAAGGAGAATTTTTTATACACCCACTTCGACGAGATTCTGAAGGTTATGAAAAAATACGGGGTTTCATTCTCCCTTGGCGACGGTTTACGTCCGGGTTCCATCGCGGACGCGAACGATAAGGCTCAGTTCGGCGAATTGGAAACTTTGGGCGAATTGACTTCTCGCGCTTGGGAAGAAGACATTCAAGTGATGATCGAAGGTCCGGGTCACGTTCCTATGCATCTCATCAAGGAGAATGTGGATCTTCAGATGAAACTTTGTAAGGAAGCTCCGTTTTACACGTTAGGCCCTCTTGTTACGGATATCGCTCCGGGTTACGATCATATCACTTCCGCGATCGGCGCCGCGATGATCGGTTGGTTCGGAACGGCTATGCTTTGTTATGTGACTCCCAAAGAACACCTCGGCCTTCCAGATAAGGAAGACGTGAAACAAGGAGTGATCGCTTATAAGATCGCGGCGCACGCGGCGGATCTTGCGAAAGGTCATCCGGGTGCGATCGAACGAGACAATCTTTTGAGTAAGGCCCGTTTTGAATTTCGTTGGGAGGATCAGTTCGCGTTGTCCTTAGATCCGGAAACCGCAAAGTCCTTTCACGATGAAACTCTTCCTCAGGATCGTATGAAAACCGCACACTTTTGTTCGATGTGCGGTCCTCATTTTTGCTCGATGAATCTCACTCAAGAATTGAGAAAGTTCGCGGAAGAAAAAGGAATCGAAGAATCGAAGGCCGTCGAGATCGGAATGGAAGAAAAGTCCAAGGAATTTTTAGATCAAGGCGCGGAGATTTATAGCGCTCCTTGATTGTGGGAACTCCTGCAGGTTTCATGAATGTTTTACTTTGAATGCGAAAGAATGTAGGAACTACTACGTTTCAAAGTGGAATATGCGAGATCTGTTATGGTCATCACTTGGTCCGACAAACAAAGCCGGGCCAAAATTACATTGACGAACCGCGCAATTTTACTCGGAGACGATATTCAAAATCTGTTCTCCGAGATCGATCCTTCCGTCCGGGGTGCGAATCGTGGAACGAACTACGTCCCCCGGTTGAAGGTATTGTCGTCGTTTGCTCTGACCTTTGACGAACAATTTCCATTTTTTCTTTTCGGGTAAAAGACTTGCAAGATTTTGAATAAACTTTCCGGGGGCGAGAAGGGCGCAACCGGAAGGGGTTCCCGTCAACAAAACGTCTCCCGGTGAAACATTACAAAATTCTGATAGTTCCAAAATGCTTTCGGTAGGATTAAAAACCAGATTGGAAGCCTTATCTTTTTGACGGACTTCTCCGTTTACGGAAAGAGTCAGTTCCAAAGAACCCAAAACTTCGAAGTCGCCCGGATCCAAAACGGTGAGATAAGGACCGGAAGGACAAAAGGTTCGATACGACTTTCCCTTATACCACTGCATTTGCGGAAGTTGTATGTCCCTCGCGGAAACGTCATTCGCCATAAAGAACGCGGCGACGTATTCGCTTACGTTTGAGGAATTCTTTGCAAGAGGTTGATCGAAACCTTTTCCGAACACAAGACCGAGTTCGATTTCATAATCTAAAAGTTTTACGTGCGCGGGCCGAACGACTTCTCCGATCGGAACAGAAAGGGAAGCGTCCGATTTTGTGAAGAATAGATTGTAATTTTTTTCGTCCGGATCGAGGCCCGATTCGATCAGATGTTGTCTGTAGTTGGCACCTTGACAGAGGATCTGACACGGGGCCGTGATCGGAGAAAGGATCGAAACGTTTTTTAAAGAAAGACTTTGCGTTTTTGTTTGTATCTTTGTCTTTGCGGACTTCTTTTTGATTCGAACGAATTCGAGAAATTCCTTTGTGGATAAGTCTCCGCAGTTTAACGGGAGAACGTTTTTATTTCCGCCTTCGATTTTTCCCCAGTCGATCTGATTCTTTTTGTAAAATCGAATATAGTTTGTCGCCATAAGTGTAAAGCCCGCCTAAAGTTTTTCGAATCGATTGCAACTTAAAAAAAATGCAACGATTGTTCCGACAAATTATTTCCGGATTAAAATTCTGTTTGTAAAATATACAGGTTCGATGACTGGAGCGCCTTAACGAAGTAGAAAATCTTTTTGAGAATCGATCGCTCTTCTCGATTCCTTCAACGGATTCAACATCATAAAAACGTGAAACGCGTCCGGATATTCTTCGTATCGAATCGAAACGTCGTTTTCCTTACACTTTTCGTAAAACTTTCGAATGTCCGGTAAAAGAATATCCGCGGTTCCACTTTGCATCAGGATCGGAGGTAATCCCTTTACGTCTCCGTAAATCGGGGAAATCAAAGGATTTTTTAGATTCGCGTTAGGCGCGTATTGAGCGGCCGCATCGACCAAGAACTTTTTAGTAAGCATAGGATCTTCTTTGGCGACGAGGTCCACGTTCGGATTGTCCATATTCAAATCCAACCAAGGAGACATGAGAATCAAACCTTGCGGAAGAGAGGATTTGGTTTCTCTAAGACGAAACGTGATCGCAAGAGCCAAACCTCCGCCTGCGCTGTCGCCTAACAAAAACCAACGATCGGTGAGAGAACCGTTCTTTTGAAGTTCATGGATCAACTCCAAAGAACCTTCCAGTCCGTTCGGAAACGGAAACTCCGGCGGCATTTTGTAATCGATCACGAGTGCCGCCATCGAAGTTTTTCGAATCATCCTTGAAACGTATTTCCACTGAGTTTCATAGGGACCTTTGATATACCCGCCTCCGTGAAGATAGACGAGAATTCCTTTGGAGGAATTTTTACGATCGAGCCAAGTCGCGGTCGTGTTCTTGACTTTGATAATTTCCACTGCGTGATCCAGTGCGACGTTTTTCGGAGGTAGGGGAGAATTCTTTCGGATTCTTTCCATGATATCCGTGTTGCGCATCACGAATTTGACGATAGGAAGAGGATTCCACAAGGACCAAAGCAGAAGCGCGAGTAAAAACGCGGAAAGAGCCGCAACGGACGCGTATCGTATCGAATACTTTTTCATTTTATTCTTCCGTATAACAACGATTAATGGACTTTCGCCTTCGCGATCATCTTCGCGAAAATTCCGGGGAAGAATTTATACATAAAAATTCCGAGTCTCTCGCGACTTCCGGCTATGACGATCTTATGTTTTTCTTCCGCGATTCCGTCCAGAATTCTGCGGGCACATTCGTCGGGCGCGATTCCCTTTTCGATCACCTCGTCCATTTTTCCCTGTTTACTTCCGTCGCCTTTGAGAGCGTTGTTGGAAATTTGAGTTCTGATAAAACCCGGATAAATCAGGGAAACCTTTACGTTCTCCTTTATATTTTCGGCGCGTAAGGATTCGTAAAATCCGGTGAGAGCGGCCTTGGTCGCGCTGTATCCGCTTCGAAGAGGAACTCCGAACAAACCTGCGACGCTTGAAATCGATGCGATCGTTCCACCGTTTTGTTTGCGGAGAATCGGAAGAACTGCGAGTGAAAGCGCGATGTTTCCGAAGTAGTTCACGTCCATGAGTTTTTCATACGTATCCAACGAAGTTTCGTACGTATAAGAACGCTGACTGATTCCTCCGTTGTTGATCAGAACGTCGATGCGTTGAAACTGATCGGTTACTTTTTTCGGAACGTTCTTTAGTTTTTTATAATCTTCTAAATCTAAGGGAAGAATCAAACTGTTCGTCTTCGTGAGTCCGCATTCTTTTTTGACTCGTTCCAATTCCTTGATTCTTCTCGCGGAAAGGACGATCTTTGCTCCTCTTTTTGCCGCTTCCTTTACGAGTTCCTCTCCGATTCCGGAAGAAGCGCCCGTGATCCACACCACTTTGTCTTTATAAAATCCTTCGTTCATTGCAAATCCTCACAAAAGGAAAGGTTTTCTAAGAATGGAAAAGGATTTCAAGAATTCTTCCGTGCCGAACGGAATTTTAATGCGAAGAATCGCCTATCGGAACCAAGACGATCCGCCGTATTTTTAATGAAAGGGAGGTTCGAAAATCGGATTTAAAATCGATCAGTCGTTTTTGTCCAATGCGTGCATTTCTATATCCAACGCATGAACCGAAAGATGAATTTCCAAAAGACAAATACAAAGCGATACGACCAAACAAAGAAGAGCCAATCCGAAAAGAATCCAAGCGGTTTGTTGCAGATCGAACGCGAGAACGGTCAGACAAGAAGTGCAGGAGAGTAAACTCAAAACTCCCATACTTTGTGTGTGTCGAATCAAAGAAAGACGAAAGCGAAGATTCTGAATCTGTGAAAGAAGATCCGGATTTTTATTCTCCTGATACTTTCCGATGAGTTGTCTTGCAAGGTTCGCGAGACCCAAGAAACGATTTGTATAGGCGAGCATCAAAAGGGAAATCGCGGGAAACAACAAACCGGGCGTATTGAAAGATAGGGGAGTCATTTCAAACTTAGAATCGAACGGAGGATCTCTCTGTAAAGTTTCATTTTTTTCGGAACAAAGACATTCTTCGTCGAAAAAATCTCGCCTGAATTCTTATCTATGATAAGAATACAAAAGGCAAAAGTATGAAACCAGAACCAACTCAGCTTCAAAAACCGGATCTTACGATTCATAGAATTTTCGAAACTCTCAGCGTGATCGCTTTCGTTTTTTTATCCGTCTATTTGGGCTTTCGGCTTTTTCAAATCCTTGAGAACGATTCCGTTTCGAATTCGTATCTGACCTGGGCGATTCCTTCGGTCGTTTTGTTGTCCTGGCTCGGTGCGGATTTTATATCGGGTTTGGTTCATTTTTTGGGGGACAGCGTCGGTTCCGAAACGACTCCGATTTTCGGTCCGGCTTTTATCTTCCCGTTTCGAGATCATCACGTCGATCCCAAGGGAATCACGAGACACGATTTTATAGAAACGAACGGAAACAATTGTCTGGTTTCCCTTCCTATATTAGTATATTATGTTTTCTTTTGGGAATCGTCCGGCGTGATCAGTTCTCTGATCGCTTTGTTTTGGTTCTTTCTTTTGTGGGGAATTTTTGCGACGAATCAGATTCACAAATGGGCGCATCAGGATTCTCCGAACGTTTTTGTGAAAACATTACAAAAATATAAACTGATTTTGGGTCCAGTTCACCACAAGGTTCACCACACCCCGCCTCACGACACGTATTTCTGCATCACGACCGGTTGGTTGAATCCGATTTTGAAAAGTTTGAAGTTTTACGACGCGCTTCGTTGGATTCTTCGGATTCCGCCCGCGATCAAAACGGAAACGATAACCGAACCGTAACGGGAACGCAGGCCAGAAGGAAATAACCTTCTCCGAAAATTCTATAGACTTGATTTTTCTGAAAAGAATTTTCGAAAAGAAGAATCTGAGTCGGAATCCAATAACCCAAACTCAGAAATAAAAATTCGGGAAGAATCGATCCTTGGTTTTTCCCGATCCAAAAAAGATTCAAACCCATGCCGATTGCGGCTAACGTAAATACGGATTTTTTCAACGTGTTCGGCGAGATCCGTTTTAGAATGGATTCCGCGTTTTCCTTTCGGTCGATTTCCCTTTCCATATAAGAATTCACGAACGAGTTGCACAACGCCGCGATAAAAAACAACGAACAGGGAATCCAGGTTTCCGAGAACGTATTCTCGGTTAAAAGGATCGGTCCGAACCAAACCCCCGCCGTATAAAGAACCGCGACCGAACATTCCTTCCAAAAAAAGGAAACTTGCAAATACGCAAATACCACGTGCAGAAATACGAAACTTCCTATGATCAAAGCGACGGTCCAAACCCATTCTCGAAGAAACAGAATTCCACAAACGAAACAAACGATCGCCGTGAGCAAGGTCGCAATACTTAAGAAAATTCTGTTTTTATAATGGAACGTATGGCGTTGATTTTCGCTTTTTTCGCGCAGTTTCCAGCCGTCCACGAGATGGTCCGCGCTGTAGATCACCCAAACGGCGGCGGGTAACAAAAACCAAAATGCGGTTCTCATTTTGGTATGGAGAATGGAGGAAGCAAACCAAGCCGAGGCTACGGAGCCGCACACTATGTCCACGCTCAATACATTCCAATAGTAGAATATTCTTTTGAAGAATGCGCGGATCATTTTTTCTGAAGACGGAGTTCGATTCCTTCCTTTTGAAAACGGGAATGAAGCAGTTTGATGAATTCGTGTTTGATCGGGAACTGATCCGTGAACTCGAGCGAAGGAAGAACGACCTTAAAGTCGATCGAATTCTCCCCAAACTTTTGATAAGCGAAGGAGACTTCCTGAGAAGACGGCGTCTTGTAGAATTTTCCGAGAACTTCCTTTCCGATTTCGATCGAAAGGGATTCCACCTTTTCCAAATCGGATTGATAAGCGACTCCGACTTCTATCTGAATCGAAAATTCTTTCGTGGGTAGATCGAAGTTAGTAAAAACCGAGGAAGCCATCACCGAGTTTGGAACCACGATCGTGCTGTTGTTGAATCTTCGGATCGTAGTACTTCTCCAAGTGATGTCTTGCACGTAACCTTCCAGATTCTCCCCTTGAAGCCGAACGTAATCGCCTTTTTTGAGTTGTTTGCCGAGCAGAATACTTAGGCCCGAGAATAAATTCGAAAGAGTGGGTTGCAATCCCAATGCGACCGCAAGACCTCCGACTCCGAGAGCTCCTAAGATCGGCGCGATCGAAATTCCGAGCGATTGTAAAACCAAAAGGACGCCAATGGCGAATAACGTGATTCGGATTACGTTGCTGATGATGGACGCGGAAGAGAGCAAACCTTCCGTTTTTTCGGAATACGTTTCGAACACGGCGGAAAAAAGATGAACGAGCGCGAACGTCAAAAGGATGATCGAAAGAATTCTGAATCCTAAAAAGAGGGATTCTCCGGAAACGGAAATCGGTTTTAAGAATTGAAGAAACAAAAAGGACGCGAGCAGAAAGAACAATAAGCGGATGATTCTTCTTCCCGCTTTATAAAGAGGATGTGAACTCGGAATTTTATTCTGAAACAAAACGCCGGACAATCGTGGAACGATTCTATCCCCCAATATATAACCGAAAAATAATACGAATAGAAAAATTCCCGTCGCCGTTCCGAGCTCCGTTAGAAATTCCTTCGAGAACCAGGTCTGCGGAAAGTTCCAATCCATGAAACATAGTTTTCAGTCGAATCCCAATCGTGCAAGGCCAAATCGTTTTCGTTTCACTTCGCGTAACATTCGAAAAATAAAATCGAACTATTAAACGAGGTGAAAATGAAAAAGTTTTTTTCGGTTCTCGTTCTCTTTACGGTTCTTTCCCTAAACGCTTCCGAAATCAATAAAACGTTATGGAAGAATCTTGCGATCGACGGTTATGATCCGGTGGCGTATTTCACTTTGGGAAGACCGGTTGAGGGTAAAACGGAATTTTCATTTCGTTGGAAGGACGCGGATTGGAGATTTTCCTCCGCTGAAAATCTAAAACTCTTTCGTGAACATCCGGAACAATACGCCCCTCAGTTCGGCGGTTATTGCGCTTACGGAATCGCGATGGGTGAAAAGGTAAACATCGATCCGAATCAATGGAAGATCGTGGACGGAAAGTTGTATCTCAACTACGATCACGACGTCCAAGTTCTTTGGGAAAAGGACACTTCCGGTTGGATTCGAAAAGCTCGGGAAAAATGGGACGCGATTAAACTAAAATAAAAAACGGAACCGGAGTTCTTCTTTGTCCTATTTGTGTCCGTTTTCGTTCAAATCGTTCCCGTAAAACTATGTCTTCTGTTTAAATTTTCGATTTTAGGATGACAGGATAAAAAACATCTTCATTCTACTCCAGAATTAAGGAGAACAGGGAACGGATGTCCAGCCTGCTTGATTTATTTAAAAGGAAGAACGACAAATCGATTCGTTGGGAAGAATTGCCGAATCTGCATTCCGATTCGGAAGACCCCGATTTATTAATCCGAAGTTTGATTTCGGAAAAACTTTCGCTCGGAATTCGCGAAGTCGTTTTTTGCCTTCCCGGAAAAGAGGCGGAGTCCCTCAAAAAATCCAATGATTTTTTAAAACTCGTGCGGGATCTGAAACAAGGCGGTTTTACGATCTCTTCCGCGGACAGCGATAAGATTCTTTCCGGTACGGGAGAATCCTCCGAAAAGTTTTTTCAATTTTTGAGGAATCGTTCGCACAATAGTTCGTGTCTTGTTTGGACTCGTCACGGGGTCGCGTCCGAAATCGAATCACAATATCATGATTTTCTAAAGCACCCTCATCCGATTCACGGACATGAATTCGAGCCGTTTCGTCCTTCAAGGTTTACGATCCGCGTAAAACTTCTCTCCATCGTTTCCGCGATCATCATGATCAGCATGAGTTTGATGATTACGATGGCCACGTATTTTTTTAGAATGTACAGCGAGATTCTCATCCAGGAATACAATCTTTCTTTGGCGAGAATGACCGGTCTTCAACTGAGCGGACAATTGAAGGAAACAACGCGTAAGATTCAGGACTTCCGCCCGGCAGAATCCGAAAAATTCTTTCGAGCCAACTCGAACGCGGTCGCCTACGTACGTTTTCGTTCGAAACCCGGAGACTCGGTTCGTGAAATCAGTTCCTTGTTTTGGAATTTGAAGTTTCTAAAAAACAATTCCGTTTCGGGTGTTCCCGATCCTGAAACTCTGAAAGCCGCTCTTGAAAAAGCGTCTTCTCGTTTATCCGGTGCATTAGAAGTATTGAATGTTTCTTCCGAGTTCGGTTTTCCGGCCGTTGCGGTTTTGCTTCCGGTCGAAAACGGAACCGAAATTTCGGGTTTGGTTTTTTCCGCCACGGAATTTTTGGATTCCTTTCTTGCGGTAAGACAAACCGACTTCTTTCAGATGTCCGTGGTCGATTCTTCCGGAAATCTGATCGCACATTCCAACGATAAGGAGGCGATTTCGGGTAAGGATTATAAAAAACATCCGCTTGTGGAGAATATGCTCCGTAGCCCTTCCGATAACGGATCACAACGTTTCGATTTCGAAGGCAGAGAAGTGTTGGGTTCCTATCAACAATTGGAAGTGGGGGGCCTGGGAATCATTTCCACGTTAGACGCCGATCTCGCCTTCGAAGCCGTTTACAAAATCAGAAGACAGAATCTTCTCATCATGATCTCGGTGTTGTCCGTCGCTTTTTTCGTCGTGTTCGTGTTTTCCAGAACTCTTACGATTCCGATCATTCAACTTCTTTCCGCTACGAGAAAGGTCGAACAGGGAAATTATCACGTAGATATACGAGCGACCACACACGACGAGGTCGGGGTTCTCACCAATTCGTTCTTAAGAATGGCCAGAGGACTTGAAGAAAGGGAAAAAATCAAAAGCACTTTCGGTAAGTTCGTAAACAAGGAGATCGCCGAACGCGCGTTATCTTCCGATCTCAAACTGGGCGGAGAAAACCGGGAAGTCACGGTATTCTTTTCCGATTTGAGAAACTTCACCGGGATGTCCGAGAAAATGAAACCGGAAGAGGTGGTCGAATTTTTAAATCAATACTTCACCGAAATGGTGGAATGTATTCATCTTACGCAAGGAATCGTGGATAAGTTTATCGGAGACGCGGTTATGGCGCATTGGGGCGCGCTCGTCTACGACGGAAACGAACCGAAAAACGCGATCAACGCCGCCCTGTTAATGCGAAGAGCCTTGATCGAGTTCAACCGAAAGGGACACGAAATCGGAAGACCGTTTACCCGTTTCGGTTGCGGAATCAACTCGGGTCCCGTGATCGTGGGGCAGATCGGTTCCGAAAAAAAATTGGAATTCACCGTGATCGGCGACACGGTCAATCTCGCTTCCAGAATCGAATACTTAAACAAAGAATTCGGAACGGACATTCTGATTTCCGAAACTACTTATCAACAAGGAAAGGATCATTTTAACTTCGTGGAACTTCCTCCCGTTTGGATTCGGGGAAAGGAAAAGCCGCAGTCCATCTACGCGGTGTTAGGTTGGAAAGACGATCAGGATTGTCCTAAGTCCTTGGAAGAATTGCGCGTGTTGTGCGGAATTCCGGATCCCGAATCGCCTTCTCGGTCCTTGGCATGAATCTATATTCTGAATTTCGAAAGGAAATTCATGTGGGAGCCTTATCTCTCCTCGCACTCACGGCTTCTCTTTTTCTTTTTTGGAGAGAAGGCGCCGCGGATTTCGGAGAGGGGAGAAAAGAAACCGTAGGAAACATCACGTTCAAATACAAAACCGCGCAGAGAAAATTCTCGGATAGAATGATCTGGCAGGACGTGGAACAGAACTTTCCGATCTTCAATCACGACTCGGTGAGAACGGACGAACTTTCGGAAGCCGTGGTCACACTAACTTCGGGAACCAAGTTCGAATTGGATCCGAGATCCATGATCGTAATCAATCTTAAGGAAGAAGAGGAACTCATCGAATTGGAAGAGGGTTCCGTGCGGGTTCAATCGGGCAAGTCCGTAAGTTTGATTTCCGCTAAGAATACTCTGAAGTCCTCCAACGAACCGAGCCTGTTTCGTATAACGCGTGAGTCCACCGGAGAAAATCTTGTCGAACTCGCCAAAGGAAAACTAAAATGGATGGGCTCCGACCAATCGGGCGGAGAAATACAGGAAGGCCAAAAGGCGAAAATCACGGACTACGTTTCGATTCCCGTTAAGGAAGAATGGAAACTGATCGAACCGGAAGACAATCACAGGATTTTTCCGGAAACCGGAGAAGCGAAGATCGGATTCAGATGGAAATCGGATCCGAATTCTCAAGTCGGATTATTGGAAATTTCGTTAAACCGAAGTTTTAATCCGATCATTCTCAAAAAAGAATTTAAGGGAGAATTTTCGGACGCGAATCTTCCCGAAGGGATCTACTACTGGAGACTCGTTTCCATCGATAAGAAAAAGATCTCCGATGTTCGCAAGTTTAGAATTCTTCCCAATCCTCCGGTCACATTACTCTTTCCTTTGAAGAATACGAGCTTGGAAGGAACTTCTTTACAATCCTTTCGTTGGAAACCTTCCCGATTGGCGACCGGTTATATTCTTGAAATTTCCGAATCGGCCGATTTTAAATCGGGTTTAAGACAACTTACGGTTTTTAAAACTTCGATATCGCTTCCTTTGTCCGGCGGAAAATATCATTGGAGAGTGAAGTCGTTCTCCAATTTACCCGGAACTGAATCCGTTTCCGAGGCCCGATCCTTTCAGGTGGAAAAAACGGAGATCGCACAAACGAACGTCGAGCCGGAAAATTCTTCCCTTGCTAATGCGACATCGCCGAAAGCGGAGGAAAACGTTCCGGCCTCCAACGTTGCGGCAAACGGCGGGGCTAATACGACTTCCGTTAATACGAACGGTATAAAAAACGAAAAGGAAAATTCTTCAATTCCCACCCTCGTGTTTCCGATCAAAGGAAGAACCGTGGATATGACGGGACAGAATTCGATCGTGTTCCGATGGAAACACAGTGCGAACTCCAAGAACGAAAAATGGAGTCTAAATCTTTACGGGGCCGGAGGGGAATCCATTCTCAAACGGTCCGTTAACGGAGAATCTTTTCGGCTTACCGATCTGAGCGTGTTGGACGTGGGAAAATTCTCCTGGACATTGGTCCAAGAAGGGAACGAAACAAATCAAACCAAAGCGGATTTTAAAATCGTATTGAGAGAAGACTTGGCCGCGCCAGAAACGAAAACGAGCGGCAAAAAAGGGGAATAGACGATTGAAATCTTTAGCGGGAAAAATTCTACTTCTGCTTTGCTTGTTTATTAGCTATTCTGCATATTCGGAAGATAAAAAATACACCTTTTACATAGAATGGAACGAGGTGAAGGGAAACAACGGATATAAGGTGGAAGTTCGCAAAACGTCGACTCCCGAAACTCTTTTCGCGGAGGAAAAGGTGGTCACGAACAGCTTGGAATTCCTGATTCCTGCGGGAGAATACGAGTTTAGAATTTCGGCTCTCAATCGTTTCGGAAAACCTTCTTCGTGGAGCCAATGGTCTTCGTTTCTTGTGGAACACGATCGACCCAAAAGCGTTTATGAAGCGGAGAAAAAACAGGCGGTGACCGGAGTTTCCACTTGGAAAGTCTGGGTTCCGGGTTTGCTTCCGATCGAAAGAAAGGAATACAAAAAAGCTTCTTTGATTTTTTTATGGTTCGGTGCGCTCGCGGTTGCGGGTAACGCGGAAAGAATGGCGGGGAATTCGCTTTCTCAATCCTCCTCGAACGATCCCGCGTTTTTAACGTTAGCCGCCTTGACGACTCCTCTTCCCGTATCCTTTTATCTGATTCATCAAAGGGACGAGGATAAAAAAGAATACAAAAACCATCAAAATAATCAAGTGGGAATAGGCGTCTTAGCCCTTTTGAGTTACGGCTTGAACGTGTGGTTGGAAAAACGTTCTTTTCAATCCACCACCGTTTTGATAGAATCAAAATCGGAAGGACTATCCAGATGGAATCAGCCGAACATACAACCGAATTCTTTTCTTTCCCTGGGAAGAATCGAACTCAGTTTTCGAAAGGAGTTCGAGTGATTCGAAATAATATTCTGAAATTCGTATATTCTATTTTTCTACTTTTATTTTTCGGGACCGGGTGTTCGGTTCCGTTTCCCGGCGATACTTCCGGCGTTTTGCTTCTCGCCCTTTTGAATTCGAATGCAAGCAATGGCGGCGGTGGGACGACCGATCCGGTTCTTTCATATAAGTTTCTTTTTGTGACGAACGGGACCACATCCGGGCAATTGGGAGGAGGAACTCGAACCGGTGGAGATAGTATTTGCGCGAACGAAAAGAACAACAATTTTGCTTCTTTACCGGGAACTGGAACCGATTATAAGGCTTTGATCGTAACGAACGTCGGGCCGACACGCATTGCCTGCACGACGGCTTATTGTACGAACCCGGCTGAAAATTCCAATTGGGTTCTTTCGCCGAATCAAGCCTATTATAAAGGCACCACCGCATCTCCCGTAAAAGTGTTTACTACGAACTCGGCGGGGATTGTCGTTTTCCCCACACCCGGACTATTGACCAATATAGACCCCAGCGCCGGTGTGTTATGGTGGACCGGCTTGAGCACCGATTGGACGGTCAGTACGACTGAGATTTGCAACAATTGGTCGGATGGAACAGGTGGATCGAATGGAGCTTATGGCATGGGGAATGCGACGAATGACACTTCCATTTCCTTTTTCTCCGAAGCGTGCAACCTTTCGAAGCGGCTCGTTTGTGTTCGGCAATGACTTCGTTTTAATAAATGCTTTGATACGCGCTCTTATATCGGATCTTTCGAAATCGTTTTCGCAATTCGATAGAGTTCGTTTTCGTTCGGGCCGTATAAATTCCACTGAATCACATCCGCTCCTAGAAAACGTTTCCATCTCCAGTCCAAATCGGATGTCGATCTCCGAGGCGCGTGATTTTCTATGTTTGCTAATCCGGCTTCGTCTAACGTGTTTTTTTCGGTGATCGAAAACCACCAAAGAAGAATCGGTTTTGCACCGGACGGACTTTTGAGTTGTCCTCGGCTGATCCCGTTGTCGGCGCCTTGTTCCGTAAACGAGAATCCCACAGCTTCGAAGCAGATTCTCGGGTCGTGACCGGTGCCGACCGCGAACAATTCCCTTTTTAAAATCAGATAATTCTCACCCGAAACATACACCGCGATCCGAGGATCTTTTAAGGTGGAATCCGCATCCAATTGAAACGTATTGATCTGCGCCGGCCAAGAATGGGTTTTGATCGGAATCAATCGGTTTGAAAACAAGAAGCCGATCGTCAACAAAGGAAGAATCAGCCAAAGAATTTTCGAAGGAGAACGCAAAACTACATTCGAAAAATTGAATTCTTTTTGATCTCGATTCGGAAAAATCAAAGAAAGAATTGCGAGAGGGACAACAACTCCGCAGACAAAAAGAATCACTCCGATGAATTCGTGTCTCCAAGTTCCCGCGGGAATCTGAAACAAAACTAAAAAACAAATTCGGCAAAGATTGGAAAAAAACCAAAGAGGAAGAAGCGCAAACCCGATCACGGTTGCACCGCTCCGATCGGATCGAAGCGCAAACGCGGCTCCGATGAGAATCGATGCGAGCCCCATCTTCATTCCTTCACAAACACGATCCACCAGGAACCATTCTCCGTGAAATAGGATTTGATTGCCGACCGCGATCGAACCCTTGTCCACAAGTTGAATGAATTGAACGGCGATTTCAGTCACGATCAAACGAAGTTTGTAACCCACGAACAAAGAACCGAAACCGGTGATCGGCGGAATGGCAAAGATCAAAAACGGAGCGGGCCATGCGAATCGAATTCCTCCGAGATGAATCACGGAAATGATATTCCAAAAAGAGCCGATCCATACAAGACTGAGTCTTTGGAATGCGATTCCGAAAATCACGAATAGAGTTCCCGGCAAAAAAGTAAGAATCGTTTTTTTAAAATTGGAAATCGTTTCCGGTTCCGTTCGAGATCGTATAAAAAGAGGAAGAAACAAAACCGGATACAATTCAAAAACGGAACGCGCGCTCAAAAGATCCTGTCCGACTCTGATCATCGGAATCAGACAGACGATCGAAAGAAATCCGATCGAAAAAAGCGCGCGACTCCTTGTGTTCGCATCCGAAGTAGTAAGAGTCGTCGTCATGGTCTTTGATTGTTAAGCGAATTGCCTTCTTGTTTTCCAATAGAAGAGCGCGCCGAAAAGGATACAAACGATCAACAACCATTCTTCCGGTTCGGGAACGGAACCAGGAGCTTCCAACTTACTTTGACCGAGTGCGGATGAGTTCGCGTTGATTCCAAAACGTTTGTAGTCGTGTTCCGTTTCCAAAACGATCAACGTAGAAACGGGAGAAACCACCATCGCGTCCTTTGCCAAATCCACAAGGTCCGCGTTATCCAAATCACGATCGAAAAAACGTTTTCCCAGTTGTTTCATGATCTTTCTTTGAATCGACATTCGGATCAAAAGATCGGAACCGGGTCGCGGGTCCTCGGCCTTGTTAGATCGTTGTAATGTGAGTTCGGAATAGGGAAGCGCGATTTCGTTTTCGTCGTCCACGGGAACGTTGATACTTTTGTTTTTTAGAATATTATAAAGTTCTTCTTCGTTTTCCGCAACGGAAACCATCTGGTTCAGATCGATCAGGCTCGCCACGTATTCGGAATGTTTTCCGTTTAGAACTGCGATCTTTACGGGTTCCGATCTTTTTGCGGAGGCGAGTTGAATTCCCTCAAAACGATTCGAGTTTCTGAGTTCTCCTAATGGAATCGATTGAGTTTCACCGGCGGTGATCCAAAGAGGATTTTTCCCCGAAACCCTGGAAGTCAAAAGTTCCTCCAAGTGCAAAGGAAAAAGATTGAACGATGGAATTTCACATTCGTCCAGATAACGAATCGCCTTTTCGACGTCCGTCGCCTGAAACCATTCGTTCGTAAGGATCGTAACCGGAATTCCGAAAGAATAAATCTTACGAACCGCGTTCTTCCATTCCGATCTTGAAAGCGCGGAATTTAATGCGACAACGATCCTGTCCGGCTCGAACCGGGACGTATGTTTTTTTAGAGGAGACACGTTATACGTCATACCCGCGGCCGAGATCGTTCCCGAAGGAACCGTGGACGGAAAGGAAAAGGACCAACCTCTAAAACCGCTACTTCCGGTCCATTGACGAACTTGGGAATCGGAAACGATCTTTTCTTTGAGGGAAATCCCGGAGGAATCCAACTCGATCGGAGCCTTTGAAAACAAATCCACGTTCACCGTTTGATCTGCAAAATCGGAAATAGGTCCTTCGAAACGAATTCTTTCGTAGACGAGTTTGTTTTTGTCCGCCTTGAGCGGGGAGACGATACCGATTCTCACCATTCTATAGTTTCCGGGATCGACCGGAAAAATTTTTAGACGAAGTCGATTGCCGTCCAACCATTCCACGTAAGAAGGATCCCTCCGTTCCGTTCCCACGATCGTCCGATACGCGTTATGCGCCTTTGAACGAAATGTAAGTCTTGCCGGTCTTTCTTCGCCGTCGATCCAAAGAGAAAGTTTCGTGCAGATACTTCCCTCGGGAACCGTGATCGTATAGATCGCTTCTTCCGGAGAGGCAAACGCCGAACCGAAACCGATCCAAGGTCGATTCGAGGAAGAATTTTCGTTATAAACGGAGAGGGTGGTTTCCGTATAAGACACTCTAAGTTCCGGATGAATCTGCACGTGTGAATTTATATCCGTCGTAATCAAAGAGTTCCCTCTCCACAATCGTTCCAAATGAGCGTGCGATTTTCCGAAAAGAAGATGTAACATTTTTCCCGCGTCCTCTCCCGAAATTCTTTCGGATCGAGTTCTAAACATAGAAACGAATCCCTGCGACGCGAAATACGCAAGCGGATCGAACTGAGTCTGAGCGGCGAACAAACCGAGTTGAGATCCCCGATCGGGTTGAAGAACCATTTCCGTAACGTGATTCACTCTCAGACGGGAAGCCTTTTGAACCCAATCCGGTAAGTCCGCATCGATTCGGTTGTTTCCTTGGATCGTTTCCGGTTTGGAAAGAATATGTTCCGCGTGGTTCCACTGAACGAAATAATATGCAGAATAACTAATGAATAAAATCGCGGTTCCAAAAATCAAACCCGTTGAAATTTTTTTGAGCTTATCGTCCAGGGAAGAATGGATCTTAAAAATCGCCTGACCGAACGCGGTGATCGCAAACAAAGGACCGTAGGGAAGAAACCCCAAACCCGCCATCCATACCAGAGCCCAACTGAAAATCATCAAAGGCGCCAAAACCAAAGCGAACGACGTGGAAACGAACACTCCCAAAATCAGAATCGGTTGGAAGAAAGGCAACACGATCGAAGGAATTTTATCCATAAAAAAGGATAACGCGAGAATCGAAAACGAAATCCAAAGAACCCAAACCGTTCTTTCCGTAAACGGAGGAAACACTTCGTGGTTGAGAACGTAAGAATTCGTGGAAAAACAAATCGCGGAAATGATCAGAGTGAATATTAGAAAAGGTTTATAGTTCGGAAACAGGGAATAGATCAACAAAGAGAACAAAAATAAGAATAGGATCGCGAGCCCGCCAAAAAAAACGAAAACCATAAACTCGGACGAACCCGCTTGTCTTATGCCGAGTTCCAAGATTGCGTAGGCTACGATGCCCAGCGCGGCGATTGCTCCGATCAAGGAAAGAAACCAAATCCAAGCGGGCGCGACGAATGTGAAAAGATTCACGTTCCTCAAAAAGTAGTTTTGAATCTTGTTTTGTGGGCTCATAGTTCTTTCATTCTTCCTTTGTTGGAGATATCAGGAATGTATCCTAAAAATCCGAGCTCGTCTTCCTCTTGAGTGTTTTCAACAAAGCACTCAGGTGCTTGACCTTCGGAGTTCGTATATAAGAGATACGCCTTGTGTTTGCGAACGAGGTCAGGTTTTCTTGCCTTTATCGAAAAAGAAAAGAATAAAAAGAACGCCGCTTGGAACGAAATCCAAACGGCGCGGAACGATCGACGGGAATCGCCGATCCATGCATTCGTTTTTGTATATCGTTTAAGCGAAAATTATCGGATCACTTTTGCGATTTTGCTTTCGCGAATCAAACGATAGATTGCGTAACCGCCAGGAATCATCGGTAAAACCGCGGTGCACATTCCGGAAAAGTAATATACTCCCGTGGTTTTGATATAATAGTTCGGCATGTTCGCCACGAGCGTTCCCTTGATCACCTGATCGACATTCGCAAGATTTCCGGGTTCGATAGCCGGAGGAATCAACGGGAAGATGAAGTGTGTGAACTCCGCGAAACCGGGACCGATGAAAATAAACCAAGCGACGAAGCCCGCGATTCTTACCTTGTAAAACAGTCCCAATGTGGTTAACGTGTAGATGATCGGACCGACCATCATAAAAATCAGCATAAAACCGCTTTCGGTCCAGGGAATGTTAAACAATCGGCTCATGGCAGGACCGAAGCCGCTGAAAAATTCCTCGACTAAGTGAACCTGTAAACCCGCAACCGTTAAAACGAACAGGGGAAGAATCAACTTGGGTTCGATTGGATTCCAAAGATAGGTTCGATACCAGAGGATAAATCCGATGGTTCCTGAACCGCCGATGATGATGAGCGGAGGTATTCCGATGGTGCGATAGCACATAACGCATCCAAAAATAAGAACCGAGAGGGCTACTCCCGCGATTAAAAAACCGATTTTCTTTTCATGATTCATAGTTTGTCTCCTTCATTCTTGGAAAGAATCGAGGTTGGATAGATTTGTTTCGATTTGCTTCAATGTCTCGAGAGTGATTCGTAGATGTTCGGGTGAAATTCCTTTCGCCGCATTCGACATCAGTTCTTTTGCGATCGGGATCAACCGATCTTTCAGCTTTTTTCCTTTTGCGGAAAGATGTACGTGATTGACTCGTTTGTCTTCCGTCGAAGATTTTCTTTGAATCAATCCGTCCTCTTCCATCTTACTCAAAAAACGGGTCACTGTCGTTTTGTCTTTGATCGTCTTTTGCGATATTTCGTTTTGGGTGAGGCCGTCGTTTTCCCAAAGTCGGTTTAATATGATCCATTCTTCCGGTGTGATCGAATGACCTTGTTCGTTAAACCGACGTCGTAAATCCTGTCTCATCGCGATTCCACAACGATTGACTCTATATCCCAAAGTGTTTTCTATTTGGAACTCGCTCATATATGTAGTTGTATTATACAACTATTTGGGGGCGAGGTCAAATTCTTTTATCGAGTTTTTTAAACCGAAATGGAAATTTTTATTAAGTGTCACTCACCTAGAAGGGGCTCGAGGTGAGTCGTTTGTTAGGATTCGATCAGGCCCGCGCGAATCGCATACATCACAAGATCGGCTACCTTATGAAGATCCAATTTTTTCATGATATTCGCACGGTGAACCTTAACGGTTGCCGGAGAAATTCTCAGGATCTTTCCGATCGATTCGTTTGAATTTCCTTCCGCTACGAGTTTTAAAATTTCCCGTTCGCGATCCGAAAGAACGGAGAACGCTTTTTTAGCGTCTTGATTTTCTTCTCCCGGTTTACCACCCACAAAGCCGGATAAGAAATGAGCCGTGATGCCCGGACTCAAATACGTTTCCCCTTTGTGAACCGCTTCGATCGCACGCAGTAGATCGTTGCCCGCGTCGTCTTTCAAAACATAACCGTTGATCCCGAGTTCCAATAGTTTCTGAACGTATTCTTTGTTGTCGTGACGGGAAAGAATGATGGTGCGAATGGTCGGATAATACTTTCTCAGATTTTTTACGAGATCGATTCCACTCAGACCCGGCATGGAAATATCGGTGATCACCAAGTCGGGATTCAGTTTGCCGATTTGATCGAGCGCCTTTTCCGCGTCTCCCGATTCTCCGCAAATTTCAAAACCGGTTTGTCCGGATAAAATCATCTTAAGCCCTTCTCTAAGAATGGCGTGGTCATCAACTAAGAATATTTTCGTCACAGCAGGTTTCATATTTTTTTGGTGGATGTTGTTTTGTTTTTTTCCAAAGGAATTCGGATGATGAACTTAGTACCTTTTCCGGCGGAAGAATCAATCTTAAATTTTCCGTTTAAATCTTCCACTCTTCTTCGGATATTTTCAAGTCCAAAACCGGAAGACCTCGCTCTTACCTTTCTTTCCTGAAAACCGATTCCGTCGTCCTTTGCGTCCAAGGATAACTGCCTTCCTTTGACGTGGATCTTCAAAGAAATCTTTCTCGCTTGAGAATGTTTGATCGCGTTCTGAAAGATTTCTTGGACGATTCTAAAAACCTGATTGGCGATCGTCTGTTGAAGATCCGGTTTTAGGTTGAGGTCCAAATCAGCGATCACATCGGTTGGAGGAAACAAGTCGGAACTCAACGCTCGGATCGCGGCTTCCAAACCGATTTCCCGCAAAGTGGAAGGGTGAAGATTCGTATAAATGTCTCGAAGCTCCTGACTCGCCTTGTCGATCAACAAAAGCCCCGTATCAAACTGAGCCTCGTAGATCTTAGGATTTCTGCTATAGGCTTGAAAGTTGAGTTTGGCCGCGAGAATGGTTTGTCCAACGCCGTCGTGGAGTTCCCGCGAAAGTCGAATTCTTTCCTCTTCTTGAGACTGTAGGAGCTTTGTGTGAAGGTTGGCGATTTTCCTTTCCAACCTTTTGTTTTCGGTGATGTTCTTGAGAATGATTCCCGTACTTTCTCCGAAACGAAACACCGAATAACCGTAATAGATCTTTTGTTTTCTGAATTCTTGGTTTTGAACCTTTCCTCTTTTGGAAAGATTGATATTGGATTCCATTTCTTCCTGATCGACCGGGTTGAGACCGAAGATCCGAAACAGATTCTTCCCCATTAAATTGCGGGAACTCCCTCCGAATTCCTTACGAAAGGATTCGTTTGCAAAAAGAATCGTTTGTTTGTCGTCGATTGCGACGATCGGAGAAATTTCCTTCAATAGATTTAGAAAGAATTTGGGTGAAAGACCCGATTCTAAGATTGCCGGAGAGGAAGGAAGTTTTCGATTCTTAGGTTTTAGTTCCCGCATAAGAGGTTAAAACAATCTCATGCGCCGCTAAGAAAGAAAAGAAAAAAAGAGGCCCCGGGAAGAAAATCCCGGGGAAATGAGTTCAAAGTTCAATTCGTGGCAGGGAAAACTTCGGAAGTAACCGGAGTCAGATACCAATCTTGGTTCGTGTTTCCGGAGGATTCATACCAAGGTTTGAAAGAAGGATACGATTTACGAATATCCGTGCTTTCATAAGGCCAGAGGAAATTTCCGGGAACCAAAAGCGCCCATGGAAATCCGGTAGAATCCAGATAGAGATCCTTTCCGTTCGCGTCGAAATATCTTTTCGGAAAGTGAATCTCCTTATTGGTGTTGATGACTTTTACGAACGTATCATACGGAGCGGGTCCTAAACTCACGCGATTGATCGCGTTTTGTAAGATCACTTCTAAGTTCGCCGATTTTCCTTTTTTGAAAACCGTATTCGATCTGGAAGAGTTCGAGTTTTGGATCGTCGTATTGGATCTAGGAAGAATTTCCAGAGAAGAAATCGCAGAATCGTTTCCGCCCGTATTGGATTCCACGGTGGTTCCGTCGAAACCGTATCTTGTCAAAGCGTATGAAGATGCGGTAACTCCCGGAATCGTAAGATGAAGAGTGTGGTTGTAACCCGCGCCCTTCGCTACGTGAACGAAGTTTGCGCGCACTCTTGACACTTCACCTTTCGCGTTCCAATCCTCTTCAAAGACGACTCTTGCGTTGTAATCGTTAAAGTCCGCGTCCCCTTGTGCGGGATATAAGTCTTCGAAAGAAATCGTATAATAACCTTCGGTCGGATAACGGAACGTAGACGCACGAGTCGCGTCGTTGGGATATGCGTCGTCTTTGTCCGCAATTCCGTCCCCGTCGCTATCGGGATAAGCTACGTTGCTGTTCCCCTTGATGACCACGGTGATTCTTCTGGAAATGCTGTAAGAATTGATGATTTCGATTTCGGCTTCGTAGAGTTGTCCGAAAGCTTCCACTTTCAGAAAAACCTTACGAGTCGCTTCGTCGATGGTGAAACTTCCCTTAACTTCCCCGTTTTCGGAAGTGGCCGCTCTGAAGATGGACTTCTGCGCGGTGTTATCTATATTAAAAATTTGTACTAAACTTCCGGAAATCGGAGATTCCGGACTCAGAACCTGAATGTTTACGTTCACCGTTTTGGTCGTATCGAACACGAAATCCACGGGTGCTGTTTCGTCGTTGATCACGATGCTAAATGGTTGTTCTCCGTCCGGAGCCGCGGAAGGATTGGGCTGAGTTGCGCTTAAAAGCCAAAGAAGGTTGGGATCCTGCGAGTTCGTGCAGGCATTCGCTCCAAAAAGAAGAACCCCTCCCACCAGAACCACACTCGCTAATTTTAGAAAGCCTTTCATCGATCCCTCCGGCATGTAGCCTTAACGAGTTTTATTCTCGCATGGGGCCAAAGGAGAGACAATAATCCGAAGTGACTATTTTGTTAAGCGAACAGGTATAAAGCGAAATGAGAAATTTATTTCATAACTGACGAAAAGCTGGCTTTTAGTGACGAAAAAAAATTCTTACGACTTTTTATAAAAACGTATTCAAAAAACGTTTTATATCGTCGTTGTTCTTCGGAAGTTTAGCCGGCTAAACTCGTTCGCCGATTTTATCTCGTACTCGCGAGAAAGTTTTCGAGCGCCTTGGTTCTGAAAGAATGGAAATCTCCCGAACTTCCGAACTTGCAGAACTGGAGAATCTTTTCCGGAATCTCGCTGTACTTCGCTTCCTCGTTGTTGATCTTGATCATCATATCTCCGATATAGATCGGATAGATGTAAGGCGCGAATTCCTCGTCCACACTCAACGGTCTGTGATGGTATTCCATCGCCTTTGCGTAAATGTCCGGGAAGTTCCATTTTTCGGCGATCAGCGCGCCGACTTTTGTATGAGTAATTCCTAATGCGGCTTCTTCCATCGAAACGGCGGATGCGATTTCCTTGGAAGCCGAGATTTTGCCGATGCTCTTCATCGTTCTTTCTTCCAAGGAAAGAAGGATGATTTCTCCGATGTCGTGTAACAATGCGGCGGACATCAGGTTGCTTACCGTGTCCTTGGGAAGATTCATCCTGTTCGCGACAAGTTTGCAATAGAACGCGCACTGATTCGATTTTTCCCAGATGGAAAGAAACGCGGGGAACTTATCTTCCAAGATCTGTTTGGTTCCGAGTGAATAAAGAAGTTGATTGAGTTCTTTGAGTCCGATGAGTTGGATCGCTCTGTCCAAGGATTCCACTTTGTTCGCTCGGATGAACGCGGCGGAATTTGCAAGTTTTAGAATATTCGCGGAAAGAGCCACGTCCTTCTTGATCGTTTCCGCGATTTGTCCGATGGAAGAATTCGGTCTTTCGATCATCGCTTGGATATCTTGGATCGACTTCGGAAACGTCGGAAGTCCGTCTATGTTCTTGATGATGTCCTGAGTCTTTTGTAACTGAAGATTCTCTTTCGTGATGTTGAGAGGAATGTCTATGATTACGCTCGTGTTGTTTCCTTGACTTTCGATCTTATAAGAGGTGGCGGAAAGTCCGTCGTTCTTCAACATGATCAGCGACATGATCAGTCCGAGTCCCGCGCCTTCGGTTTCGTCGCCGGCTTCCATAAACGCTTCCGCGAGATCGCTGTAAACTTTTGACTTCTCGATTCTTTGATTGATTCTTTCCACTTCGGTAGGACTGAGTTTGACGTTGTTCATCACTCGGATGCGAATCATGTCCTTGTTGTGGATAAAGGAAACTAGAACTACGAAATTATTCTTAAAAAGAAGTTCTTCGTATTTTTCCTTGTTATCGATGTATTTCTTTTTGAAACCTAAAATCTTTTGTTTATAAACTTCGGGGTTGTGAATGTCGGCTTCCATCTCGCGGAAATAAATTCTTTTGATGTTCGCCTTGATCGAGTTGGCGATCGTTTCCTTTAAGGTCGCGAACACGGAGTCCCTTACGTAGATGATATCGAGCTGTAACAGATAACGATCCAAGGTTCTGCTGATGATCGAATCCACGTTCTCGGTGAGATTGTGAAATCTATAATGAACGGGAGAATTTTCGAGTACTGGATGATTGAGATCTTTCAGATTGCTGTAGAGACCGAGGTCTCTATGATGATGGAGCTCTAACGTTTTGCTCTGACTCATATACTTTGATTCTTCCGGTTGCGTTCTTTTCTTGTCAAGTCATCGGAATTTCTTCGCAAGAAATCTTGGAAAAATATTTCCAATTCTATTCTATTTTTTCGATATAGGAAATAAATTCTTTGTTTAAATTTTAACATTTTATTCCGTCTCATCACGAATCTCCGATCCGATAGCCGTTCTTCATTTATCTTCCTTCATTCGATCCAAGGTAGTTTTCTTTGACGTTCGTTCCTTATCGGAATCGAAATCCAAAACAACTCGATAATCTTCTTGAAGAACTCGTCCATTTCCATGTCTCATTAAAAAATCGACGGATAACGTCTAACGTTAGGGAGATTTGCTGAATTCTTAAACGGATTCGACGGAAACTTTGGAAGGCTTTCGATTCTCCCCAAAAAGGGGGATCGGGGGAACGTCTTCGAAGAGGTCTTGGGTCTCTTAAGGGACAGACAAAAGGGCCTCATAAAAGAATTGCTTTCCGATTCCGCGATGATAGAATGAGGCCGCCCGAATCGGGCTCGTTTCCCGAAAAAAAATCTCTGTAACTAGATTAAGGAGCTACTTCCGATGCCAACTTTACAGGAATCTCCGGTAAAAATACCGAATTCTAACCAGACTCCAAACTTTCCGCCTTTAGATAAGGCAGAGATTGAACGTGTGTTCAAGCTCCAGAAACAGCATTTTCATAAAGTTATGAAACTCACCTCCGCGAGCCAGCGGATTGATCGTTTGAAAAAATTGAGACAGGCCATTTTCAAATACACTCCCGAAATCGAAAAAGCGGTGAATTCCGATTTTCGCAAACACGCAAGGGAAGTGGACATCACGGAAATTATGCCTTCGATTTCCGAAATCAACGACGCGATCCATCACGTTCGCAAATGGATGAAACCGGTTCACGCGAAAACTCCGATGACCTTGTTCGGATCGAAAAGCCAAATCCTCTACGAACCTCGCGGAGTTGTGTTGATCATCGGACCTTGGAATTATCCGTTTTATCTTACGTTTGCTCCTCTTGCCGCGGCCATCGCGGCGGGCAATACGGTTTTGATCAAACCTTCCGAGTTCACTCCGGCAACAACCGAAATCACTCAGAAGATCATCAGCGAAGTTTTTCCAAAAGAAGAAGTTGCGGTTTTCGCGGGAGACTATCAGGTTTCCGGCGCGCTTATGGAACTTCCTTTGGATCATATCTTTTTTACCGGAAGCACTCAGGTAGGAAAGATCGTAATGACCGCGGCGGCGAAACATCTTACCAGCGTTACTCTCGAGTTAGGCGGTAAGTCTCCGGCGATCATCGATCGTAGTGCGGATCTGAAAAAGGCCGCTAAAAAACTCGTTTGGGGAAAAGTTTTGAACGCGGGACAAACCTGCGTAGCTCCCGATTATCTGTTGATTCCGAACGATCTCATCAAACCTTTCGTGGAAGAAGCGAAAGCGGTTGTTAAGGATTTTTACGGCAAGGACGGAAAACCTCTGAAGGAGAATGCGGACTTCTGTAGAATCATCAACGATCGTAACTTCAACCGAGTTTCCGGTTATATTCACGAAGCGGTGGAGAAGGGCGCGAAGATCGAAATGGGAGGGGATACGGACGCTTCTCAAAACTACATCGAGCCTACTCTTCTCAGCAACGTACCAGACAATTCGAATATTATGGAAGATGAAATCTTCGGACCGGTTCTTCCTATGATTCCTTACACGAACCTGGACGAAGCGATCGAAAAGATCAACTCCAGACCGAAACCTTTGGCTCTCTACATCTTCGGTAAAAAAGAACGTGCGATCAAAAAGATTCTTAAGGAAACTTCTTCCGGCGGGGCCGCGGTTAACGATGTGATTCTTCATCTCGCGAATCCGAATCTTCCTTTCGGCGGAGTGAATCATTCCGGTCACGGAAGTTATCACGGTTATTTCGGATTTAAGGCATTCTCACACGAACGTTCCGTTCTAAGACAAGCCGCTTTGAGTTCGATCGATTTGATGTATCCGCCTTACACCAATTTTGTGAAACGTCTCGTTTCCTTGACGAAAAAGTTTCTCGTTTGATCGGATAAGAATATCGGGGATTCGATTTCGAATCGAATTCCCTTGAATTTTGAAATCCTTTGAGACTTCGCCTTCGGGCCTTGTTTCAAAGGATTTTTTATTGGAAAAACATCGGAAGAGAATCGGAGGTTTATGTCTAAACGTTTTTTGCTGAATGGAATTTTAGGATTTATATTCTTTCTTTTTATCGCTTGTATCGGAGGAGCTTGGTATTTTGCGGAAGTATTGCTTCATCCAAGACCGCCGCACAAATGCAAACCGGAACATTACATTTTTTGCAACGATCCGAAAGCGGATCTGGACTTAAATTACGAAAACGTAAAATACAAAACCTCGGACGGGATGGAAATCTCCGCTTGGTGGGTTCCTGCGAATCGCCCGAGCGATAAGGTTATGATTTCGATTCATGGAAGAGGTGCGACAAGAAGAGAAGGTCTGCGTTATGTGAAATTGTTCCACGATCAGGGAATCAACGTGATTCTTCCCGATCTAAGAAACTGCGGAGAAAGTCAAAAGTCCTTTAGTTCCATGGGATTTCACGAACGAAAGGATCTGCAAGCGACCTTGGATTTCGTAAAGAACAAGGGAATGAAGTCCACGGGCATTCTCGGGTTTTCCATGGGAGCCGCGACCTCCATTCTTTTTATGGCGGAACAACCCGAGATCAAGATCGGAATTTTTGATTCCGGCTTTGCGGACTTCGTCGAAGTGGTTTCTTTCGTCGCCAAACGCGACTTCGGTTTACCGAAATATCCTTTGCTTCCTTTTGTGATTTTCTTTTACGAAACGAGGGGGAATTTGGAAACGGACGATCTTTCTCCCGAAAAGGTAATCGGATCGATTTCTCCAAGACCTGTTTTGATCTTTCACGGAACCGCGGATAACGGAGTTCCTTACGAACACGGGCTTCGTTTGGAAAAGGCGGCCAAGGAACCGAAAGAATTGGTAACCGTGGAAGGCGGAGAACATACAAAACTCTGGCAGAAAGACGAAAAACTCGTCTCTTCGAAGATTCTTCAGTTAATTCAAAAATTATGATATTCTAAAATTCTCCGCTACCGATCGGAAGCGGAGAATTTTGTTCGAAAGGGAATTCTATTTTTGTAATATCTCTTAAAGCGCCGCGTTTGCCGCGGCAAGCGCCGCCGCGTAATTCGGTTCCGTTCCGATTTCGGGAACCAATTCCACATAACGCACCGTATCCGTTTTATCCACTACGAACACCGCTCTTGCCGAAAGTCCTTTTAACGGACCGTCCGCGATATGAGTTCCGTACGCTTTCGAAAACGAAAAGTCTCTGTACTGAGAACCTGTGACGAGATTGGGAGAATCGATTCCTTCCGTGGAACAAAAACGTTTCATCGCGAACGGAAGATCTCCGGAGATGATTAAGGTTGCGATTCCGGAAAGTCCCGCCGCTTTTTCGTTAAACACTTTGGTTTCGATCGCGCAAACGGAAGTGTCCAAACTTGGAACGGCCACGAGAATTTTCACTTTTCCCGCATAGTCTTTGAGACCGAATTCGGAAAGATCCTGTTTGATCGCTTTGAATTCGGGTGCCTTATCGCCGGGAGCGGGAACTTTACCTTCGAGCGGAATCGGATTGCCTTTGAGTGTGACTTGTGCCATTTGGGTTTTCCTAAGTAAGATTGGATTTAAGGAATAGAATTAAAAAATTGCTTGCAAAAGGAAAGAAGTTTCCGGCAAGTTGGAGGCAGAACTCATTTTTATGAATCTCAACCGCGTAGCAAAACAAGTATCTCTTAGCGTCACCGTCATGGTGTGGCTCGTGCTTGTGGTGGTCGTCTGGCCACCGGGACCCCGCTTTACGCTGTAGAGATTTACTTCAGGCGCAATCCTAAGAAAAGCCTCCTCCGGTGTAAAGCCGGGGGAGGCTTTTTTATTTTAAGGCGGTCGTTTGGAATGAGATCGGAATCAAAAAGTTCGCAAGGAAACGAGTTATGAATATAAACGGAGCGGAATTGATCATTCGATTTTTGGAATATGCAGGAATCGAAATCGTGGCAGGTATTCCGGGAGGCGCAAGTCTTCCCATCTACGACGCGTTACACGGAAGTAAGATCCGCCATATTCTCGCGAGACACGAACAAGGCGCGGGTTTTATCGCGGGTGGAATGGCGAGGGCGAGCGGCAAACCCGCCGTTTGTATCGCTTCTTCCGGTCCCGGTGTTACGAACTTAATCACCGCGATCGCTGACGCGAAGATGGATTCGATTCCGTTGATCGCGATCACGGGTCAGGTTCCCGTTTCGTTGATCGGAACCGATGCGTTTCAAGAGATAGACACTTTGAGTCTGTCGATCCCCGTCACAAAAAGAAGTTATCTCGTAAAAAACGCGGAGGATCTGATCACCATTCTTCCCCAAGCTTGGAAAACCTCGATCGAGGGAAGGCCCGGCCCCGTTTGGATCGACGTTCCCAAGGACGTGGCCTCAGCAAGGATAGAATGGGACGAACAAAAAGAAAAAGAATTCTGGAATATTCAAAAAACTGAATTTATTTTGAAGATCGAAAAAAACTGGAAGGCCGATTTCGCGAGAATGTTGTCCGAATCGAAACGACCCGTTTTTTACATCGGAGGCGGTCTCAACCGCCCTTTATCCGCTGAACTTTTCGGAATTCTTCAGGAACGTTTGAACTTTCCCGTGGTTTCCACGTTGATGGGACTCGGAATCTGCAAGGACGATCATCCTGAATTTTTGGGAATGCTCGGAATGCACGGTTCCAGAGCCACGAACCTTGCTTTGGAAGAAGCCGATCTTTTGATCGCGCTCGGAGTTCGTTTCGACGATCGCGCCACCGGTAAGTTGAACGAGTTTTGTCCGAACGCGAAAATCGTTCACGTCGACATAGACGCGACCGAAATCGGTAAATTAAAAAATCCTAATTTATATTTGAAACACGAGATCGAGGATTTTATCAGACAGATTCTGGAAGAGGAATATTCTTCCGTATATGTCGCCAAGGAAGAATGGTTGGATCGCGTTCAAACCTTGAAGACGTTATACGACTTTCCGATGCCCGATGAAAAAGATTTCTTACATCCTTTTAAGATCCTCAAGGACGTGGGAGAAATTTTAAAAGATAAGGCGATCGTGACCACGGATGTGGGTCAGCATCAGATGTGGGCCGCTCAATACTATCCGTTTCAAAAACAAGGATCTTTGCTGACCTCGGGGGGACTTGGAACGATGGGTTTCGGACTTCCCACCGCGATCGGAGCCGCTCTTGTTTCGCCCGGAAAAAGAATCGTTTGTGTTTCGGGAGACGGTTCGATTCTGATGAACGTTCAGGAACTCGATACGTTACGCGAGCTCGATCTGGACGTTACCGTTCTTCTGATGAACAACGGACATTTGGGGTTGGTAAGACAACAACAGGAATTGTTTTTCTCGTCCCGTTTCTCCGCGTCTCGATTTTCGATGCCGACGAATTTCTTAAAGATCGCGTCCTCGTTCGGAATTCCTTCGTTCTCTTTAAACGGAGAATCTTCCCCATACGAAGTTTTGGAGGAGGCTTTGAACCGCAAAGGGCCTTCCTTCGTGATGTTGCAGGTCGCTCCCGAGTTACACGTTCTTCCCATGGTTCCGCCCGGTAAGCCGAACCGCGAGATGATCCATTAAAATATTAGAATATTAAAACATAGAATAGGAGTTCATATGACGTTTCAGGAAAACAAAAAGGAAAAGAATTATACATATAACATCGCGTCCGAAGAGGGCGCCGGGGCGATTCTGCGTTTGATCGGGATCTTATCGCGCAAGTCGATCAATTGGAAGGATTGGCGCCTCTGGCGCAACATAGAGAACAAAACCCAAGACATTCATATCGTGATTCAAACCGGGGAACCGGAAAAAATTCTGAACTTGTTCCGGAGCATTCCGGAAATAACAGGGGTCCACTATGTCGAATCGGATTTCGAATCTGAAACAATACCTCAACTCTCTGCCGGAAAAACCGGAGAGCAACCCGTTTCCGTTATGTGAAGAGGAAACGGAATCATTTCTATTTCGCTTAACAAAAAAGTATTCCGGATGTTTTCTTTTGGAAAGTCATCCGGGATATCCGGATAATTACCGTTATTCGATCTTCGGCTTTGCGCCTTCCTTTCGCTTTCGGGGTTATCCCGGAAAACTGGTCCTCGACCGAGAAACCATTCCGGTTTCCAATCCTTACAAAACCCTTAGGGAATTATTTCCCACAAAGCGGGATTCCAAAAAATACCGGGGCGGTCTTGTGGGTTATCTCGGTTACGATTCTTCGGTTCTTTTCGAACCCGTAACCGATCTGCGTCCACGCGAAGGATATCCTCTATTCTCTTTCGGTTTGTATCTGGACGGGATCGTGATCGACCATCTCACGGGTTCCGCGGAATACTTTTACTATTCCCAAAATCGAATCGAGGAATTGATCTCCTTATCGGAATCGAAAGAAGAAGTTCTTCGCGACACAGCGGTCAGTTCCTTGGGATTCTCCAAAACAAAAGAAGAATATTCTAATATGTTTGATCGTACGCGAGAAGAGATTCTCGCCGGGAACACGTTTCAGTGTCAGATCGGTTTCGAAGAAAAATTCGAGATCGAGGGAAGTCTCGTTCCGATTTACGGAAATTTAAAAAAGGGAAACCCTTCCCCTTATCTTTTCTTTTACAAGGACGAAGAAATCGAAATGTTCGGTTCGAGTCCGGAGCTTTTGTTTTCTCATAAGGATAGAATCGCAGAAACGTATCCGCTTGCCGGAACGTATCCGAGAGGCGCAAGTCCAGAAGAAGACAAGATTCTGACCGGAAAATTGTTAAGCGACAAAAAGGAAATCGCCGAACATTCCATGTTGATCGATCTACACCGAAACGATTTGAGCCGAGTTTGCGAAAGAGGAACGGTGCGACTCAGAAAAGAATTCGAAATTCTGAAGTTCGCACACGTGCAACACATCACGAGCGAGGTTTTCGGAATTCTAAAGGTGGACGAGGATTCTTTCGGAGGACTCGAATCCGTATTTCCCGCCGGAACGTTGACCGGAGCGCCGAAGGTGGAATCCGTCAAACTGATCCGCAAAACGGAAGGGGACGATCGCGGACCCTACGGAGGAGTTCTCGGATATTTCTCTTTGGACGGAAGTTCCCAGTTCTGCATATTAATCCGAAGTCTTTACAGATCGGGGACGAGGGCGTATTCGAGGGCGGCTTCGGGTATCGTTTTGGATTCCCAGAAAGAATTAGAATATCAAGAAATTCTAAATAAACTCAAGGCAGTCAGAAGATCCATGGAGGAATTCCTAAGATGAAACGTTGTATAGTGATAGACCATTACGATTCCTTTACGTTCAATCTCGTACATCTTTTGGAGGAAAGTCTGGAGAATTCCTCCGAACGTTTCGAGCTGATCGTTTTTAGACAGGATGAGGTCGGATTAAACGAGATTCTTTCCCGAAATCCGACGCACATTCTACTTTCTCCGGGGCCGGGTCATCCCGAAGATCCGGAATATTTTGGCGTTTCCGAATCGATTCTTAGATTAAGAAACCCTTATATTAGGATTTTCGGTGTTTGTCTCGGAATGCAGGGAATCGTCACTTCCTTCGGCGGACGTTTGCAAAGATCCAAGGTTCCGTATCACGGTAAAACTTCGGATATCACACATGATCGTCTCGGGATTTTTTCGGAAATCCCGGATCGAATTCGAGTGATGCGTTATCATTCTTTGGAAAGTGTGGAAAATTCTTTACCGGATTGTTTGGAAGCGACCGCCAAGGTTCAAACGAATGACGAGAATTCGGTTCTTATGGGAGTCAGACACAAAACACTTCCCATCGAAGGAGTTCAGTTTCATCCCGAATCGTTCGCTACGGAGTGCGGTAAGAAGATGATCGAGAATTTTTTGAAGTAAGAGAAACGTTTATAACTTCGAAGAATTCTTTTTGGAAAGATAACTGTTGATTAAATCGGCGATCTCTTCCTTACGGAAGGGTTTGCTGATATAGTCGTCCATTCCGGAAGCGATACAATTCTCTCGATCCGCCGGGCTCGCGTTAGCTGTCATCGCGATGATGTAGGGTCGAAGAGATTGATTCGTGTGTGTGCTAAGGATTTTCGCGGTGTCGATTCCGCTGAGCTCGGGCATCTGTATATCCAAAAACAAAACGTCGGTTTCGTTCGTTTCGATATAATGTAACGCTTCGATTCCGTTCGGAACTACGATCGGTTTATATCCTAGTTTTTCGAGAATTCTTCGGATCAACATCTGATTGATCTCGTTGTCTTCCGCGACTAAAATTTTCAAGTCTTCCACCGGGTTTCCGTTCGTCGTAAAGTTTAACTTCTTGGGTTCTAAACTGAGTTCCGCCGTTTCTGCGCGAAGAAGTTTTCCCGAAATTTCAAACACACTTCCTTTGTTGATCACGCTTTGTGCCGTCAGTTTTAGATTCATCATCTCCGCGAGACTTTTGCTGATTGCAAGACCGAGTCCAGTTCCGCCGTATTTTCTGGAAACGGAAGTGTCCGCTTGTGTGTAAGCCTGAAAGAGTTCGTTGAGTTTTAGTTCCGGAATTCCGATTCCAGTATCTCTAACTCGGATGTGGATATCGTGTTGTTCCTCGTATGTTTCGAAGTCGAGTTCGATGTGAACGCTTCCTCTTTCGGTGAACTTAAACGCGTTGGATATGAGATTGACGAGAATCTGTTTGAATCGGTTCGGATCGGCGTAGACGATCAAGGATTCGGGAATTTCGCCCTTGAGTTTGAATTCTATCTTTTTGCGTTTTGCGTCCGCTTCGAAAAGGGAGAATACGTCCTTCAGAAGATCGATCAGATTGAAAGAGATGATCTCGATCGTCATATGAGCGGATTCTAATTTAGAAAAATCTAAAATGTCGTTTAACAAACTGAGCAGAAGGCTTCCGCTTCTTCGGATCGTGTCCACGTATTCCTTTTGTTCGTGATGAAGATCCGTTTCGGACAAAAGACTCGCGACTCCCAAGATTCCGTGGACTGGAGTTCTGATTTCGTGGCTCATGTTCGCGAAAAATTGGCTTTTCGAATTCTGAAGTTCCTCTTCCTTCTTGCGAATTATGATCAGTTCCCGATTTTTTTTGATCAGTTCGAAATTCGCGATGATTTGATTCGAAAGAACCTTAAGGATGATCCTTTGTTTCTGATCGAGTCGTTTCGGTTTTTGATCGATGACACACAACGTTCCTATGTTGTAACCGTCCGGAGTTTGTAAAGGTGTTCCCGCGTAAAAACGTACGTAAGGATGGCCGAGAACACTCGGATTGTTTTTGAATCTCGGATCCAAGAGGGCGTCTTCGATTTCGAGGATCTCGTCCTGCATGATGGCGTATTGACAGAATGAATCGCTTCTCGGGGTTTCTTCGTCGTCCAATCCCAGTTTCGATTTGAACCACTGCCGGTTCATGTCGATCAATGAAATCAATGCGATGGAACTATCGCAGATATAAGCGGCGATCTGAGTCAGGGAATCGAATTTTTCCTCGGGGGCCGTGTCTAAAACTTGGTAAGAATTTAATGCGACAAGCCTTTCTTTTTCGTTGGCGGGAACCGGTAGGGATTGATTATCTTTTGTTTCCACGAAAACACGAACCGGGAACATTCTTCTTAAAAAATTAATTTAGGCAAGATTAATTTAAGAATCTAAATCCGTATGATCTGAAAATGTTTCGGAGAGCCGCATCCGTTTCGATATAAACAATTCTGCAACTGTCTCATTTCCTTACAAATTCTTCCGCGAATCCCCGCCCCGAGTGCCCATTCGCCGAAATGATACGGAAATTTAAGTTTAGAATGGTTCGTGAACGTTATTTTCGTTCCCTTATCCGAATTTTGAAACGTATAGATGTCTCTCTGATCCACAAAAGAATTTTGAGTTTCCATGATCATTCTCGAATTAGGAATCCATTCTTTCGCGAAATAATTCGCCTTGAGTTTGAAAGGCCCGAAAGAATAAAGTAATTCGAAAGTGGGCAGATGATTTCCGTTGTTTGATGGAAGCGGAGAAACGCTACAAATATCTTCTCCCCAAAAAACGAAGTTTCTAAAATCGGCCACAAATCGAAATGCATCGTCTAAAGAATATGAAACTAAAAAAGTTACAGTAGTGGTTATCATGGTCGCAACCGTTATATGAATTCGAAAAAGAATTTGCACCGTGACCAGAGAGCGAGAGGAGCGCTTGATTTATGAATCTTAGAAAAATTAAAACGATCAGACCTTCGCTGAGAGCGATCGAAGGAGGAGGTTTTCCGGTACGCAGACCGTTCCCCGTTCAAGATCTGATTCAGCTCGATCCGTTCCTGTTATTAGACGAGATGGGACCCGTAGAATACAAACCCGGAAAAGCGATCGGAGCGCCGGATCATCCGCATAGGGGATTCGAAACGGTCACTTATTTATTGACCGGTGAAATGGAACACCGCGATTCTTGGGGGAATTACGGAAAATTAAAATCCGGCGACGTTCAATGGATGACCGCGGGTTCGGGTTTGGTGCATTCCGAAATACCTTCGGACGAATTTCAAAAGACCGGCGGTTGGATGCACGGTTTTCAACTTTGGGTCAATCTACCTTCTTCTCAAAAAATGAGCGATCCGCGTTATCAGGATACTCCTTCGGAAAGAATTCCCGAAGTGGAAACGCCGGACGGTAAAACAAAAGTAAGAGTGATCGCGGGAGAGGTGTTCGGAACCAAGGCGGTGATCGAAACTAAGATTCCGATTTTATACTATCACTTTCATCTGTTGCCGGGCGCGGACGTTACGATTCCAGTTCCGGATTCTTACAACGTGTTCGCTTTTCCTTTTTCAGGAGACGGGGTCTTGCATACCGAACAAGGAACTCAAGCCGTTAAAGAAGGCGATATGGTTTGGTTTGAAAGAAGCGCCGGAGACGTTCGATTCTCCTTGCCCGAGGATGCAAAGAACGGTTGGGAATTTCTTTTGATCGGAGGACAACCCGTGGAAGAACCGGTGGCGAGATACGGACCTTTTGTGATGAACACTCAGGAAGAAATCTATCAAGCCTTCACGGATTTTCAAGCGGGTAAGATGGGAGAGATCCGTTCCTAATCGGGACGGATTTCTTTTTATCGGATTCGTTAATCCGAATCGATTCGGTTTAGGACGTCGACCGGAGAATCTTTTTTAGGGAATTTAAGCCGATTCTCCCCTTGCAAAAGTTTTTGAAAGGGATATGATGAACTTGCAAACCTAAAAATCTGGAGGTGAGCTATGGATCGTTTGAACCATTGGCTTCAAGAACATCGGGATTGGTTGGTCGACTTCCTGCGAATTTATCTCGGAGGAGTTTTAATCTATAAAGGTCTGGAGTTCCTATACGATACGGATGCGTTGATTCGTATGATGGAAATGAACAACGCGCCGATGGCGTCCACGTTACTCGCTCATTACATCGTGATCGCTCATATCTGCGGAGGGATTCTTCTTTTATCGGGATTGTTGACGCGTTTTGCCGCGCTTCTTCAGGTTCCCGTTTTGATCGGAGCGGTGTTGTTCATCCACGGTAAGGAAGGATTTATGGCGCCGGGATCCAATCTTCCTTATGCCGCGATGATTCTTTTACTGCTTTTCCATTTTACCTTATATGGATCGGGAAGAATTTCCGCGGACTACTACATCGAAACTCACAAGAGCATATAAGAAAGGGATCGAGATTTAAAACGCGGCCTTAGTTATTTAAAAGAATAAAGTCGCAAGTTCGGAACGACGGATCGAAGAATTTCTTCGGTCCGTTTTCGTTTCTGCGTCTTATATTTCCAGAGTGCAAAATCGGAAGCCGTATTTTGTATGGAAAGAGATGCGTTTTCATATAAATTCGGGAAAGAATTTTTCGTTATGAGTTCCAAAGAGGAAACAAAAACAAGGATCGCCGTGATCGGGGGAGGGGCCGCCGGTTTTTTCGGCGCGATTCAAATCGCTTCCGAGGGGAATTGTTCCGTTACTCTTTTGGAAAAAGGAAAACAAGTTCTTTCCAAGGTGAAAGTTTCCGGAGGAGGCAGATGTAACGTTACGCACCATTGCCTCGATCCGGAAACGTTGAGTAAGAATTATCCGAGAGGGGAAAGAGAACTGCGCTGGGCCTTTGAAACCTTCGGGCCCAAGGATACGATCCGTTGGTATGAGGAACGCGGAGTTCTTTTAAAAACGGAAGCGGACGGAAGGATGTTTCCGATCACCGATTCTTCCGAAACGATTCTGCAGGCCTTGTTTCAGGAGGCGAAAAAGGTCGGAGTAAAACTCAAAACGGAAACGGAGATTCATTCGGTGACTCCGATGCCCGATTCCACGTTTCAGATCCGACTCAAAACCGGAGAAATATTAGAATTTAATAAAATACTTTTCGCAACCGGTTCCGGTAGAAAGGCCTGGACTTGGTTGCAGGCGATGGGTCATACGATCCTTGATCCCGTTCCTTCTTTGTTTACGTTTAAGATCGAAGATCCCCGTTTTGAAAACTTATCCGGGTTGGCCTTCGAAAAAACGGAATGTTCCCTCGTTGAATTCGGATATTCCCAACTCGGTCCCCTGCTCATCACACATTGGGGAGCGAGCGGACCGGCGATTCTAAAACTTTCCGCAAAAGGAGCCAGGGAACTTTTCGATAAAGAATACGATACGATTCTAAAGGTGAATCTGGTTCCCGGAATGAAAAAGGACGAGGTTCGAAAAAAAATCGAGAAAGAAAAGGAACTTCATCCTTCCAAGGCGATCTCGAATACGCCCGTTCTCGGAATTCCTAGAAGATATTGGGAAAGAATATTAGAAATTCATGCTATAGATTCTTCTAAAAAATGGTCCGGTTTATCTTCGAAAGATTTACACGCGATCACGGAAGAACTTACGGACGCCCGATTTAAAATCTCCGGAAAGGGAGAATTTAAGGACGAGTTTGTGACCTGCGGCGGAGTCAGCCGCAAAGAAGTGAACTTTAAGACTATGGAAAGTAAGGTTGTTCCCGGAATTTATTTCGCGGGAGAAGTTTTGGATGTGGACGGTGTGACCGGAGGTTTTAACTTTCAAAACGCATGGACCACGTCCTACATAGCCGCACAGGGCATTCTCGGCTCGGTTTAAAACGGCCAGGGTTTCGGATAAGAAGAATAACCCAAAAGATTCCCGTCCGGGTCCTTAAAGTATTTCGTATATTCCGTTTCTTGAATCCATTTCGGAAGGGTTTTAACGTCCTCGGATTTTAAAGAGGACACGTCCAAGATCAAAGCTTTGGGACCTTTGACGATTTCATCCGTTTCCAACATAAGAATCGATTCTCCCGCTTGAAACCAAATTGAACGTAAGGAACCGTCTTCGTTTTTATTTTCTTTCAGCTTTTGAAAACCCGGAAGTGTTTCGTAAAATACAGTCAACGAACCTACGTTCGGAGATCCGATCGCGATATGATGAATCATCAAGCCACCAGATCGTTGTAGTTCGGATGTCTGTTTAAAAAAGTCACCACATACGAACAACTCGGGATGATCTTTTTGTTCAGCGAACGCGCCTTGTCCAAAGCCGTGCGAACCAAATCTGCGGCGAGTCCCTTTCCTCTCAGTTCCGAAGGAACGTAAGTCGAAAGAAGATTCCAAACATCACCTTCTTCCCTATAATAAAGATGGGATTCGTGACCGTCGAGAACCGCGAAGAATTTAGATTCCTGTTCCGAGTGAATGACTTCTGTACTCATTCTTCAACTCTAAGATCCGAAAGGATTTAATCAAGACGAAAGGAAGAATTTTGACTTTCAATTTCCGGGAAATAAAAAATTCTAAGCCGTTAAAAACTTCGATAGGACTGGAAATGAACTTGGATTCAACTTCGAAAAACAAAGAAATAATATACGATTACGATTATATCGTCGTTGGCTCGGGCTTCGGAGGAAGCGTATCCGCGCTTAGACTTTCGCAAAAAGGTTATAAGGTCGCCGTGTTGGAATCCGGTAAACGCTGGAATAGTTCGGAATTTCCGAAAACGAATTGGAATCTGCGTAAGTTTCTCTGGTTCCCTAAACTTTTCTGCTTCGGAATTCAAAGAATCAACTTTCTAAACGACGTGATGGTGTTGAGCGGAGCGGGCGTAGGAGGCGGAAGTCTTGTTTATGCGAACACGTTGTATGTTCCGCCCGAACCGTTTTGGAAAAAAACGCTCGTTCAGAGGATGGGAGGTAAGAAGGGAATTCTTCCATATTACGAACTTGCAAAAAGAATGTTGGGCGTAGTGGAGAATCCTCGGACCTGGGAATCCGATCGTTATATGAAGGAGACCGCAAAGACATTCGGAATCGAGAATTCGTTTAACAAAACTCCGGTCGGGGTTCACTTTGGAAAGAGCGGAGTTGATCCTTTTTTCGGCGGAGAAGGTCCAGAAAGAAATTCGTGCAACGACTGCGGCGGTTGTATGGTCGGTTGCAGATACAACGCAAAGAACACATTGGATAAGAATTATCTATACTTCGCCGAAAAAGCGGGTGCGATCGTTTTACCGGAAACGAAAGTATCGAAGTTGATTCCAATGGGAGAAGACGGCTCCGAAGGTTACGAGATTCAAACGGAAACCACAACTTCGTTTTTCGGATCACCGAGAAGAATTTATAAAACAAAAGCCGTTGTTCTTTCCGCGGGAGTTCTCGGAACCTTAGGACTTTTGTTAAAGATGAAGGAAGAGGGAATTCTTCCCAAACTTTCAAAACGATTGGGCGAAGTCGTTCGAACCAACAGCGAGTCCTTGATCGGCGTAACTTTAAACGATAAGAAGGCCGATCTTTCTCATGGAGTTGCGATCACTTCCAGCGTGTTCCCGGACGAACACACACATATCGAACCGGTTCGTTATTCGGACGGAGCCGATGCGATGAACGGTTTGGCCGCGGGCGTTCTTGTAGATGGGGGAGGAAGTATTCCGAGACAACTTCGATTCTTGATCGAAGTTTTAAAACATCCGATTCACAGCATAAGTTTGATGAACCCGATCGGATTTGCAAGAAGAACGATCATTCTTCTCGTGATGCAAACCGTGGACAACAGTATCGAGATCGTTCGTAAAAGAAGATGGATCTGGCCTTTTAAACGAACGCTTTCTTCCACGCAGAAGAATGGAGAGAAAATTCCTACGTATATCCCGATTGCGAACGAGTTTGCTCGCAGGCTTGCGAAAATAACGAACGGAGTTGCAAGAAGTAGTATCAACGAGGCGTTACTCGACATTCCGGCGACCGCACATATATTAGGAGGATGTAATATCGGAGAATCCTCGGACGAGGGTGTGATCGATCTTCAAAACAAGGTATTCGGTTATCAGAATCTGACGATCTGCGACGGTTCTATGATTCCAGCAAACTTGGGAGTGAATCCGAGTCTTACGATCACCGCGCTTTCGGAACGGGCGATGTCCTTTGTTCCTCCTAAGGAGAAGGAAATTCACAGCTTTAAATTTGAGAAGAAGTGGGGAGTGATCGAACTTTTCGGAAAACTAAAATTCTCGGCCGCCAAAACGCCTAAAAAGAAAACTTCGGCAAAATCGAAGGCGAAGAAAAAAAGATAATCAGTATATTCTAAAATACGAATGTTTCCGGAAAACCGTGGATTGTTGTTCCACGGATTTCCGGAAGAATCTCTGATTAATCGAGTTTTTCTTCGATCAAAGAATCCACGGAAGCTTTTCCCGCACCTTTGATAAAAAGAACGACCGAAATTGCGATCAAAAGAATGTGAAATTCGAAACCTTCTCCTTTCTGAGTTCCCGCCCAGTTCATGAAAAAACCGTTTTCCACGTGACCGATAAAAACAGCTCCGAGCATGATGATCCCGACTCCGAAAGCGGATAATCTTGTGAACAATCCAAGGATCAACCCGATTGCGCCGAAAAATTCTCCGATGATTACAAGGAACGCGATCGGTGTAGGAATTCCAACTCCGGTCAAATAACCCATGGTTCCCGTAAAACCGTAACCGCCGAACCAACCGAGAAGTTTTTGAGCTCCGTGTGGGAACATTACAACTCCTGTAACTACTCTGAGAATGAGGGATCCAAGATCCGAATCTGTTTTAAAAAATTTTTGAAGCATTAGTTTCCTCCTAAATGATTCCGGTAATGTATTTATCATTCGACAATCTTCAATGCTGAATGATTTGAATTTAAAGTATTTGGGAATGAACTCCCAACGGTTTGGTATTTTGCAGATTTCATGGAAGTGCGGGAACTCCTCGACGTAGATCCAGAGCCGATTCGCGTTTTGAAGATAAATAGTTTAAATTTAAAGTATAAGGGCGAAGAAAAGATTTCATAAGGTCTTCAATCCAATCTCCTTACAGAAATCACCGAGATCTAAAAGTTGATTCTCCGACAATGGATCAAACTTATCTACGAGAGAATTGAGAATATCCGGAAACGCTTCCTGCACGATCGCGCTTCCTTCCGGTGTGAGATGAATGATGATGTAACGACGATCTTCCTCACTTCGTACCCGTTGCACGAGCTTTCGTTTTTCGAGGTTATCTACGATTTGTGTGATGTTTCCTTCGCAGGAAAAGATCTTTTGGCCGATTTCTTTTTGGCACATCGGACCCAGGTGGTGAAGGGTTTCCAAACATCCGAATTGGCCCGTGGTCAGGCCGTATTTTGAGAATACCTTTTCTTCCAACTGACGAATCGAGTCGGAACAACGGCTCAGCTTGATAAATGCGTTCAAGACCGCCGTTTCTCTGCTATTTCCTTTGTAGTGGGTTCCCATAATACTTCAAACTTGAACTATTATTTCTTAGACGAGGTTTCGGGGTCAACGAGTTTTTTTATTTCAAGATTGTTCCTGTGAAGAGTTCCCGCACTTTGGAAATCGTGTCAGAGCATCCTTTCAGCGGATTTTTGGTCTACGATCTCAAACAAAATCCGGAGGATTTCCAAGTTGAGGAGATTCTTTCCCCGGATTTCCTTCGAAAAACCGGGAAATGGATGGTCTTCCGACTTCGAAAATCCGGTTGGAATACACTCGACGCGCTTTTGAGAATCGCAAAAGAATCCGGGGTTTCCCAAAACGAGATCGGATACGCGGGGAAGAAGGACCGGCATGCGACAACTTCGCAATACATAAGTTGCCAGAGACCTTTGAAGGTCCCGCGGGAACTCTTGCAAGTTTTGCACTTGGACCCGGTCGGTTTTTCCGACAAATCTCTCACCCCAGAGGTGAACGAAGGAAACCGTTTCGTTCTCACGCTCCGGAATCTTTTCGAAAAGGAACTCCAGGCTTTCCAAAACAATTTCGAAAAAGTTCGAGAAACCGGTTTTATGAACTACTACGATTCCCAGAGGTTTAGTCGATTTCATACGGAGTTCCGACTTCCCGTTTTTCCGTTTCTAAAAGGCGATGCGGAAACCTGCCTCAAACTGCTATTGACGGATCCGTATCCCGGAGAAAAAAAACAAGCCCGGGATCGAAAGAAAAATCTACAAGCGGCCTGGGGGAATTGGTCCGAATGCGCAAAACTTTCGGGGAGTAAACTGGAGAATCGAATCTTCTCCTCATTAAAAAGGGAAAGAGTTCCCGCAACAAAAACTTACTCCGATTTGATCCAACAATTTCCCGAAGAAGAATTGTTGATGCTCTTGTCTTCGATGCAATCCCTCGTCTGGAATGAATTCGTTTCCGAACTTTTGATTTCGTCGGAAGAAAGCTCCGGAGTCTGGATCAAAACCACAACCGGCCCTTTGTTTTTTCCGGGACGGTCTTTGATAAAATCTTTGTCTTTATCTCGCAACCTTTCCGTTCCCGGAAGTCCGGGGATTCAAAAGTTAGAATATTCTAAAAATGAAATAGACGTTTTGAAATCCGTTTTAAGCAGAAATGGACTAAAAGAATCGGATTTGGACCGATCCCCGTTTCCAAAAATCAAAATGAATGCTTTCGATCGAACGATCCATGTTCTTCCCGAAAATTTAGAGATCGGCGATTTCGAAGAAGACGATCGAAATCCAGGAAGAAAAAAAGTAAAAATCTCCTTTCGTCTTCCTTCCGGTTGTTATGCGACCATGCTTGTTAAGCGGTTAACGCTCCGCGCAGACATATAACGTAACGTTGTGCGCGTTCGCATCGTCGAAACATTCATAAATTCTAAATTGTTAAGCGACCTCGGAAGGATCCCAACAGGTTCTAAAATTCTCATCCAAAGAATTCAAAGTTTTCATATCCGCTTCCGAAATTTTAAAATCGAAAACCTTTGAGTTTTCGATAATTCTTTCCTTTTTGACGGACTTCGGAATTACAACTATATCCTGTTCGATCGCCCATCGAATCAGAATCTGTGCCGGTGTTTTGCCGTATTTTTTCGCGATTTGAGCGATCTTGGGGTCTTCAATCTTTTGGCCGTGCGCAAGGGGGCTATAAGCTTCCAGTTGAATTTTATGTTTTTTGCAATAATCGAATAAGTCGACCTGATTTAGAAAAGGATGATATTCCACTTGATTGACCGCGGGAGTAATCTGCGAATCCTTCAACAACTCCGCAAGATGAGAGATCGTATAATTGCTGACTCCGATCGATCTGCAAAGTTTATCATGATAGGCCTTTTCCAATTCTTTCCATGAATCCATTCTTTTGGAAGTGACGGGGAAATGGATGAGATATAGATCCACTTGATCGATTCCCAATTTTGTAAGACTCGACTCGAGCGCCTTTCTCGTTTTATCCGATCCTTGATCCGCGTTCCAGAGTTTGGTGGTGATGAAAATTTCCTTTCTTGGAATTCCGCTTTCTCGAATCGCCTTGCCTACGTCTTCTTCGTTGGAATAAATTTTCGCGGTATCGATATGTCGATAACCGGCTTCGAGAGCGTTTAAAACCGCTTCGGTACATTCTTTTCCGGATTTGGTTTTCCAAACTCCGAGTCCGAAGATCGGCATCGAAATTCCGTTGTTGAGAACTACGGATTGATTGAGAGCTTTTTCTGTCATAAAAATTCCTATGATCCTTGGACGATTTTGAAACCGGAACAAAGTTCTTAAAGATAAAAATAGGCGATAAATTCTTTCTTCTTTTACGAATCTTTGGGAAGAATATACTTTAAGATCGTGGATCTTTTTTCTGTTTCTCTTTGGGAAAGAATTGCAAAATTTTTTTCTTTGGGAACTATCATCCACCATGCAATTGAGTACAGTTTTTTCCGATTTAATTCTAAGTCTTGTCGCCCTTTTCGTTGCGTTTCAAATCAGAAGCGCCGCTTCTTACGCGAGAACCGCCGGGTTTTTCGGATTTCTTACCATCGGAGTTTCGGCCGGTTTAGGCGTGATTCACTTTTTAGGAATCGGGATCTTGGATCCTGTTTATCGTTTTTCCGTCGGGCTCGCTTCCTTTGTGGGAGTTCCTTTGATCGGGATCGGTTTCTTTCACATCGGAATCAAGAAGTTGGAAAAGAATTCCCTTTATCCGATCGCGGGAGTATTATTTCTTCTTTATGTGATTTTCGGATACGTTTTTCCTTTCCCGCTTCTGTCGACCGCGTTAGGCGGAATTGCGATGGTCACCGTGATTCTCGTTTGTATCCGTAAGAATTCGGGCGGAACGAAGGTCGCGGCTCTTTACGGAATTTTGGGGGCGATTCTTTTTATTCTCGCGGGACTTGTGATCGGAACAACCGGTTCAAGAGGACCGATTTTGAACGTGGATATCTTTCACGTGGTACTTGCCATCGCGGTTTATTCTTTGAGCGTTTCTCTCAAAAGATTGGGCTGATTTTGGATGAAAACATTAGAATATTCCGTATTTGGAATATTCTAATGTTAGGAAGGAATTTGTTCCGAAACCTGGGTTACCCAGGAAGCGTAGTAGTTCGCAAGCGTTCTTAAAAACATAAGATCCAGTTCGTTTTCGTCTTTGAGGATCTTTACCGCATTCGTAAACTGAAGTCTGAATTCCGTCAACGGGGTCGTTTCCACGATCACACGTTTCATGGAAGGAGCATTGTCCTCCATTCCGTATTCCTGAGCCCATTTTTCGATCAAACTTCCGCAGTTGTATTTTTTGGAAAGTAAAAGCTGGGCCAAAATATGACGAAACATACTTTCGATGGAAATGATCGTGATGTCCTTATGAAGAATCGAAATCTCCGTGATGATCTCGTCTTTTTTATCGATCACCACTTTTGTATTCCCGATCTTGTTGAAAATCTTGGATAAGTCGTTGTAGGCCTTAAAATTCTTCAGAATCGTTTCACGATCCTTCATGTTCACGGTTCTTTCGGTTTCGGGCAGATTCATCTCGTTCAAAATCGTTTCGATTACGAGAAAGATGATGTCGAAAGAAAACTGCGTGGACTTGCCGACCAAATAACGGATCTCGTTTTGAAACGAAGCATGGATCGCACTGAAGAACATTTCCAATTTATCCTGGGATAAGGTCGTGGAAGTCTTATAAAGATTGATCATGTCCTTGGTGAATTTCGCACGATCGAGGATCGGAAACAATTCGGGATGATTGGTATGAGTTCTTAAAAACGTTTCCTTTAAAACCTTAACCGCGCCTTGTCTGACTTCGTCCGTTCTATAAAGAACGCGATACAGAAGAACGGAAAGTTCGCGTGAAGTTTTTTTGGATTTTAGAATCTTTAGATCTGACTCGTCGAGATTCGTAGATTTGAGCGGGTTCTGGCTTTGTGTTTCTGCCATAGGCTTCTTTTTGGAACAATTGGTATGCCAATGCTGATTTGAAAAAAGGAAAAGTAAAGCGAAATTGCCGAGAGACATATATTTACATTGCTTTTTAAACCTTCTCTCATAGTTTACCCGATCGAGATGAAAATTATCGGTTCCGAAAATAAAGTCAACTATGGGGTTTTCGACGGTCCGGTTGAATTTAACTATAAAGAATTTCAACTGCTCGATTTCTTCGGAAAAGAAATTCGCGGCTTAAAGAAGCGTTTTGCGTTTAAAAGATTCAATTACATCGGCATTATCACGGAAGAATTCTTAATCGGATTCGCCGCAGTCAGCCTCGGGTATGTGTATAACGTATTCGCGTATCTTTATCATTATAAGGACGGCATTTTATACGAGTTCGACACGAAAGGGCTCGATATAGGAAGTGGATTGCGATTTCCGGCCAATCCGGACGAATATAAGATAGAGTTTAAAAAGGGTTCTTCCTTTTTGAACGTGGATAAATCGCACTCGAAGGGAAAACTTCAAGTGGACGCGTTTTTGGGAAAAAAACTGCGATTTCGGTTTAACGCGGACTTCGCATTAAAAAGTCATTCTCCCCTAAGGGTTGTAAACCCTTCCGAGCCGACTCATTGGACGTTCACCGAAAAATGTTCTCCTTTGATCCCGACTTCGATAGAACTTTCCTATCAGGACAGACCGCTCGTTTTCGATCCGAAAAAAACCACGATCGTTTACGATTGGTCCGGCGGTTATCTCAGAAGTGAAACGAATTGGTACTGGGCGGCTTTCAGCGCCATTCTTCCCGATAAAACTTCGATCGGCGCGAACTTTGCGGCGCTCGTAAACGAGACTTTCTTTTCCGAAAACGCGTATTGGATCAATCATCAAAGAAGAAGGGTTCCTCGGTTGATTTTCGATTTTTCACAAAAGGATCCGTATAAACCCTGGAGAATCTACGACGAAGAAGGATTGGTAGAACTCGAGTTCAAACCCGAGGGAGAAAGAAAGGACAAGATGAATCTGATCGTGTCCAAATTATACTTCAGACAATTCGTGGGAAAATTCTCCGGAAGATTCCGCAATACGGACGGAAAGGACGTTACCTTTAAGGACGTCTACGGTTTTACCGAATTTCATCGATCGCTTTGGTGAAAACGCACAATCGATCGAGAATATTATAATTTATGAATGTGTATGTGCCGATTGCCTGCGACTTCTATGATCGCCTCGAGGAAATCGTTCTTAGAAAAAGAAAGGTTTCTTTGGAATGGATCGGGGAAAACGAAACACAACCCGTCAAAACTCCGAAGATAAGAATTTTAGACCTCGTTTCCGCAAACAGGGAAGAATTTGCCGTTCTGGAAGGCGGAGAAAAAATACGACTGGATAAGATCCTAAAAATAGAATCGTAACCCGATTTCGCCGGACCTCTTTTGCAAACCGAAAAAACTCAAAGTAAGAATCGAATTTTATCCTTGGACTGGTTCCGCGGAATGACCGTCGCGGGGATGATCCTCGTAAACAATCCGGGATCCTGGTCCTCGATTTATTCTCCCTTAAAACACGCGAAATGGAACGGATGTACTCCGACGGACCTGGTGTTTCCCTTTTTTCTTTTTGCGGTGGGTGCATCCATTCCGATTTCATTGTATTCTAAAAATGGAATGGACCGAAGCAGGGTGTTTTTCGGGATTCTGATCCGAAGTATTATACTGATCGCGATCGGATTGTTTCTGAGTTTTTTCGGAGAATGGTCTTTCGCCGAACTCAGAATTCCCGGTGTTTTGCAAAGAATCGGCTTTGTCTACTTTGCCGTGGCGTCCTTATATCTTTTGTTTCCGGGAAAGAAGGTTTTGTTCTTTTTGATTCCGATCCTTTTCGTTCACACTTGGTTTTTGATCCAGGTTCCTCCTCCGGGAGAATCGATCGTTTCTTTGGAAGAGGGAAAGGATATCGGAGCTTGGATCGATCGAACGATCTTCGGTGAAAAACATCTCTGGAAATTTTCCAAAACCTGGGACCCCGAAGGATTCTTTAGCGGAATTTCCGCGATCGCCAGCGCGTTATTCGGAGTTCTTTGCGGGCTGATTCTTTTTTCTAAGGAATGGACGAGCCGGAATAAGATCGTTTCGCTTTTCGGATCCGGAGTTTTGTTAACGTTAGTCGGCTTGTTTTGGAATACGTTTCTCCCGATGAATAAAAGTCTTTGGACCGGAAGTTATGCCGTTTATACGGCGGGGCTCGCCTTTTTGTGCACTGGAATATTCGAATTTTTGCATGTATCGATCGGAATTAGAAAGGAAGAATCAAATCGGTCCTTTTTAGAAATGCTATTTCAGCCATTTCTTGTATTCGGAAAAAACGCGATTTTGGTTTTTGTAGGCTCGGGAATCGTTGCAAGAACTTTGAATCTATGGACCACGATCGGAGCAAACGGAAAGTCGATCAGCGTAAAGGTTTGGTTTTACGGAAAGCTCGTGTCGGTCGCCGCAGATCCGTATTTGGCGTCTTTGGTTTACGCCATTCTCCATTTGATCGTTTGGTGGGGAATTTTGAGTTTTCTAGATAAAAAGAAAATTTACTTTAAAGTGTAGAATGGAAAGGAAGGAAGCAGGAAGGAAAACTTCGGGACTTTTTATTGTCGTCCCGAAGTTTGGGGTTTTTTAAATCACCAATTCCAGATCGCTGAACACCGGAGCTTTCACTTCGTCCAGGATTTTTTTCATCGCGAGATTGCGGAGATTGTTCAATTCCATTCTTAAACTTCCTTCCAAGGTAGTTTTGGAAAGAAGATTGGAACAATTGACCGCAACCATCTTCAGATCTTCCGTTGCTTTGATCTTAGAAGAAAGAAGAAGCTGTTGAATCACAGAATATTCTTTTTTTCTAAAGTGAATTCTCAAAAGAAACGGCACCGAATAAAGTTCCGCCATCAATTCCCATTTCGTTTTTGCTTTCGATTTAACGGTTTCGGCATTTGCGACGTAGGCATCGTTTTCGTTATGGGACTCCACTTCGTAAATCGTTGAAATTGAAACCGGTTCCGCCGAGGTATAATTTCGTTCCGGATTGAAGGAAAGGGGAGTTTCCGAATCGCGGATCATGTCCTTAAGAGTTTGGATTCTTTTGGTTTCCTCGTAACGTTCCGGATGAGCCTTCATTATCTTGCGAATGTCTTCGAGAAGAACGCAGAAAGAAAAAAGTTCAAGGACGGATTGGTTTTGAATCGTTGCGATCTCGTCCAAAACTCTCGTTAGGATCTGTTGATATCCTAAGGATTTACGATACATCGCGTTGTATTGAAGTTCGAGATCCTTTTGGAATTTGGAAAAAAGGCTTTCCGCCAAAAATGAATCAGCGACCACATAAGCGTCCAAACCGGGCAAGGAGAAGTTCGGGTTTTGCTTTTTAAGATTTAATACGAAAATGCAGTTCGAGTCTTTGAGAAAATTGAGAATCTTTACGACTTTCTTCTCCGAGAGGTTCAGAGTCGAACGGAAATGGTAAAACAAATCCGTGTTAGTCGGTAATTGAAAATTCTCGTTTTCCTTTTTGATTTTGTCCAGGATGATTTGAGCTAAAGTAGTATCTTCCATCGTTTCGTTCCGTTTTACAAAAGAGTGAATTCTCAGTAAAATTTTTCTATCTATACGGATAACGTTGGCGGAAGGAAATTATTGACTATTTTTTTAAAAAAAGGAAAGCACAAAAGGTAAAAAAGGAGGAATGAACGGGAGGGAAGATTCATCCGAGTCTCAAAAAGACCCGGATGAACGGAAACTTTTTTATATTCTTTCTATGATCGTAGCGATTCCCATTCCGCCACCGATACAAAGAGTAATCAACGCATAACGTTTCTGAGTTCTTTCGAGTTCGTCTAACGCGGTTCCGAGAAGAATCGCACCCGTTGCTCCGAGAGGATGTCCAAGAGAGATGGATCCTCCGTTTACGTTGATTTTTTCGCTCGGAATTCCGAGTGATTTCTGAGTATAAAGAACTACGGAAGCGAACGCTTCGTTGATTTCCCAGATATCGATATCGTCCGCTTTCAATCCCGCCATCGCCAACGCTTTTTTAGAAGCGGATACCGGTCCGGTCAACATGATGGTTGGGTCTTCTCCCGTGGAAGCCATCGCAACGATTTTTGCGCGTGGTTTTAATCCGTATTTTTTGATTCCTTCATCGGAGGCAAGAAGAACGGAAGCCGCTCCATCCACGATACCGGATGAGTTGCCTAACGTGTGTATGTGATTGATCTTACCGATTTCGGGATAAGACTTAAGCGCGATCGCATCCAATTCTTTTTCTCCGATCGTTTTAAAAACGGGTCCGAGATCGGAAAGCCATTCGAATGTGGATTCGATACGAGGATTTTCATCGGTATCGACGATCGTTCCGTCTTCCGCTTTTACGGGGATGATGGATTTTTTGAAGTAACCCGCTTTGATCGCTTTGTCCGCTTTGATTTGTGATGATTCCGCGAAACGATCCGCTTCTTCTCTGGAGATTCCGAACTTTGTCGCGATCAAATCCGCGGAGATTCCTTGAGGAACTAAGTTATAGTGTTTTTGAATATTGGGATTTCCTACATTAAAATCCCTTCCGTTCATGTCCGCTCCCATCTTTACGCGGGACATGGATTCCACTCCGCCTCCGAGTGCGATTTGCATAGAACCGGATTGAACGTGGTTCGCGGCGTTGTTTACGGCTTGAAGTCCCGATCCGCAGAAACGGTTTACGGTGTATCCAGGTACCGAATTCGGCCAAAGTGCCGCCATTACCGCATAACGTGCGATACATGCCGCTTGATCGTCCACTTGGGATACACATCCCATTACGACTTCTTCTACGATTTCAGGTTTGATTCCGTTTCTTTCTTGGATTGCGTTGAGGGTTGCGGCGGAGAGTTCCTGCGGGTGAATGGTGGCGAGGGTTCCGCGCTTCTTTCCTTTTCCTCTCGGAGTTCTAACTGCGTCGATTACATAGGCGTTTGACATCTTATTACCTCGCTGTCGATTCGTCTTTTGGGATCGAATTGAACAGCTGTTTAGTGAATTTGGGTGTTTCGGTTTCTATTTTGGGGATCTACGGGAGTTTGCAATTCTTTTTGCGGGAACTCTGCCGGAGAATCAGTTTCGGGGCCGCACCCTCCTGCCGATTAAAATAAAGCGAACGCCATTCGGACTATAAGCAGGAGGGTCGGGCTTCTACGGGCTCGCGGAGTCCCGCTCGGTCCTGCGGACTAAACCCTTCGCATCCCTGCGGCGTATCAGTTAGTAATAATCGGAAATTGCGGGAACTCTTTAAAAGTTTAAACTTTTGTTTAAGCGTCTTTTCTTTAAAAAGGAAATTCGATATAGCATTCAAAATTATTCATACAATGTCCTCCGAATTTTTTTGGTTTTTAGATCTAAACTCCATACAAAAGAATAATATCTGATCTTAGAACTTAAAATGTTCCGAGGTTTCATGAATCGTTTAGAAAGCTTTGAAAGTTGTAGTTGAATTAGTATGCAGTAAAGTAAACATTTTGAAATGCCATGTGAAGCCGCTATGATACCAAGTTGAGCCCATTCCTCGGGATGAATGCGTGTGTTAAATTTGATCAGTGAATTCCCTTGCTTTTGATATTTAATCGTAAGGGCTCGACTATTAAATTTCTTTCTTCGATTTAAACGATGAGCATGAATTTTGAGTAAGACTCCAAGATTTTTTCCGATTTTCTTGCGCTCTGAATTTGGTAACTGTCTTACAATTTTAAGTGGAACTAAGAATGTACACGTAATTTTTGAAATGTTTAAAGAAGAAACAATGGAACGATTATCTACATGTATAGGACTTTTCATGCTCTATACGGTTCTGTGAAAGGTTTGAGAAAATAGAAAAAGCGATCTTTTTTATAATCGTTTGAAAATTCTAAATTTTATTTTTTTCTTTCTTTGAAGAGCTCCCACAACGATGAAGATTAAGAAAAAATTTCATCTAAAGCTCGAAAATACCAACAAGTACCTTTCCAATCTTCGAGAAACCCATTGTGACCGCCGAAATCCTGAATTGAAATTCGCACATTCCTGTTAGGATGAAGAGATAGAAAAGATTCCCCCCGAATTATTGGATCATCTATTGAAGTAATAATGGTTGTCGGAATTAAGATTTGAGAAAGTTCTTTTTCTCCAAGAGTATAAGTTCCGAAATACTGATCAAGGTCGCTGAAGTCGTCGGTGGATTCTATGAGTCTCGCCGTCATTTTCATTACCGATTTTTCTTTAAGTATCGTTTCATAAGGAACTAACGTTGGAAAATGTTTTTGCTTTTTTTCAATCGACTGTTTCCACTTTTTAAGAAAGTATCTGCCAATGATAAGTTTACTATCCATGAGCATCGTCGCATCTTTTGGATGGATTGCTGGAGAAATTGCGATACATTCTTTAAGTTGATTTAATTTCTTTTCAGGTTTAGATTGAGAATGAACTCGCGCTACTCTAAGTGTAAAGTTCCCGCCCAGAGAAAAACCAGTAATATAGACGGGTACGTTTTTAGCCGCGAAAAAAGTAGCCTTTCGAATCGCTTCGTAAGTTTCTTCGATTAGACTTCCGTTGAATGGTTCCGGATTGAGGTGATGCGTGTCCCCATGATCTCTATAATTTAAGCGAAAGATGTCATAACCTTTTTCATAGAAGTGATGAGAAGTTCTCAAGATATAAGTTGAATTAATACTTCCTTCCCATCCATGCAGTAAAACTATAAATCCTTTTGACTTTTGATTCTTTTGTTTACTCAGAGCCCCTTCTAATTTCACTCCTCTGCCAGCATCTAAAATCATTCTTTCCGAATTATTTAGAAAGGGCATTTCATCCGGTAAATTCCAAGCTAAAGAAGCAAGCGCTGTTTGGATAAAAGGAAATTTCAGAATTCCCGCAGGTTTAAATTTGGGAGTCGTGAGATTCTTGAACATAAGAACATTTTGCAATATTGAATTTCCTGGAAAAGTCTTTTTAACGCGGGAACTCTTACAAATTTTTTTGACAGGATCTGTTCAATTATAACTCGAGCTTTTATCTCAAAATTAATTTTGAAAAAAACTGGCCTTTAGGGCAGTTTCTAAAAATATAAGAACAGCGCATATTTTCGGAGATTAGGAGTTTATCTTAAAGTGAAGAATCTACTTTCTTTTTTGTATTCATTTTTTAACAATTCGCGGTTTGGGTTCTTCATTGTGATTCCATTCTTTTATTATTCATGCACGACTTTGGACTTGGGCTCTGTAAAGGGAGGCGAAAGTTTAAAGATTACTTCTGATTCACAGAAAGAATCGAATGCAAATGAAGGTGTTCCCGCAAATTGTAAACCGAGCACCAAGAAATACCAATGGTACGTCCTTTTCGGTTCCATCCCGATTAATAAAATCGATTCTACTGAACTTTTACCGGACAGCAATCGCAATTATCGAGTAACTTTGCGAACATCTTGGTTGGATGGAATTCTTAGCACTTTTTTAGGAATAGCCGCTTCCGTTACTCGAAAGACGATCGATGTGGAGACTTGTGATCTACGGGATGTCTCGTCGGTTAGAAATTCGACTTCGAATGGAATGGAAAAAACCGAGAAAGAATCCAAGGTAGATACGGCAAAAATCAAGGAAGAATTGCAGGAGAAAATTCATTCTTCACTTAGCGAAGAGCTGGACAATGCTTGGAGTAAAGAAATTAAACATTCTAAAAATCTTTCCGTTTTGTTTTTGAAGTCGGGTGAGATCGTAAAAGGGACTGTGACCCGAATCGATGGCGATGGGGTTAAACTATTTCATAAAGGTAAAGAAAGAATCTTCCGACGGGCAGACGTTCAAAGAGTTCGTTTTCAGGATTAAGGAAAGGACATTTCTAAGTATGATAAACCTTCGATTGTTCTTCTTTAGAATCTTTCTTTCATGTTTTCTTTTTTTGCATTCGGCTTGTTATTTGAATCCATATTTTAAGGATTTTGTTTCTCCTGAGAAAGAAAAAGATTCTCCGATTCCCGCTTTGATTCTTTTGATTGCGGGAACTACCCCAGTGATTCATGGCGAGACGATATTCTTTCCGTTATCCGGTCTGACTTGGATGAGATGCTCCCAAGGTCAAACTTATGATGCGGCTTCTGATTCTTGCTCCGGGTTTTTAGTTTCACCTCAGTATTGTTCTACTGCGGACAATCAATGCAATGGATCACTCGGTGGTGTTTTGACTTCGGGTCCAGCCTTTGATTCTTGTTCTACTTTTAGCGTTGCCGGTAGAAGTATGACTTGGAGAGTTCCCACGCACGCGGAATTGAAAGGATTAGTTTATTGTTCCAATGGAACGGATTTGGCTAATTCAAAGGACAATTCTAAGGCTTGTTCTTCAACAGGAACTGGTTTTGATGTTCCTACAATTCGCAAAGATTGGTTTCCCGGTAATCCGACGAACAATCCGATCGAATTTTGGTCGAGTACGAGCGACCCGGTGGATGCAACAATCGCTTGGAGAGTCAATTTTACCTCCGGGCTTACAAATACGTCCATAGTGAAAAACTCGTCTGGAAATCTCCGTTGCGTGAGTTCCCGCTAAAATCTTAGTTTTCCAGTAAAAACCTGAAAATCGCGGGAACTCCCCGCGACTCCCCAGTTCTCAGAAAATTCTAACTTGACAGGAAACAAATAAATCAAAAATTGTTTCCTAATGGGAAACAATAGATACTATTACTGTTTCCAGGCTCGGCGAAATCCGAGTTAAAAGCAGGAGATTCTAAAATGAACTTAGCATCGCTTTCGATCAAAAGACCCATCTTCATTACCTGTACGGTCTTACTCATCCTAGTTGCGGGATATCTTTCATTAAACAAACTCGGGGTCGACTTATTCCCCAACGTAACGATCCCGGTCGTAACAGTGACCGTTCCTTATCCAGGTGCGGCTCCCAACGAAATCGAAACGCTCGTTGCGAAACCGGTTGAAGACGAACTTTCCACGATCTCCGGGGTAAAAAGAGTAAAGTCGATCTGTAACGAAGGCGTGGGAACCGTAGTCGTAGAGTTCACACTCGAAACCGACGTTAAATACGCGGAACAACAGGTTCGGGACAAAGTCTCCAGTGTAAAACCGAAACTACCGGACGACGCAAAAGAACCGGTAATTCGAAGAATCGATCCTGCCGATCAACCGATCTTAATCATCGCACTGAGAGCCGATCTTCCCGAAGCGGAACTATACGACATCGCAAACGAAGAAGTAAAACAAATTCTTCTTACCACGAAAGATGTTGGAAACGTAAACATCTACGGAGGACGCAAAAGAGAAATTCACGTCGAGTTAGATCGGAACAAACTCAAAGAACATATGATTCCCGCGTTCGTCGTCGCCAATCGACTTGCTTCGGGGGGAATGAACATTCCTGCCGGAAAGGTAAGTAAGACGGACAAAGAACTCGTTTATAGAACGATCAACGAGTTTCAATCTCCTCAAGAAATCAGAGATACGCCGATATCACTTTTTGGAAACGAGATTCCGATCAAGATCGGGCAACTCGGAGAGGTTAAGGACACGGTGGAAGATGAAACTTCCAGAGCGTACTTTAACGGTAAGAAGGCTGTCTTTCTTTTAGTTTATAAACAATCGGGTTCGAATACCGTAGCGGTCGCGCAAGCCGTTAAGAAAAAAGTAAACGAAATCAATCTCGATCTTGCAAAACGAAAAGGATCGCCCGACCTGACTGCGGCAAACGATTCTTCCATAACGATCGACAACAATATCTACGACGTTAAGGAAACGATCATCATCGGGATCATTCTTACGATCATTGTCGTATTATTATTTTTAGGAAGTGTACGTTCCACGTTGATCACCGGACTCGCTCTTCCAAACTCTCTCTTAGGCGCGTTTATTCTTATGGCGATCGCGGGTTTTACCGTGAACGTGATGACTCTTCTCGCACTCAGTCTCGCGGTCGGTCTTCTGATCGACGACGCGATCGTCGTTCGAGAGAATATCTTCAGACATAGGGAGATGGGAAAAACGGCAAGAGAAGCCTCTATCGAAGGAACGAAAGAAGTTACGTTAGCCGTAATTGCGACTACGATGACGGTGATCGCGGTGTTTATGCCGATCGCGTTCATCAGCGGGGTTGTGGGACAATTCTTAAGGGAATTCGGCTTAACCGTATGTTTCGCGCTTTTGATTTCCCTTTACGACGCTCTAACGATCGCTCCGATGTTGTCCGCGTATTTCGGCGGTAAGATCGGAAATCACGGAAACAAACCCGGTCACGGACACGATGCGATTCCCGAAATCGTTACTCAGTCCGCAAAAGGAAAAACAAAGACAAAAGGTGCAGTAGCGACGACGGCTTTGGAAGAAATCGCTTATTCCAAAATCCGTTCTCAGAATAATTCCGCAAAAGGAATTCTTTCCAAAATCTTTTCTCCGGTTCTTGCGGTTCTCGGTAAGCTCGAAAGCGGATTGGATTCGATATTAAGTATTTTTAATGTGTTTCAATCTTGGTTGGAAGAGAAATACGCTTCCATTCTCAAGTTCACCTTAAAAAGACCTATGTTCATTCTTTCCAGCGCGGTTCTGATCTTCGTTGTGAGTTTGATTCTTACCAAATTCATTCCGAAAACCTTTCTTCCCGCACAGGACGAGGGAAAATTCTCCGTAACCTTGGATATGCCGCCCGGAACGTCCGTGGAAAAGATGGCGCAGGTCGCGCAACAAGTGGATCAAAAGATCCGTTCCTATAAGGAAATCAAACTCATCGCGATGTTCAACACCAACAGAAACACGAACATGTTCGTGGAGATGGTGCCTTCCAAGAACAGAACGATGAACACAACCCAGTTCAAAGCGTTTCTTCGGAAAGAATTGGCGGAATTCTCTTATGCGAATCCGATCGTGAAGGACATTGATAACGTGGGTGGCGGTCAAAGACCTTTTACTCTTACCGTAAGCGGACAAAGAGGCGAGGTCGTGGAAGATTATGCGAAGAAGTTATTCGCACGTCTTCAAAAATCTCCGGCGCTTCTCGACGTGGATACGAGTTATAGAGCGGGCGCTCCCGAGTTTAGAGTGGTTCCCGATCGTGAAAGAGAAGTGTTGCTCGGTGTTCCGGGAACTACGATCGGAACTGAACTCAGAACTCTTGTGGAAGGAACCACTCCCGCGGTTTATAGGGAGAATGGAGTGGAGTATGATATCCGCGTTCGACTCAAGGATTCTCAAAGAGACTTGAAGGATAACTTTTACAATTCATTTGTTCCGAACTTCAATAACAGATTGATTCCGATTCAGAACGTAGCGAAAGCCGAGGAAACAACCGGTCTTGCTACGATCAATCGTCTCAATCGAAATAAGTCCGTTGAAATTTATGCGGACGTAAATCCGAAAGGTCCCGGTATGGGCGGTGCGATGGAAGAGGTTGCGAAGATCAGTCAAACCGAACTTCCTTTGCCACCCGGTGTTAAGATCGGTTACTCCGGACAAGCGGAGAGCTTTAAGGAGATGGGAACGTCCATGGCAATTGCGATGGGACTCGGAGTTCTATTCATCTACATGGTGTTAGCTTCTCTTTACGAAAGTTTCATCACTCCGATTGCGATCATGCTCGTGTTGCCTCTTGCGCTTTGCGGAGCTTTTATCGCGCTGTTCTTGACTCAGAAATCATTGGATATCTTTTCGATGATCGGTTTGATCATGTTGATCGGGGTCGCGACTAAGAACTCCATTCTTCTCGTGGACTTTACCAATCAGCTTTTGGATCAGGGTAAGGAAATGAAGGAAGCGATCATCGAAGCGGGTAGAGAAAGACTTAGACCGATTCTTATGACATCCTTTGCGCTCATCGCGGGTATGCTTCCGATCGCGATCGGACTCAACGAGGCGTCCCGTCAAAGAACGAGTATGGGTGTTGCGATCATCGGAGGTCTGATATCGTCCACGGTCCTTACCTTGGTAGTGGTTCCGGCGGCTTTCTCTTACATAGAAAAACTGAATCAGTTCGTAAGAAGAAATTCTCCGAATCCGGATGCGTAAGGGATTGAAAAAGAGTTTCGTAAATAGAGTAAGCGGGTGAGAATGAGCGCGATGGATCAGGATGATGTAAAACATCGGATTATGGATAAAGCGCTTGAGCTTTTTCTAAAATACGGTTATGCGAAAACTAAGATGGAGGAGATCGCAAGAATCCTGAAAATCTCACGCAAAACTTTGTATAAACATTTCGAAAATAAGAATCATCTTCTTTTCGAAATTCTTACCCGCAAACACGGGATCATGAGTTCCAAGATCCAAGAGATCAGCGAGGACGATTCTCTTTCCGTTCACGAAAAGATCCAGGCGATCAACGAGTTTAAGATCTGTCAGTTTCCTGCGGGAGCCAACGAGTTTATCTTGGAGATCCGAGATCAGGCTCCCGATCATTACGCTTATATCAAAGAAGTGAGAATGGAATCCGTGAACAAGTCGGTGCAAGCCTTGGTGAAACAAGGGATCGAGAAGGGGGAAATTCGCCAGGATCTGAATCCGACGATTTTCGCCGCGCTTCTCAATTCCGCGATCGAGATGACCGCAACGCCGGAGCTTCTTTTGAATTCTCCTTTATCGATGGCCCAACTGCAAGGGGAGATTCATGAAATTCTGTTTTATGGAATCATGACCTGTCCGATGTCTCCTAAATCGTCCTGAAAATTCGGGGAGTTCCCGCAAAATTTCGAAAGCTCGGTCGGAACACCGAGCTTTTTTCGATTTCGTCTTCACTCAAACGCAAGAGTTCCCGCAAAAACCGACCTCGAAGACCACGCCACACACGAAACCTTTCCACGCCTAAACTTGTTCCGACAAATCCTTAGCTTGAAAATCACTTGCAGATGAAATCGCTTTCATCTTGTTCCACTCGATTTGAATTTCGTTAAGGGACAATTCTCCCCTGCCGGATTCTTCGGAGATTTTCTTCAAGATCGGTTGTAGTCTTCCCGCTTGTTCCAAGGTGATGTCTTCACCCGCGTCTTTGAGAATGCAGAATACCGCGCTTCTACCGGATTGACTCGTAAATTCGATACGATCTCCTTCGGGTCTACCAATCAGCGCGGCGTCAAACGCGCGATAGGCGCCCTTTTGTAAATGCCGAGTTTTAGCGACTCCATCCTGATGAATTCCCGATCTATGAGAGATCACGTCTTCACCGATCAACGGAGCCTTTTCGTAAATAGGAATATCCGAAAGATAAGAAACCAAACGAGAAGTTTCGTAGATCGCGGAAAAGTTCAAAGGAACATCGACGCCGCAGTTGTGAAGGGCGATCGCAACCTCGTATGTGTTCGTGTTGCCCGCTCTTTCTCCAAGTCCGTTTAACGCGGTCTCGAGTTGAACCGCGCCGGAGAAATAAGATTCCACGGTGGTCGCGGTCGCCATTCCCAGATCGTTATGCGTATGAATCGAAATCTTAGAATCTTCCGGCAGTGCGTTCGTCACCGCTTTGACCATGGAAACGAACAACCAAGGACGATAACGTTCCACTGTGTTCGGAAGATTGACCACGTCGGCTCCGTAGTTCAACGCGGTTCGAAACGCTTCGACTGCAAAGTCCAAATTCTCCAGAGAATCTCCGAAATGTTCACCGGAGAATTGAACCTCGCCTCTCGAACCGACGAGACTTTTCGCATACGCGACCGATTCGGAAATTCTTTCCAAAACTTTTTCCTCCGTCGTTTTCAAAACGTTTTGAATCGTAAACGCGGAGATCGGATATACGATGTGAATTCTCGGTTTGGGAGCGCGCGCGATCGCCTTCCAAGAAATTTCGATTTCCTTTTCAACCGCGCGGGAAAGGGAAGAAATCACAACATTCTCCGGCGCGATGGAAGAAAGATAACTGCAGGCTTCGAATTCTTGATCGTTCGAAGAAGCGAAACCGACTTCGATTCCTTGAACGCCGAGTTTCAAAAGTTGTTTAAAGATCGTTTCCTTTTGATCGAGGTTCCAAGGTTTGCGAAGAGCCTGGTTGCCGTCTCTCAACGTTACGTCCATAAAAAAGGGCGGATGTTTGGGGAGAGGATTCTGAAGAATATCAGAAAATGATTGTATTTCTTTTGAATTGCCGAACGCGATCGCGTTATGCGTCGTGTCTACGTTTCCCGATTCCGAATCTTGTTTCATTGTTTTCTCCTTAACCGGCCGGCTTCAGGAGTGGGTTTCCGAGTAGGGGAGAATTCCCCGAAAACAAAAAAGCCCACTCCAGGAGGAGCAGGCTCGTGTGTTTTATTACAACTCTACCGGCTCCCCCTAACTAAGGAGGAGAATTAGCTCTAATGAAAGAGGTAGTAGAGTTACATTGCGAAACATATACTATCAGACTCGGAACGAATCCGAAAAAATACAAGAATTTTTTAATGCGTTTATCAATTCTGTTCCGGTTTTTGGATCAGGGTCCAAATTCCTTCGGATTCGATGTTTTTATCCTCGATCAAGTTTTTGAGTTCGGCGACGTCCTTTTTCATCGGTTCCGGAACGGGAAGTTTCTCCAATTCGCGAAAGAATTCCCGCGCTTCGGAAAGTTTTTCAGATTTGAGATAACAAAACGAAATCGCATATAAGGATACGATATCCTTTCTTTCTTCGATCGGAACGGACAAATAAAGATCGATCGCCTTTTTATAATTTCCGGTTCCCGTATAAAGGGAGGCCAAGTTCTTTTTTGCGTTTATATTGTTCTCGTCGATTTCGAGAACCTTTGTGAATTGAATCTCGGCCTTGGGTTTGTCCATTTTCTTCGCGTATAAAACGCCAAGACCGACTCTCGCGGCCACAAAACTTTCGTTGAGAGAAATCGCCTTTAACAATTGTTCTTCCGCGGATTCCAATTCGTTCAAGTGAGAATGGCACATTCCGAGATGATAATTTCCGATCGGATCTTCTGGGTTGTTTTGAAGATACTGGGTAAGAGCCGTTTTGGCTCCGGGAAGATCTCCCTTTTTTACGAATTCAAGTGCTTGTTGCAGTGTCATGGATCTCTTTCAATGAAATCTGATTCGCCGATTTTGGAAAGTTTTTTCCAAAGTCTTATTATTTTTACCTTTAACATTCGACGCGTCCCGATAAAATAACCGAAAGAATCGTTCCGATCCATAAAGGAGGAAGGCAATGTCTTACATGGCGGTAGGATCCAGACAAATTCTGTTTTCAGATTCGATTGCTCCGGTATCGACCGGTTCCTCTCCGAGGGAAATCGTAGCCACTCAGGACAACCAAACCAAAAGTCCGGATACAGAGGTGGTTTCTCCGGGTTCTCCTCCGCCTTCGATCGGAAATAATATCGACGTATACGTTTAACGCCGGAGCGCTATGACCCATTTTTTATTTTCTTTAATATTGATGTCCCTTGTCGTTGAGTTTATCTTTCCCTTAATTCATCCCGATTTTCACGTAGTAGGCGACTGGATCAATTCGATCATCGTGGTCGTCGCGTTCGTAATCATCAATGCGGTGATGCGTTTGATTTTGATCATAATGACATTAGGAATCGGAATCGTCTTTTATTATCTAAGTTTGGGTTTGATCGGTCTGATCATCAACGCTTGGGTGATTCTAATCATCGGAGATTGGTTTCCGGGAGTTTTGTCAGTTCCCGGTTTTTGGTATGCGTTTTTGGGGGGAATCCTTTTGGTTCTCGCGAACTACGTCGGCAAGACCGAAGCCAAGGAAAGAAAAAAAGAAAAGGCGAATACGTAAGAGAACTTTAAGTAAAATGGAATATTTAAGAATTCTAATTTAGATTCTGGCGGCTCTGAAATAATCCTTAAGAATGGAATCCACTTCCTCGTAAGTACAATAACCTCTGGTTAGGATTCCATTCTCCATTCCGTCCGAGAACACCAAACTCGGAAACGCACCGACTCCCAAAGAAAAACTGAAATAAAAATCGTTCCGCGTTTCCAGATCCGTATCCTTGTCCTCGAACACAGTCTTGAACTTCGACGAAGAAATTCCGAATTTTTCCGAAAGATCGGCAAAGGTCTCCACGGACGTAGGATCGGAATTCTCAAGATAAAAAGCCTTGGAAAGTGCATTCAAATAATCGAATACGATGGTAGGATCGATTTTTTGCACGCTGATCACCGCCTTACAAGCGGGAAAGGAATCGTATTTGAATTCTTTTCGGTTGAGAAAGTCGGTGTTAAACGGTTGTTTTGTGATCGATTCCGCGTCCTTCCATTCGTGTTTTAAGATTCTTGCAAGTTCGGGGGTTAAGAATTCGGAGCTGTCCTCAAAGCGAAGACCGCCTAATACGAGAGAGAATCGAATCTTGTCCTGGTAGGTTTCTCGGATTTTTTCGAAGACCGGTCCGAATCCGTAACACCAAGGGCAGAGCGGATCCACCGCGTATAGGATGGAATGTTGGATCGGTTGTTTCTCGTTCATCGTGGGAGTTCCTACATTTCTTCGACTTTCAAAAGAATCGGTCCTGAAAACGCGAAATTTTCGAGGAGTTCCCGCACTTTCCCCTCGATTCTGGAAGGGCTTCGATTTTCCGAAACCAATTCTTCACCTCCAACGGTCCCCGTACACAAAAAAGGCGGGATGGACCCGCCTTTTTCTTCATTCTTGTTTAAGAATTTTCAAATTTCATTCGGGTGTTTTATGTAATACACTGATAACCACAGTGTCCCGAAGAGAACCCCCGCGTAAGCTAAGACCACAGTGACGATGTCAATGACCGGAAGAAGTGTCGCAATCGGCGAGATTTTATCTGCTGTCATCCGGGTTGCTTCACCCAAGATCAAAAACAAACCACCCAAGCCGATCAGGTGATATCTTCCCATCGCTTCTTTTGTCACACGAGCAAAACGGGCAAAAACAGGAACTGCCAACAACGCAAGCGCAAAGATCGTGATTGCATTCATGGTGAACCCTCCTTATTTCATCTAGTTAGACTCGGGGATGTTTTCAAAATCCTCACGATTTTTATTTTATTCGATATATTATATAATGATTGTTCAAATTAACGTTAGCGACTTCGGATTAAATAGTATCGTCCGAAAATGATAGGGTTGGATCGATCTGGAAACGAACAAAGTTCGATACGGACTCGGCGAAATTCTATTCTAATTAAGAATTATAGAATATTCTAAATACCTAAATTATAAAAGTTTTGCGGTCTTTCTAAAGGCGTTTTCCGGACTTCGATGTTCGCCGATTATTTGCGATCGATTACGAGAAGGGTGACGTCGTCGTCGAATTTGGGGCGATTGCAGTATTCCACACAATCCGAAATGACCTGTGCGGACGCGTCCTTGGTCGTTTTCGAAATGGATTTGCGGATGGAAAGGGAAATCAATTCTTCGCTGTATCGTTTGGATCTGTCTTCGGAAGAATGTTCCGAAATCCCGTCCGTATAAAGAACCAAACGATCTCCGGTTTTGAAGTTCATGGAATTCTCTTCAAAGAAAAGATCCGGAATGACTCCGATCAGTTTTCCTTTCGTCTCGAGAGGAATCATATTGTCCGTGGAATTTTGTAAAAGAAGAGGATGGTTGTGTCCCGCGTTCGAATAAAGAATCGTATTCTTTTCCGTATCGATCACACAATAGAAAGCCGTCACGAAATTTCCGGCCATCTTATTGTTGAGAGCGTGATTGAGCCCCGTGAAAAACTTGGAAGGGCTGGAAAGAATTTCCTTATCGTAAGTGGAAATGATCGTGTTCATCACCGCGGCGATCACCGAAGCCGAAAGACCGTGACCGGAAACGTCCGCGATTAAAAAGCCGGTTCGTTCCGTATCCAGTTTGAAGATGCTATAAAAATCCCCGCCGACGTTCGAATACGGAATATGCTCCGCGCCCACGTCGAGACCTTTGATGTAAGGAATGGTGGTCGGGATCACCTTCGACATCACCTCGCGCGCTCTTTGTAGTTCACGATCCGAATCCACAACTCTGTGGAAAAGATCCGCGTTTTTGATCGTAACCGAAAGACGATTCGCGATCGCGCCCAACATTTCCAAATCGTTTTGATGAAACGCAAAGCCGGAGTTCTTACTGTTCACGCTGATCACGCCGAGAAGTTCGTCCCTGTAAATCAATGGGGAAGAGATGAGGGAATTCGCTTCGAACTTATACTTAGCGTTTTGATTATAACGTTTGTCTTCTTCCAAGTTTTGGATGAGAAGATTCCTTCTTTCTTTGGCTACCCAACCCGCGATCCCTTCTCCGAATGGAACAACGATCGTATGAACCGCTTCTTTCGGAATTCCTTTTGCCGCGAGAATTCTCAGGGTTTGATTCGTATGATCCGCGAGATAGATGGTTCCCGTTTTGGCCTCGAGAAATTCCAAAATTCTTTCCAAAACCCAGTTGCCCAATTCGTGAATGCTCTTTTCGGAAACGATCAACTTTTCGAATTCGTACAATAAGGAAAGTTCGAGAATTCTTTTCTTAAGATTATCGTGAATCTTCGCGTTGTGAATCGCAATCGCCGCAACTTCGGAAAGAGAAGTCAGATAATTGAGATCGGAGGAATCGAAGGCTCGTTGTTTCGTTTTGTTGAGAATCTCAAGAGTACCGATGATCTTGTCTTCCACGAACAAAGGAACACAAACCAAGGAACGAGTTCTATAACCCGTCTTTTGATCCCAGGATTGATTGAATCTCGGATCGGAATAAGCGTCTTCCAAGATGATGGGTCTTTTTTCCTTGGCGACCCAACCCGCGATTCCTTGGCCCACGTCGAGTCGGCCGTATTTCTGAATGATTTCGCCCTTTTCACCGAGCGCCACTTCGCAGTATAAGAAGTCCCCCGTTTCGTCCAAAAGAAAAAGGGAACTCGCTTCGGCTTCCAAAAGATCTTTGGAATAAAGCATGATCAAAGGCAAAAGCTGATAGAGATCCAAATTCGCATTTAAGATCGTACTCGTGTTGAGAATACTTTTCAGTTTTTGAAATTCTAAATCAGCTTGAGCCATAATATTTCTGTCAATACTACAGGAAATAGAACGTTCGTCAAGGGTTTGGGAATATTCGAGGAACTGAAAATACGAAAGAATCGAAAAGAATCGCTTATATCGCCGGGAATTTAATGCGAAAAGAAACTTCGGAGATTTTTTTCGGTCTATTTAAGTAATGGAAAATCAGATTTCTCGTTTCCTCGTATTTCTTTCCGTATTCACCCTAATCATCGGATTGGGTTACACCTATACCGGCATTCGTCTTATACCCGGCCTCGGCGCTCAGGGTTGGCTTTCTTGGTTCGCTTGGATTCTGATTCTTTTGTTCACCCTGAGTATTCCCGTAAGTTATTACATCAGCCTTACCTCCAAACAGGAAGGAATTCAAACCGCGTTTTCTTATCTCGCCTTTACCGGGTTAGGTTTTTTTACGATCCTATTCAGTCTCGTTTTATTGAAGGACATAACCACAGTCTCCTTACACGGAATCACCCAACTCTTTCCGAGTCCGTCTTCGTCCGATAACGGAAGCGGATCGGAGCTCATTCAAAGGAAAGAATTTCTAAACCAACTCTTAAGTTTTTCCGTGCTCGGACTTGCGGGAGGACTTACGGGAATCGGATTCTATCAAGCGCATAAGAAGTTGAAAGTGATTCACGTGGATGTCGTTGAGAAGAATCTACATTCTTCCCTGGACGGGTTTAAGATCGTTCAAGTTTCGGATATACATATCGGACCCACGATCAAAAAGAGTTTTTTGGAATCCGTCGTAAAGACGATCAACGAACTCGAACCGGATCTAATCGCGATCACCGGAGATTTGGTCGACGGTCCGGTAAGTAAACTCGGTCATCATATCACACCGCTTGCGGATCTGAAATCCAAACACGGAACGTTCTTCGTAACCGGAAATCACGAATACTATTCGGGGGCTTTGTCTTGGATTCGAGAAGTTCAAAAACACGGAATCCGAGTTTTGTTAAACGAACATGAAATACTCGAACACGGAGCCGCCAACTTGACGCTCGCAGGTGTTACCGATCTCAAAGCGGGAACGATCATCGCGGAACACAAAACCGATCCGTATCAAGCGATGAAAGGCGGAGAAAAATCGGATTACAAAATTCTTCTCGCGCACCAACCCAATAGCGTGTTCGAAGGGGCGGACGCCGGCTTCGATCTTCAGTTGTCCGGTCACACACACGGAGGTCAGTATTTTCCGGGAAATCTTTTGATCTATCTCGCACAGAAGTTCGTAGCGGGGCTTCATAAACACAAGGACACTTGGATTTATGTGAGTAGGGGAACCGGATATTGGGGACCGCCGATCCGACTCGGAGCGCCTTCCGAGATCAGCGTGATCCGATTGAAGAAAAATTCTTAAAACCGGTCTCTTGGGAAAGCCCTGCCGTTTTCCGATATTCTAAGAAAGGACTTAGAATTGGAGGGCGGCCATGGTCCTTTTCGGATCCAATCAAAAAATCATCATCGCGTTAGGAATCGTTTTAATCTCTTCTTTTGTATCCGCAGGTTGCGGAAAGAAAAACAAAGGAACTCCTAAGAAAGAAAATTCTAAAACCTCGTCCTCACAAAAGAAAAACGATCTGGACCTGGAGCCCGAATTGAAGGAAAGAAAATTCTTTCAAGAAGACGCGTTGGGCCAACCCAAGAAATACGTGGAACCCGAAGAATCAAACTCGGACGACGATTCCTACAAACCCCCGAAAAAAGAAACCAGACCTCTCGCTTCCTACTTAGGATCTTCTCAAGGGTGTAAGAACGGAAATTGTAAAAACGGCCCCGGCATTTATGTTTACGATACGGGAGAAGTTTATTCCGGAAGTTTCAAAAATGATAAGCGACATGGATACGGAAACATCCAATACAAGGACGGAGATAAATACTCCGGATATTTTCAGAACGATAAGAAGGTGGGAACGGGAACTTACCGTTTTGCGAACGGCGCCGTTTTCAGCGGAAGATTTTTCGACGACGGTGAAAGCGCGGAAGGCCATCTAACCGTCGGCAAAAAAAGAAAGGAATGTTCCATCATCCGCAACAAGATGAACTGTCACGGATAAACGTCGGCGGTTTGTCCCAATTGATTTTGTAAATCCAAAACGATAGACTGAGGCATCTTTAGAAGAACGTAGTTTCTAAATTCCTTCGGAGGTTTACCCGAAAATTTTATACAAGCCCTTCTAAAGGAAGACGGAGAATTGAATCCGCTTGCAAGCGCCACTTCCAAAAGATTGATCTCCGGTCTTTGTTGAATCATCCTCTTCGCTTCTTCCAATCTATGAAAGCTTAAAAAATCGGTGAAGCTAAGATCTCTATAGTTATTCAGATAATAAGAGGCTTGATGCAGAGAAAGGCCGATGTAAGCCGAAAAATCCGATAAACGAATCTCTTCGTCTAAAAATTCCCGGTCCTCTACGAATTTTTGAATTCGATCTTCGATTCTCGAAATATCCAAACGTTCGACAAGATTTTTAGGATTGGTCTGAAGGATCTGTGATTTTAAATCCTCCGGTTTGAGTTCCATAAGTTCGCTTGAAAAGCCGACCTTCCAAAAATCCGGGTGATTGTATTCCAGAACAAAGAAATAAACGATGAAAAATCCGGGAATGGAAATCGAGGTCATGATGATAAAAGGAGATTCGAGCCACATTCCAAAGGAATGCAAAAGAATTCCCGCGCACAAAGCGAAGTTTTGAAACGGATAATTGAAATAGATCTTTTTCATTTTGTTCTTCAGAATCTGAGAACAGGTCCAGACGCCCGCCAACGTTTGCAGGGTGAAAAGAATAACCTTTCCGAAATAAACCATGGAAATCAATTCTTCGAAAAGAAGTGAAAACGCCAAAATCGTAGGAAAGGATGCAAAGCTATAAACGCTATAACGCAGAGGGTTTTTCAAAACTCCGAAAAGGTGCATAACGTAGAAAGTGGAGGAGAACGTTGCGACCGAGGCAAAGCCGTAATAATAAGAATAAAAAAGTCGATTTTCAAAGGTAAGTTCGCTCTTTGCAAACTCGGTAACGAGTGTAAAAGCCTTACCGTGTCCTAAAAGAAAGATACAAACACTCAATAAGAAAATTCCACGAACGAGATTCAAACGATCTTTTTTGGCTTTATAAAGACCCGAAACCCCCGTTAAAAAACTGATCACTACACTCGCCGAATAAAAATATTCCAAGTATCGATTGAAGGCGTCCTTTAAAAAAACTAAGTAGAATAAGAAATTCCATTCCGAAAAAAAATCCATCACACTCACTCCTGTTCTCTGCTTGCCTTTCAATTCCTATGGTTTTTGGACGATTAAAAAGCTATTTCTTGGTTTGTGGTCGAACTAAAAATAAACATCTCATATTTTCAGATGACAAAACTAAATTCCAAGCGATTCCTAACGTTTGCATTGGCGTTTTTTAGATTGGAACGACAAAGGAATAAGTTCTTGATAAAACTTACTGTGAACCGGGTCAAAAGTCTTTTCATGATATAAGTTGAATAAATAGAATCCAAGAGGTTATTTGATATTGAACGTTCAAAAAAATTAAAACTGATAAACGTGAATTTTATATGTCAAATTTTGTTAAACGAAATGGATTCGTATTAGGAAAGTCTTGAATTGTCGGAACTGTAATCATTCTAAACATGAAATTTGTTTTCACGCAAAAGTCTCTCAATCGAAATCGGACAAAATGGCGGGTCCCATTTTATACATTCCGTATGTTCTTCCAAAAGGAACGTAAAGAATTTCTTTCATATTCTCGCAGGTTATATCCTGAGAGGATGTTCATCATATATTCTGGTATTCTTTTTTTAGTGAAATGAGTTTTCGATTTTGAAAAGAAGTTCATCGATTTCTTTTCATTCCCCATTGAATCCACGGATTCGATCGGTTTTTAGGAAGAAAATTATTTTCGCGGGGCCGGTCTTTAAAAACATGGCCTTTAGGTTTTATAAAAAGATAATAAAAGATAAACAAAATATTTCTCGATTCGAAACCGTTCGATCGAGAAAGTCCGGCGCAAATCGAATTCGTAAGTTGAAAATAAAATCGAAATAGAAAATGTTTAGAATCTTAGTTTGTGCGGATGGAATTGTTTATGACCGTGTCGGACCTTTTAAAAGAGTTCGTTTTATTTAACGATAAAGCCTCAACGTATCTGATATGCATTCATGCGAGCGCGATCGCGCTGAGTTTTGTCGCCGGAATTTCGGAAATTTATAAATCGAAAAAAGTGCGAATGAACATGACGCGCGGTCTTGTTTCTTTGACCGTTTCCGGTTGTTTGATTTTAAATAACGTGGCGATTTCCTTTTTGGTTTCGCCGGCTTTCGATAATCCGACTTTTTATCATCGTCTCTTTTTCGGATTGTATTACGGTTTCTTAATTTGCCCTTGTCTTTGGGGAATGTTTTATACGATGTATCTTCTGGATTTTCTTAAAAGTCCGGATTCTTATTGCAATCGTTCCACGATCGTTTTTCCGGTAATGGCGATTCTCCCATTCGTTTTTCCGAATATGATTTCGTTTTCGACTTTCGGAGATGCGATTGCTTTGGGCGTTCAGGCTACGACCTGCGTTTGGTCGACCTATTGTATCTTTCGTTTTACTAAACGCAAAATTTTTCTGAACTTTCCGTTTCAGAATCTTTGGATGTGTGTTACGTTCGCGATGCATATCTACGGGGTTTCGATTCGTTCCGCGGATTTGCTTTTGATCGTGAGTTTAATTCCCGCTCATATCGTTATCTACTTTTTTATATTAGAATACAATAATCCCGGTTTTACTTGGAAGGACGGAATTAAGAATTTCGGAACATTCGAAACGAATCTTTTACAAGGAGACTCGAATCTCGCTTCGTCGGATGAAAAACTTCCGAGAAGAAATCTGATGGAAGGTGTGAATCTTCAGATCATCGAGAATAGAATCGAAAAATTCGTAAAGGAAAGAGAGTTTACGGACGAGGATATTCGATTGCCGGACTTCGCCGCTTATCTTGGACTTTCGGTTCACCAGACTTCGTTTTATCTCAATCAATTCAAAAAATTGAATTTCCCTGAATTCATCAACTATCATCGTTTTGAAACGGCGAAACAAATGATCCAAGAGAATTCCGAGTTGAATCTTTTGGAGATCGCTCTTGCTTGCGGCTTTAATTCTCCCTCGTCCTTTCATCGCGCTTCGATTAAATTTACCGGTCTTCCTCCGAGAGAGTTGAAGAAGGAAGTTCGTAAAGTGGTCGAATTGGAAGCGGTTTCTCAGTAATTTTATTTTAACACAAAGGTTTTGTTCATGGAAGGTTTTGTATCAACGATCTATACGATCAAGGATTTCGTATTCTTGGACGAGAAGGTCTATCCGATTTCGGTTTGTGCGCAGGTAGTCGCAATGCTCTGGGGTTTAATCGGCGGGGTTTCCGATTTATTGAGATTTAAAAAAGTTCGAATGAATCTCGCTCGCGCGGCGAATTTTTTCAGCATAGTCCTCATGATGATTCTATACAACGCGGCGACTTATCTGATTCTTTCTCCCGCGCTTCTTCATCCGACTTTAAGCCATAAAATATTTTTCGGACTCTATTTCGGAGTTTCCTTTTACAGCATTGTCTCCGGTACATTCTACTTTTTGTATATTGTAGACGTTGTGGAAAAGCCCGAAAAGTATTCTGCGATTCTTGCGGGCGTGTTTCCATTTTTCTTCGCGCTCGCTTATTTCTCGGAGAATTTGATCTTCCCCGTGTATTTGACCAACGTTTTGATCATTCTTGCTCTTTTAGCGGAATGTTATCTTGCAGTATATTCAGTTTATGTAAAGAAGGCTCCGAAAATTTATCTGAATTACACGTTCCTCTGCGGAATTTTAGTCGTCGCTTATTCTTTCCGAATTTACGGAATCGAAGTTTCATCTCCGGACATGTTGGTTATGGCTTATTTGGCGTTCATTTATTGCGTCGTATACGTAAGCTTTTTACAGTTTTATTTTCCCGGTTTTAGTTGGAAGGACTCGAAACAACACAACGGAGAACCTACATCGGTTCCATCGTTCGATAAAACCGCTTCGGAAGAATCTTCGAACGAAACGAAAACGCTTCCGAGAAAAAACTTATTGGACGGGGTCAATATACGCGTTATCGAAAATCGAACCGATCGATTTTTAAAGGAAAAGGTATTTCTCGACGAAGAATTGAGATTGCCCGACTTTGCGGCGTATCTCGGTTTAACGGTGCATCAGGCTTCTTATTTTCTGAATCATTGTATGAAATCGAATTTTCCCGAGTTTCTCAATTTTCATCGTATGGAAGAGGCAAAACGAATGATTCAGGATCAGACGAATTTGAATCTTCTCGATATCGCGCTCGCGTGCGGATTCAATTCTCCCTCGTCCTTTCATCGCGCTTCCGTTAAGTTTTCCGGACTTCCGCCAAGAGAATTGAAGAAGGAAATCCTCGAAAAGACATTAGGAATATCTTATGAACTCAACGAAGAACCCGGTTGACGGATCGGCGATTTGAAATTTTAGAATAGGGCAGAAAGGCTGAAATATGACGGTGATTGACTTTTTAAAAGATTTCGTTTTAATACACGAAGGGGCTTCCACGTATTTGATATGCGTTCACGCATGTGCGATTCTGATGAGTTTTCTCGGAGGAGCTTCCGAGTTTTACAAATACAGAAACACGTATTTGAATCTGACGCGCGGTTGGGTCGCTTTCGCCGTTTGCGCGTGTTTGATTTTAAACAATGCGTCCGTATCCTTGTTGATTTCTCCGGAGATAGTCGCTTCGAATTCTTATCACCGTTTCTTCTTCGGAGTATATTACGGATTGATGATCAGTCCTTGTCTCTCCAACATTTTCTACAATATGTATCTGTTGAAGGTCGTAAAAAATCCGGAACCGTATTGCAATGCGGCGATTCTTATGATCCCGGCGTTGATGATTCTTTCTTTTCTTTTTCCGGACACTCTTTCCTTCGTTTATTTCGCGGACTTTCTTCTCCTGGGAATCGAGATTTTTCTCGGAGCTTGGTCCGTTTACGCCATTCTCCGTTTGAAACTTGCTAAAGTTTACCTGAGTTTATCGTTTATGAATCTTATGATGTGCGCCTCGATTGCATTTCACCTGCTTGGCGTGATGGATCGTTCCTCGGATTGGCTTCGTATGATCAGTTGGATTCCGAGTCACATGGTTCTTTTTTGTATTCTTTTGGAGTACAATCGTCCGGGAATTTTCGCATTTCAAGTCGGATCGGACCGGAATGGATCCGAATCGTTTTCCGTTTCCGAGATCAAAATCGAGAGGAACGAAACCGTCACCGATAAGACCGCTTCTCCAAAAAAGAATCTGTTGATAGGAATCGATCTGGAAAAAATCGATGAAAGGTTCGATAAGTTCGTCGTCGATCGAGGATTTAGGGACGAAGACATTCGTCTGCCCGATTTTGCGGCTTATCTCGGTCTTTCCGTTCATCAGGCTTCTTACTATTTGAATCAATTTAAAAAGTTGAACTTTTCCGAATTCATCAACTATCACCGAGTCGAAGAAGTAAAAAAAATGTTACGCGACCACGGGAATTTGAATCTTTTGGAAATAGCGTTGACCTGCGGTTTTAATTCCACCGCCTCCTTTCATAGGGCTGTCATGAAGTTCGAAGGGATTTCTCCTCGCGAATTAAAACGAAAACTCCAAAAAAGAACATTAAAAATTCATTATGCACTCAGCGAGAGTTCGAGTTGACGAAAGTTAACGGTTGAATACGTAAGCGGCGCCGATAAAGGAAGAATCTCCGTAAGCTCCCGTGACGATCGTGTCTCACAAGATTCATGTGCTTACTCCAAACGAGTGAGACGTCTATGTGTTGGAGTCTTTTAGAAAAAACTGATTCTCCTAATGGAGAGCTTTGATTTCCAGATTGAGTGTGATCGAGGATGAATGGCTTTGGATCGTACGCGGTGATTTGATAAGTTGATGCACTTGCGGATTGGGGAGTTCCCGCAATTTTTCACGTTGTCGCGTCGAGACTCAAGCCCATCGGCAAAGAAGGGGGATCGTATAGTGGTCGATTGCGTCCAAAGAAGTCGGAACCTCATCGGCAATCGGCTCGTTCTTTACGAATTGAAAGCTTTGGGAAGAATATTGAAATGATATCGGAGTGATTTGTGATCTCGGGTCGGAACTCATATTCGAAAGATTTATGTCTACGAGGGGAGAATCTAGGAGTTCCCGCGATCACCAGTTAAACAATTCGTCGCAAAAGTAAAGAATTGGAAGCATGAAGCAATGTTCGTAAAGCCGAGCTTTCAATCTAACCGATGATCTCTTTTTGAAATCCTTTAAAGAGCGGAGTATGGAGTTGTCTCAAAAGAAAACTCGAAGAGCAATGATTGAATTGGTGCATCACTCCCATAAAAATCATGGCAATAAATAATTGATTCCACCAGCTTCTACGAAAAATCGCGGAACCAATAAAAGAATCAACGCAGAAAGAGCGAGTAACGTAAAGTAGATCTTCTTTCGACGATCGAATACCTCCGGCTCTGAGCGAAAACTTTGAAGCCAAAGAAAAATCCAAGCCGGATAAAAAAGATGAACAAATACTCTCGTCGTGTCGTAAGTGAAAAACGTAATGATCAGAGATAATCCCAAGGGAATTAAGATCAGAAATTTCTTTCTGACAAGTCGCTCCACTAAGAATATTAGATTTCCATTGAAAAAAGAATACAACGCGAATAGCGGAATGCTGGTATTGATTGCAATCCACTTGGAAAAAGATTCGTCTCGAACGGTCGACAAGCGGGAATCTTCAAACTGAATGCCTTTCATGTAAAAAAGTAGCAACGATAAAACTCGGGCTAAAAGTAAGGCTCCAAAAATAAAACTGATCAGTTTCCATTCAATCTTTTTGTTTGTGCTTGTTTTGATCAGAGTTAGTAGTCCAACGATAATGCTGAATTGATAAAAATGATTCCATGCGGCTAAAAGTACTACAATGCCTAATGCAATGTAGTAGCGCCAGTTTTGCTTTTCGGAAATCCGATCCAAAAGTATTAGCGTTGTAGCAGAAAAGAAAAATGTTAGATGATCCGGAAATCCGATCCACGTTTTTTGAATGAGAACCAAAGGTGAAAGTAAAACAAAAAGTCCGATGAACATACCGGCCCATAAATTGAACTCAAAAGCAAAATAAAAAACGAGAAGAAGGATTCCCACAATTAAGATTGTATTGCAGAGTTTTGCAAATTCGGCTGGTGTTAAGTCCGCGCGCAGTTGATACAAAAGATACGGTAATAAAAAAGAATCCGATTGATGTTTTGAAGATAGATCCGTCTTCGTGAGAAAGTAAAGTCCCGTGTTGTAAACGCGAACTTCTTCCTTGGATTTGTAGAGATAGGTTGAGCCTTCACGAAGGATGAATAAGAATGCAAGAGTTAGGAGGAGGGCGGGGAGGAGCTTTTTCACGATGGGATAAGGTTTAGGGCGGGAGTGGGTGGTTGTCAAGGATTTGGATAATAGTGAAAGGAAATGGTGGTTGTAATTGTCCGAGCGGTTCCTCCATTGCGTTTGGATCGGGCTAACCGTTCCAATAAAGAGATTGCGGTCTGCATTGAAATATAGAAATGGAATCGTAATCCCAATTTCTTGCTTCGCTTGATCGCTACCGTGCGCGTCTCGCTACTATTTCTTTTCTTCTTTCAGATTCTTCTTATTGACGGAGAATTGTTTTCAAAGATAGATTTCGTTTTCTAAGTCTTATTTAGTTTCCCTTATTTTTCATTTTCCTAAGCAATTTGGGTTTTTGTTTGCTAAGGTTAGGTTTTGCGAGTCTCAGGCTTAATCCAATTTGGTTTTAAATTATCAGGACCGCACCATCCCCAGTCATTTAGTATTTCTTTCATATTTTCCTTAGAGCATTCCTCTTTGTCTAAGGGTTCGTCGAGAGTAGAGTATCCATAGCCTGCGTTTAAGATTTTTTCCGTAAATGGTTGAATTGAGCTATAATCAGATACAATTAACATTCCATTTGGAGCCCCAAAATTTTTTACAATGAATTCGACATTAATTTTCTCTCCGTTAGGTAGAGAAAATGAGTTGGGAACTTCGATTTCAATTTGCAACTCGGTTGCAACTGATTGCCAAATTTGTAATAATTTCATAAACTTTTTTTTAGTCTTTAATCGGAATATGATTTACTGGCTCAATGTGTCCATGCGGTTCTTTAACATATGTTCGCGTGCAGATCTGTGAGCTTGAAATTCGCTTTCGTCATACCAATGCGTCCCGAAGGTGGCTCGGGTCGCATGCTGGAAGTTCATTTGGGCGGTTCCAGCGGAGCGATCTATAGAGAGGCACTGAGTTCAACGAACGCAGTGAATGGCTACATTGCTTTCTATTATTGAAGCTATTTCTCTATCTCCCTTAGCGATAGAATATTGTTTTTAAAGGACAGTTTTTGTTTTGTAAACTCGTTTGATTTTACCTATACTAATTTAGTTTCTTCAAGGCTCAGGATATTCATCTTCTTTCGGCTTCCTGACTAAAGTGACGTAGTCTTTTTCTTTGGCTCCGAATCTTATATAATTTTCTTTCGCCAACTCTAGACTAATTCTATTCGCACCGCCTGAATAAGATGGATCATCATTTTGAACATTATCATTTTCCCAATAGCAGACTGGGCATATCTCAAATGAGCCAGATTCCTCTTCGAAAGTTAGATAGCCGCAACAAGGACAAGGGAAACTCATTATTCTCTTAATCTTCTATTTTATTTTTGTTTATTCCAGTAATTAATATTGTCTTTCGGTTTGAACATAGTTTTGGGAACGCCATCTTTACTCGCTGCAAACGTATTTGTTTTCGGATTATATTGTAGATAAGCGTTGTCTGATGAGCGATATTTGCCAAACGTTCCAAATGGTGGCTCCTTTATAAATTTATGCGTCCCGTCTACATATTGTTTAGAGTTCTGAAATTCCGGAAACTCCTTTCCGTGATCTTTCCAATGCGAATACGCATTTTCCGTTGAAGTTTTCTTTTTAGTCGATGACCAAATGGATTTCGGCAAGGTTGCCTTTTCGCCACCGCTCCTAAGAGTAGCACCAGTCGGTCCTCCAAGATTGGTAGTCCCCAATCCGATCATGGTTGAACCCATAAAAACACCGAAATTGACTAACTCTGCGATTTTTGGATTGTTTCCATATAGTTTTTCGTTTAGCTTCGCATTACCTTCCTTAACTACTGGAATTTTTTCCGCAGCCTTCATTGCAAGGGTGACTCCGGCGTTGGTTGGTGTTCCCTTGGCTAATCCATTGACTACTGTTGCAGTTTTTAGAAATGAACTTTCATTTTGATAATTGATGCGGTTGTTAATGTCTTGATGAGTTGCTTTGTCTGCTTGTGCTGAGGCATTGGAACAGGTAGCAGCAAAAAAACTTCTCATTCCTTGAGTGAAGCAATGCCCCGTCGGATCCTTCGCTCCGATCGGGTTTCCTTTCACATACGAGAACCGGTTCCAACCTTGTGTATCCCATTCTCCATCGATCACAGTATCCGCACTCGTAAATCTCGCGATCCCTGGATCGTAGTATCTCGCGTTGTAAAAATAAAACCCGGACTCTCTATCTAACTCCTGCGAGTTGTATTTCGGAGCAAAGTCGGTGTCCCCACGATGAACAAACGTCTCGCCGTAAGGCAAGTATTGCATTTTGGAAAGAGTCTTGCCGTCATCGTCTAACACGTGTGAGACGGAATCGACTTGATCGGTGAGATAGTAGGCTACGGAACCGTTTTCGGCGAGCGCCGCGATTCTCACCCCGTTGAGATAAACGTTGTTTACGGAAGTGACTACGTTCTCGCTTTCGATGTATTCAAGGCCGTAGAATTTGCTTGGATACAAGATCTCTACGTTTGTAAACTGATTGTATGAGCGGTTCCTGCTATCGCAGGACCAGGCTCTCCGCTCCGGTAAAGAAATTGAGTATCAGATTGAAACTCGTTATCTTTCTATATTAGCAATTTCTTAACCCCGCATCGATCCCTACCGCACATCGAGTTAATCCTTAGCAATGCAGTGGCTATCAGAGTTTGGGTTAAGTTTGGAAGTCGAGTTTTCGAATTGCGCCTGCCCATGTGTTGAACTCAAAAGCGAAATAGAATACAAGTAGAAGGATTCCCGCAATTAAGATTGTATTGCAGAGTTTTGCAAAGTCGGCCGGTGTTAAGTCTGCGTGCAGTTAATACAAAAGATACGGTAATAAAAAAGAATCCGATTGATGTTTAGGAGAAAGGTCGGTCTTTGTGAGCCAGTAAAGTCCCGTGTTGTATACTCGCGCTTCTTCTTTGGATTGGTAGAGATAGGAGGAGCCTTCGCGAAGGATGAAGAAGAATGCGAAAGTTAGGAGGAGGGAGGGGAGGACTTTTTTCACGATGGTAGGTTTAGGGTGAAGATGGGTGGTTGTCAAGGATTGCAATACAGAAAGAAAACGGCGACTATAATTTGTTCGGATGGTTCTTGTGGAACGATCCGTAGAGAGTGACGTGGGATCGGGTTCACCTTTCCAGTCAAGAAATTGCTGTCTCCATCGAAATCTATAAACGAAATCGTAATTCCAATTTCTTGCTTCGCTCGATCCCTACCGCGCGTCCATCTACGATTTCTTTTTTTCTTTCACTCTCATGCTCAAAGAACAGACTGCGATTGTATTTTTACGTTAATTTTTAGAAGCCTAAAATTAATTTCTTCAAATTTCTTTAAATTTTTCAAGAATGATTAACAACGTTTTTAAATTTCCCTCTGTTAAAAATATTCCAATCTTAATTAAATAGAACACTCCTATTTGAAATCAGAGTGAGAAGTAAATTATAGTTTCCTTTTATTCTTAAAATGTCTGATAGGTGAGTTTTAGAGGGGCTTCCGTTCATTCATAATATTTGGCCGCGATAAACATTTCAGCTACGTTTTTCCAGTCGGGAACTTTGGGCGCGAGAAGTCCAATATTTTGATAATAGCCATCAGAATCTTCAGTCCATCGCGCTAATGCTTCTAAAAAGGATTCGATATCTTGATTAGTCCATTCTGAAGCATTATCTCTAAAATCATTACTTAATTTATAGATGAATGTTACAAAATCAGCTTTTCCTTTTATAGAGTTTATTTCTTCTCGTGAAAAATCCATTATTCACCTTTTATGCGAATGCTTTCGCCATTATTTTTACTTGAAAACTTATAAGATTCTTTGGCTATTTCTTGTTTTGTCGCCATTCTATAGGGAATCTCCTTTTGGGCAATTTTGAAGGCCGCTAACCGCCTGTTATCAAGCGAATATAACTGCCCTTCTTTATTAACTAAACGAATTGGAGGTATATTTTTAGCTTTTATTGTACCGTCTTTCAAACCTTTTGCTAATTCAGTAATATTAGGATGTATTTTGTCAGAGAAAGTGTTTTTTATACTGCTTTGGCTGAAATTAACTTTACTTGGATCTATAGTTGGATATGACTTTGTCGTCGTTAGCCCAGTTAAATTTTTTATTTTTCCACCAAGATACTGTAGGCCACCTTTTAGCGCAGCTTTTTCTATTTGCGAGCCGTACCCAGTGGTTACGGCCTGTTCCCATTCTTTGCGATTAGCCGGTGCAAATGCGGCAGCAGTCTTGTAAACTAACCCGGCTGAATCATAAAGTAAGGCTTTTGAATTGCCTACGAAGCTTCCATCCTTTGAATTAGTCCCGATTTTGTAAGATGCATCTCCTAAAGTATTTAATGCTTTGTTTGGTGCGCAGAGTATCTCCATTACGATAGAGTCATGCCCCGTCGGATCCTTCGCTCCGATCGGATTTCCCTTCACATACGAGAATCGGTTCCAACCTTGCGTATCCCACTCGCCATCGATGGCAGTATCCGCACTCGTAAATCTTGCGATCCCCGGATCGTAGTATCGCGCGTTGTAAAAATAGAAACCGGATTCTCTATCTAACTCCTGCGAGTTGTATTTCGGAGCAAAGTCGGTGTCCCCACGATGAACAAAAGTTTCACCGTAAGGTAAGTATTGCATTTTGGAAAGAGTCTTGCCGTCATCGTCTAACACGTGTGAGACGGAATCAACTTGGTCGGTGAGGTAGTAGGCGACGGAACCGTTTTCGGCAAGCGCCGCGATTCGTACACCGTTGAGATAAACGTTGTTTACGGAAGTGACTACGCTCTCGCTTTCGATGTATTCAAGACCATAGAATTTGCTTGGATATAAAATCTCTACGTTCGTAAACTGATTGTTCTTTTGTTCAAGCGCAGACTTACGAACTCGGAATCCGCCTTCATCATACCAGTATGTTCCGAGAGTCGCTCCGTTCGCGTCTTGGATGTTGCGGATTCTATCTTGAGAATCGATGCCGATATTTTTAGTAAGATCTTTTGCGTTGTCTCTTTGACGCGTTAAGTTACCGTTTGCATCGTATTGTAGCGTAAGAGTATCGTTTCCGGTTTTGGTAGAATCGATATTCGTGACTTGGTGGTTGTTGTAAACGTAGCTCCATTCGTCGTTGATACTGCCGCTTGTAGGATCGTGGAAACGTTTAGCGATTAAGTTTCCGTTCTTCGCATAACTATAACTTTGTCTGAATTGTTTGGTAAGATTGTCCGCCGTCTCGACGTAACTTCCGACTGCATTTATTAAGCGACCTAAGCCGTCATAATCGTAATTGTATTGAGTTGTATGTTCGCTTGCGTTGTTGGCGATGCTTGTAATATCGTTTTTGCTGTTAAACGCATAGACCGCGTCTTGAAGAACCTTTGTGCTTCCATCGACGTCGCCTGAAGATTGGATTCGCACCATTCTCCCTTTGATATCGTAGATATAACTTGTGCCGATTCCATTACCGAGAGTAAAACCGGCGGTTTGACCAAACTCATTGTAGACGATATTTTCAACGATGTCTTTGTTGCAGAAGCCGGGGAGAATTCCGCTCGTGTCCACTTGCACGGAAATGTCCGTGATATAACCTGCGGTTCCGTAGTTGTAGCAAGCCCGCATTCTCGCGTGAGAAATTGGATGTTCCGGATAATCGATGCGTGAAACTCTTCCCAAAAGATCATATTTAGTTTCCGTAATATACGGACCTTGTGTTTCGGGCACGGGCGAGCTGAGAATCATTCGGGTTTCTTTTTTGATTCTCCCTAACTTATCGTAACTGAACGTTTTGTTTTGAACCCCGTCTTCGATGCGAACGATTTTGCCTAATGCGTTTTCGCTTCCCGAATATGAATCATACGTATAATGAATGTCTCCTTCCGGAATTTGTTTCACCGTAATTCTTCCGATGGAATCGTAGGAAAGATTGGTCGTGATTCCTCTCGCGTTCGTGCTGGAAGTCAAATCGCCGAACGAGTTATAAGTAAAGCTTGCAACGCCGAGATCCGGATCGCTGTCTTGACGCAATCTTCCGAATGCGTCATACAACCAATACGCTTGATTCTTTCCCGAAGTATCTTTTACGGTAACACCGCTTACAACGTTCGAACAAGAAAGAGGAACGCCGTCGTTGAGATCGCTCTTCTTAACTCTGTGTCCCGCGAGATCGTAACAAAAACCGATCTTTGCCTGCGTTCCATCGGAAGCGAAGTCTTCGACGTAAAGAATCTGACCTCTTGCATCCTTCACGATTCGTTTGTTCGTTCCTCCGCTGTGATTTTCCGTGCTCTCAAACGGATCGTTATAAACGGTCGTGATCGTAGTTGCGGATGTTTCACCTTCCGCAGTCGGCATCGTTGTTTTTTTGATTCTTCCGATCGGATCGTATTCGAAAAGGGTCGGATTGCGTTCTTCAAGATGAAGGGCAAAGTGATCGATTTCCCCGCCGTTCACCCAGTTGCTTTGACTTTTTCGGATTAATTTTCCGGTTCCATCGTAAACAAGACGGCCCGTCATCGTATAATTACCGTTAGACGCAGTTTTTACCGTGTAGATTCCGCGGCCCATTCCGTCCGCATACGTGCGAGATGCGAAGTCCGGATCTCCGGTTCCCGAAGGAAGAATGCTCTTTGCGCTCAGAGGAAAGGAAGAATTATAAGAATGATTCGTAACGACGCGGGTTCCGTCGTCCGTATCCGCGCTGGAACGAACAAGTCTTCCATAAGAATCATATTCAAAATAGCTTTTGTTTCCGTTTGCGTCCGTTTCTTCCGTTGCGGAACCGAATGCGGAGCCGTAGTTGATTTTATACTGAGTCGGAAATTGAATCGAACCTCCGAAACTCGTTTTCTGAATTACGAATTGATGCAGTTCGTTATCGTAAGAATGAGTCGTTCCGCGGTTTGGACTTCCACTGGAATCCTTTTCCAATGTTTGATTGCCGTACGTATCATAATCATATTCTAATGTTTTCGAAGCCACCGCAGGAAGCCCGCCTCCGGTGTAAGTTGCAACGTTCTTGATAAGATCGCCGACGCTGTTATAAGAAAGAATGAAAATCGTTTCGTGAGCGCTTCCCGCTAAAGAAACCTGACGCGTCGCTCTTCTTTGATTGGTCGTGTCGTCGGTTTGAAAATCCGTACTGCTTGAAATCGTAACGGAAGAATGAGCCCCATCGCTGAAATGATCGGTCGTATTTTCCGTTTTTTGGCTGACCTTATAACCGTCCAATGTCGTATTAAAATTCTGAGTTACGGTTCTGGATCCGTTCATGAATTTTTCGATCTTAGTCGTTTCGTTGAAATAACTCACGATTCCCGGCACGGTTTCGATGCGATTGATTTCATAAGAGGTCAGAACGTTGCCATATTCTCGGTTATCGTTTCCGATGATTTTCGTTTCTTTTTCCGCGCCTCCGAGCGTGCGGTTCATCATAAAATCGGAATATGTGTTCGCGTGATACGTATGAATTGTTCTTGCGCCGTATGCTTCTTGGATCGTAAATTCTCCGAATCCGAAAAAGTCAGTTTCTTTTTTGCCGCCTATAAAAGCGGAGAATGCGAATCCGTTCTTATATTGATAATTCTTCGTAATTCGATTGGAAAAGCCGTCGTCGAGCGTAATCGAAGTGCAAACTCGATAACTCGTTGGAAGATCGGGGATGTCGTCGTCGCCCGTGTTGTCGAACTTTGTTGAATGTTCGTATGTGAGTTCGTAAAAACCGCCGATGCCGTTCTTTACTTTTTCGATTACATCGGGGACGACTCCCGTAGAAAGAGCGAAATACCAAGTCGGCTCCTTTAGATGAATGATCCCGACGTCGGCAAGTCCGTCTCCGTTATAATCTCCTTGAATCCATTGAAAGACGTAGATTTGAGCGATGAGATCGGGTCTATCCAAGGTTTTTACAAGAACGTTGGAAGGAAGAGAAACGATTTTACTTTGAGCGAGATCGTAAAGTTTATCATCGCCGCTTGAAAGAATGATCGGGTTTCCGTTGTTATCGAATCGATCGTTGAACCCGATCGTTCCCGCATTGTATTGAGTGCGCGCAACCGATGTCGTATTAATTTTTATTTTGTAAAACGAAGTGCCGTTATCGAGAGTTTTTCCGAAGATGATCGATCCGTCGCCAGTCAGAGAATAGATGATTCCGGAAGGACTTGCCGAGTTATAATCGCTTGTAGTAATCGGAAGGGGGATATCGCCCGTTAAGAGTTTGAATTGAATCTGAGTTCCGCTGATCGTTCCCAGATACCATTTATGAGTTGTGGTTCTTCGATCTACGAGTGCAAGCTGTGCTTGCGTTGTGGTAAATTTTCCCGAGAATAAGCTGAATTCTTTTCTGCGCTGACGGTTCTCTCCCGTACCCGCTTGAAAAAGATCGTTCAAAGTGCTTGAAGAAAGATCGCCGCTCGGAGTTAAAATCTTTGTTCCTCCCAAACCGCTTAAAATAAAACGCGCATTTCCGGAAGAAGTCTGATCGTCCAGGATTAAAGCCGATTGAGAACTGTTTGTTTCAAAATGATCAATCACATAACCGCTGTTTTGTGGATCAAAATTCGTAACGTCCGTATCCGTAAAGGTTGCTAAATTAGAAATATCGAATGCGGTTCCACTCGTATTCTTAATTACAAAAAGCTGATTCGTGTTTCCTTGTTTTTTGTAAAGAAGAACTTCGTCTTTGATCGAGTTCGTATAACGATCGGGTTTGCCTCCGAAAAGAATCGAAATTCCGGATGCTTCCGGATTTAAGTTGGTGTTGACCCTTTCGGTAAAAGAATTTCCTTGTTTGAGATCGAACACGTTTGCTTTGCGGTCAAAGATCAAAAGTTCGGGAGAAGAAGAACAATCGTCCGCAGTAAAACAACCGGCAAATGCGAGTTCTCCTTTTCCTGAGTTTAAGTTTCCGTCGTATTTGTATTTGAGTAAGATTGATTTCGTGTTGGAAGCCGCGACAAAGTTGGACGCCGCTTGTTCAAGTTTTACCTCGTCTTTAGGAAGAGGGGTTTTCATGATTCGGTCCTGATCGGGGCCGTAGCTCATGTCGCTATAAATTTTATAACGAAATCCATTGAGAGTGGATTCTCCGATCCAAAACTTTCCGTCGTTTGCGGAAAAGAATCCTATGTCCGTTCTTCCGTCCCCGTTAAAATCTCCCTGAAGCCAGCGGGTGATCGGTTTGAATTGGGGAGTTTTGGACCAGATTCTAAAATTGATCGTTCCGTCTCCGGTTTCGCCTAACGTCCATTCTCCGGAGGAACGATCGAAAAATAAAAAGTCAGAGAAGCCGTCTCCGTTGAAGTCTCCGGAAAAACGATCGTTCGTGAAGAGAGATTGTTCCGCGATCGTGAATACTTTATACAACTTCCATTGCATCTTAAAGTAGATCGGATCGTTTTTGTTGTCGTTGCGATGATTCTCGCCAACGAGCCATCTGCCGGATCTCGAATCATACAAAGAAATATCCGTTCTTCCGTCTCCGTTGTAATCGCCGACGAGGAAGTTGATCTTGTCGCGATTCTTTCCCGCTTTGGAAGAATCGTTCGTGTTTGCACTGTCTAAGTTTGCGTCCGGAGAATAATCTCCGCGGAATACGTTTTGAAATTTTTTAGCGAAGCGGAGGAATTCGAAACTTCCACCTTTGTTGAGCATCAAGGTCCATTGGCCCGTGGGTTCGTCGAATAAAACGGAATCCGATAATCCGTTGCCGTCGTAATCGCCGGGAAACCATTCCATACGAAAGATGTCGGGAACACCGGCCATCAATCTTCCATACGATTTGAATTGAAACACACGACCGTCGTGTTCTGCTACGATAAAGTCTCTTGTTTCGGGAAGGTAGAATGCGATATCGGAACGTCCGTCACCGTTGTAATCGCCGCTCACGTTTCCTTTGAAGAATCGAATCTTCTCGCTGTTATTATATCCTTGATAACGGTTCGCGTAGATCTTAAAGTTATATCCGCCTTCCTTTCTTCCTTCTGCCGCTTTCCAATTTCCGGACTTCGGATTAAAAAATAGCATATCGGAAATCCCGTCTCCGTTGAAGTCTCCTTCAAAGTATTGTGTGGATTCGGGAGTGTCTTCCATTTCGGAAGACGCCTGATTGGCGATGTTCTGCCAGGTCAAAAGTCTACTGGAAGCTTGGTATTGAAATTCAGGTTGTGTGGTATGTCTGCTGGATTCGATCGTTTTGATTCTAGGTCTACCGGAATCTTCGGAAGTTTCATAAACCGGAGTGTAGTCCCAAAGTTTTCCTCCTCCGTCCCAACCCACTTCGATTCTTTCCAGGATCTTATCCATTTTCATCAAAAACCCGGGTGCGTTGGAAACATAAAAATCGTCTCTTTGTTTCGTATAAAAACGCACATACTGCCGAGCGGAAGCTCCGCTTTTGGAATTTCCGGTATAACGGATTTCTTTTAGATATAAGTTTCGTTTATTAGAATATTCTGAATTGTCGTATTGAACTTGAAGATAGTTTCCGTTTCGATCTTCCGTCTTGGAAAGATACCAACTGTAAGTCTGGTTTGGATTGGCCGGGTTATAAATTCTGTTTGCGTTGCTTTCTCCGAAAGTGTTCTTTGTTCCGGAAGAATCCAATACTTCCCAAACCCCGCCGCTTTCTATATTACTGAGCCTTAATACGACTAAGTCTTCTCCCGTAATTTCGGGTCTATAGGTTCCGTTTTCGTTGGTCGTGCTTCCTGCGACTTTTACAAGTCTCGTTCCGTTCCAAGTGAACGAATCTCGGTTGTCATAATAAAGCGCACCATATTCCGGTGTTCGAGTGATGGAGCCGAGTCCGAGATTCCATCCCACACCCAGCCATCCATCTCCTCCAGTGGAAGAATAAGAAATTGCTAATTTAGGTTCGATCCCCGCGCGTCCTGCCGGTGTTTCGATCGGATAAGAAAGGGAAACTCCGCCGAAGTGATTTGGTTCCGGCGGTGCGATAAAAACGGCGCCTTCTAAAGGATCCGCCTTTGCGGACGGATCGTCGATCGCCTTGCTGTAATTTGTTGAAATAGAGAAAAGATCGCTTCCTTCCGGCGCAGGAGCTGACCCTGGACCAATGCTGGAACCGGAAGAGGGGAGTCCTGCTCCTGAGGGAAGACCTAATAAAGCCCAGAGCCAGTTGTTGGAATGTCCCTTACCTCCGAACAGTTTACATGAAGGCATAAGTAGGACCGTGGCCAAAGCCGCAATTACGATTTTTCCGCGCATCTCAAATCAATCCAGTTTTGATATTTATTGTATTCTAAAGTTCGAATGTATTAACTTCGACCGAGGCCGCCTTTAGTAGACAACCTCAGTCGAAGAAGTTTATAACATTCGATCAGTATTTGATTCGAGCTCGGACAGTATAATCTCTTTCGATCAATGGTGCAACGAAGAAGTTGTTAAGTCCGTATTTTAGAGAACCAGGGTTATTCAGATCGATCTTTGCGCCCCGAATTCTTTGTTGGGTTTTATCTTGTGATACCCATAGGGCAAGACCCATTCCGTTATACACTACCGAATTCGGATTGAATTGGATTCCTTCGTTCGTCGTGCTTAGTTGAAATTCTTTTGGTCCATCTACGGTAAACGTGCTGATATCGCTGATTCTTCCCCAGATGGTTCTTTTGGTTCCGTTAATCTGATCCCAAGTGGTAAGAATTTTATTTCCTGAGAGAATTGAGTTTCCTGGTTTTCTCATGTCAGCGTTGTCGCTCGCAAGATTAATAGAGCCAGGGAAGAGCGGTTGCGAGGTTTGTAGGTTGATTGCCTTTAAGCGAACTTCTTTTGTATTCATTCGATAGGTTAATAAGCTTGTATCGGCGAACGTTGAAAGTTTTAGGTAATCGACTCCACTTGACTCTAAGGTTATATTGTCGCTTCCGATGAGATTAGAGTTTGTTGTATCTATACCGCGTCCAAATACTGCCCCATCATTTCTCCGCCAGACAATCATACCTTTGCCATTCGTTGCTCCGACTTTGATAAAATCCTTTGGGCGTGTGGTTTCGTTCAATATTGTCTGGTTCGATCCTATCTTAACTAAGGTAGGTAAGTCATAAACTGAACTCCAAATAGTATGTGCGTCCGAATTAATTTCTTTGTACATCCACCCAAAGACAATCTGATTATTGCTATTGGCTTCCGCGCTAATAAAAACATTGTATCGTGCATAGACATCAGCTTGATGTGCCATTGAATCGATCACTTGATTACTTTCCGAATATCCCGAAATATCAGAATATCCAAGTAGTCCACCGTTGTCTAAGCGTATGGACTGAGCTGCAACTTGATAAATTCGAGTATCAGTAAATAGAGCCATTCCCCCACCTATTATTGAATTCACCGTTGTTGAAGTTGAAAAATTATTCCAAAGGACTGTAGCTCTATTGTTGCCAACAGCAACGTCAAAACTATAATTAAATGACTTTAAAGGAGCCGAAGTAACTCTTGTTCCAACAGCGACTTCTGCTGAAATTGTTGTTAAAGTTGCTAGATCACGTATAGAAGCATAAAAGGTATCTACGTTTTCCCATACGATGATCGCCTTTCCATTGTTCGTCTTAACAACGTATGTTCCCCCTCCTGGCATTGGAGTTGTTGCATTAATGGTAAAGGGATTACCAACCGGTAGGCCTGTGCTAATCTGATGATAGCGACCCAACAAAGTTGTTCCTTGTTTCCAGACGGACATTGCAACATCACCGTAGCTTACGACTATTGGGTCACCTAAGGTTTGAGCATTGACGTCCGCACTCACAGTAAAGTCCGCATTTGCACTTTCTAAGCGATATGTTTTTCCCGTTAAAGCTGTTAGGCGAGACAAACCATTGTATAAGAAGTTCGTAAAGTCCCCACCATCTGCCCAAGAGTTCCAAAGTGCTACTCCTTCGTTATAAATTCCCATCCAGTTAATGGCATTTAGATCCGGAGTAAACCCTAAGCAGGATGCAGGATGGAACGGATTGGTGGAGCAACTGACGGAGCTACTTTGTAGGAATGGTCGATACTGAACCTGCTCGAAAGCCGTTGAGTTAAAGGAAGAGGTGACAAAATTATTCCAGTCGGTTACGAATCCAGTATCGACAACTAATCTTACATCTGGTGAACTTAAAGTTCCAGGAATATATACTTGTGTCGTCTTTTGAGCATTGGTTAGAACTGGGGTTTCTAACTGAAGGTCATATGATCCGTCACTTTGAGGAGGGAATACCTGTAAAATTCGATACGAAGAAGAATCTCCTTGAATATAAAGTCTATCCCCGATATTCACAGGACCATAAGAATTTGAGATTCTGATCGTTGTGGTGCCAGCTACGATTGGTAATCCTGCTTCTCCTCTCATTTTTCGAACTTGGGAGTAATGGAGGGGCCAAACCGTGCGACGATAAGCTGTATTTAAGGAAGGTCGAATATACAGTTTTACTAAACTTATTGCTGGATCGACTGTAGTGCTTGAGGTTGGTAATTGAACACACAAATTATACACTTGATTGATGAAATCAAGTGTGGTTCCGCAATTTTTTAGTTTATATGGATCGCTCGTGCTTAGGTCTTTGATGATGTGAAACCAATCTGTTCGACTTCCACCGAATCCCATACTAATTTCAAAGTCGACTGCTTGATTGATGTTATATCGATCTGAAGATGTTTGTAAACTGTAATTGAAATTCGTAAAATATTGATATGCTCCTGTGTCCGTTGCAGAACCGAAATTCGGCGCTAGGTATTTTGTTTTATCCAATTGAATTTTTAGTTCTATCTTTTCCCCGAAGCCGACTTCTCCTAAGTAAAGAGAATTCGTATCCGGATAGTATGGATGAACGCCTAGTGATTTATTATCCCATGTCGTATTAAATGGATAGCCTATTCCGGTTTCTAAAGGATTTGTTCCAAATTTCTGTTCCGCTTTGATAAAATCTTTAAAGGAAATATAAACTAAATCATAATTATCCCCCGCCCAGATCATGGAATCGGCTCCTTTCACTACCGGTGCCGCGACGGCACCTCGCCAGGGATCAAACTTTCTTACGCTACCTGCGTCAGTCCAATATTCAGTTGGAGAATAGAATTTTCCTCTTGAATAAATTGCCCATACGCCAGAAGTTCTTTTTTCAGTTTCAGTCCATTGACTGTAAGGTTTTTGAACGCAAGCTGTTCGCGTAACCCCATCAGTACCTGTGCTCGTTTCATCAACGCAGGGAATGTTGGTGCTAACTCCTCCAAAAGATTGGATTCCTTTTATATATACTCTTGACTCAGCTAAAGTAGGAGCTGACTCGGACAAATCAACGACATAGTCTTTAAATACAATATTATTTCCCGAACATGATATTCTTTCTAAAGCTTTTTTTAAACTAACGCCAGGAGAAAATACGTCAGTTGTCGTTGTATTGCAGGGATTAGAAACGTTTGGCGTATCGAATGCAGTAACTCGATACATTTCTCTTATAGTTGGCCCATAAACTTTAATTAAGGCTGTTCTACCTTTTGCATTTTCTTCGATAATTTTCAAATTATTACCTGAGAAGTTAAGCAGATTGGATTTATAATTTGAATCGGCGACATGAGTCATAGTATAATCTACAATCATAATTTTGGGTGTGTACCCAGCCGCTATCGCCTTCTCAACTTCAGCTGTATTAAGATTTGTTAACTCAACAACGTAAGGCCCAAAATCAGTTCCCCCGTAAACTTCCACTTCGAAAAGAGTATAGTCATCGTTTCTCAAACGAAAAGAGGACATCGGCACTAATTCACCAGCTGGTGTTTCGAACATTAAAGAACAAAGGATATTCGAAATTTTAACTGGCATGTTTACGGAAAGATTTTTAATGTAGAGTGCGGCTCTAACGACACCTGCATTTGGTTCAACAGTAGAGGTTTCGTTGATTTTCAAAGATTTATCTGATCGATATTTTCTCGCCTTATTGCTGGAAGAATCGGATTTAAGATTCCAAGCATCTTTATCAATGTTGTTTTTAAAAGGTCGATCAGCCCATTTCGTTGTAGTAGCTGATACTGCGTTCTTCATTGACCAGCTATTTTTTGAACTTTGGCTGTAATCGAATCCAATGTCAGACATTGGAATATAGCTTGCTTTTACGCCGAAACTCGTGCTTACTTCGTTGGAAGTTCCCGCTTCAGTATCATTGCTAAAAGAATCCTGAAACTGAACGGTTCTTTCATTCAATTCGTTCTGGTGAATTTTTTCAGAACCTTCATTCTTTGAAGCTTCAAAATCGTTCGAATTAATTTCGCTCACGATTTGATCGCTTTGGTTGCTTGAGTTTTTGAGAATTTGGATCTTTAAAGTAACTGGGGGGGCGATTGCAGTTTCAATTTGAGGATAATCGGCCACCCAAACATTACTTAACGTTTCATTTTGATTTAAGATTCCATCGCCGTCGAAGTCGTTCACAATTGTCGTACCGGTTGGATCGATGGTTCCCATAAGAGCTGCAGCTGCTACGGGTTTGCCGGGAGGGAGGTTGAATAGGCCGTTGACCGGTGTTACAGTCGTTGTAGGACTTCCCGGTTTTACAGGGACCCCTTCTTTATCCACTTGAGTTTTCACTTGTTCCGCAACCAACCAAGTTGCAGCCGCAAGGTCTACGTTTTCCATAGTTCCGCGATCTTTACCGAACCAACCACAAGTAATTACAAAAGGTATTAAAAGAAATAAAATTCCATAAAAACGCATCTTATTGAATATCCAACCATTCTGAAACATGATTCACCTCTTCGTTTATGCTTTTGTTTTTAAAATCATAGGATCCACACGTTATCCGGAGTATGAGCAAACTTATAGCGTTACTCCTCTTCGCTTAACAAAATAGACACAAGTTTTACAAAATGCAAAAGTTTCAATTCGACTAAGTAAAAAATGAGGCTTTAGCCGGCTATAGAAAAACCTAGAAAAAATATTTTTTGTTTTAAACGTGTTTTGTTAAGCGAAATGATATTGAAATTGAGAATACTTTGAATTACGTAGTTTTCGTCTTTGATAGCCGACTGAATGCAATATTATTAATTGCTGATTCGCGTCTACGATTCAATAAACATAACAGGATCCATAGATGGGATAAGTTATGTTTTCGTTTTTTAATAAAATGAACGTTTGTATTTCGCATTATAAAGATTCCTTTGTGAATCTTTATAACTCAGGTGTGTGCTTTTTTCAGGAAGGATTGTTTCCGCCGGAAATTTAGAATTTATTTATACTGATTTTCTTTTTTTATACGGGTTTAAAATTTTTTCTCCGATTTTGGCGGAATTAAAAAGGAATCGGATATAAATGTCTTCTTGAAAAAAATAAATTCTTACAATGAATTTAAACGTTATCCGCATTGATGAGCGGTTTGCCGATTTCTTTGAGCCCGGTAGGAAGTTCGTCATTTTTTTCTATTACATTCAATTATTTGAATATATAAAAATATTGATTCTTCGTTTAACAATTTCACCTAAATCCTTTTTAACTTGACACAGAAGCCATCTCTAAAAAACGATCCTTTTTAAGGAGACTTGTTTTTAAATGATGAATAACGTCCGTAAATACGGAATGATCGTAATTTCCGCTTTGGCTTTATTGTTTAGCATAACGAATTGTGTAACCGCATTGGGTAATGTAACTCTGACCGGAAAAAATTATCCGCCGCTTACCGAAACGGATCCTATCGACGTTGTGATGAGAGCTGTGCCTGATTATAGGGTAGAGCAAATCGGAATCGTAGAAGTTCGCTGTGCACAATTGAATCACTGTATCGAATATGTAAAAGGGAAGGCAAGAGAAGTCGGAGCCGACGTGATTATTCTTGCGGACTCAGGAACTGTTACTTCGGTAAGTTATCATCCGGGAAGCCAAGCGGGCAATGCGTCTACTCCGGGTCGTGTATCCAGCAGTTCTCACCAAGTTCAAACTTGGGAAATTTCAAAGAAAGTAATTTTACAAACGCCTTCTAAACCTGCAAAAGGAAAAAAATCCGTTTCTGAAGAAATATAAATTTTAAAAATTTAAGAATATTTCTATATTCTTAAATTGAAAAAGCAACTCCATCCGCCTAAAAACTTTTTAGCGGATGGAAGGCCGGAACAAGTAAATCCAAAGAAGGAACAGAAATTCCCTTACTTTTTTATTTGTCCCTTCCAGGAAGAAGCAACCCCTTTAACTGATCGATCAATTGGATTCCGCCCGTAAGCGTGATTTGGCTGATCTTTTCGCTGATTCTTTCCACATACTCCAATTCTTTGAGTTTATAAAGGGTCGCATTCTCTTCCATCAGTTTGGCGGTATTCAATAAACTTCTTGTGGACGCGGTTTCTTCTCTTCGCATAATCACGTTTGCTTGCGCTTTTTTCTCGGCAATCAAAACCTGATTGAGAATATCCTTGATTTCTCCCGGTAGAATTACGTCCTTTACGCCTCCGAAGATGATCTCCAAACCCATAGAAGGCATGGAGGTTTTTATTTTCTCAACGACGTAATAGCCGATTTCTTCCTTTTTGGAAAGAATTTCGTCTAACGTCAAAGAGCCCACGTATTCTCTTAAAACCAACTGAAGGTGAATGTATAACTGTGATTCGTAGTCCTTTACTTTTACGAGACATTCGATCGGATCCAAAATCTTGTATTGGCAGACGAAATTGAGTCGAAGAGGGATCTTGTCCTTCGACATGATTTCTTGTCCTGTGATTTCGGTTTGAAGTTGTCTCAGATCCGCTTTCACCACTGAAATCGATTTGGTTCCCTTCCAGTAAAAATAGTTTCCGGGTTCCAGAACTTTCACGAAAGAATTTTCGATGAACAATAAACCTTTTTGAAACGATTCGACCGCATACGAACAAGTAAAATCTTTTACTTCGGGTTTCATAAGAATGGAACGATCGATATTTTCGTCAATGGACGGATCGTTCAAGTCGATCTTGACAAAGGATATTTTCTTTCCGCCTTTCCAAAACGCATGTGTTCCCGTTTTTAAAGCCGACTTGAATTTATCTTCTTCAAAAAGAAGTGCGATCTCGTTGTCTTTGAGATCGACCACTTCCAATTCCTTCAAAAGAATCGGATCGTTTTTTAAAAACGTAAAGTTGACTCTTGAAAAGAAAGGATTCAGGATCTGATGAATTTCTATATCCTGACCCAATAGAGAAAAATAATTTCCGGGCATCAGGAGTTTTACGTATTCTCCTTCTTTGAATAAAAGACCTCTTTGATCCTTTTTGATTTTCATACAAACCTCAGTGTAAATTCAATGATTGCGATTTTTTTCATCCTTCGCTGATTCGCTTTCAATTCGATTCTAAAAATAAAAAGAATAAAAGGAATCCATCCGATGTGAGCGGAGAACGATTTGAGAATCGTTGCATCGAATCGCGTTCGACTTCTACTTTTTTCTTTCGAAAAAATCCGAAATCGTTTTGAATCGAATTCTCGACTCGGTATCCATCGTTCTTCAAGGCGAACACCCGATTGCCTTTGAACCAGTCGCGGGCCGGACGCCTTTTATTCTTTTTTTGCTTTGGTCTTTTTGAGAAGAGACCAACTTCTCGCGTGACAGGCGCCTACTCTACCCACTGAGCTACTTACCGAAGTAAGGAAGGATTCGAACCTTCGACCAGGTGTTGGAGACTTTGATTCCGATCTCCTAACGTTAGACCAACCGCACAGGGTGCGGAGGAACCGACGGGCCTTTGGAAACCCTGAAAGACCGTTGGAACCAAAGCCGAAGACAGATTCTTTCAAAAGGAAAGAAAAGGAAACGATTTTTCTTTCCTTCTTCGGTTTGAATTTTACTGTGAAGGTCGCAGTCTATGTGCGATCGACGAGTTCTATTCTTTTGAGAAGTCGAATTTTGTTTGTAAATCTTTTGTATCTAAACTGAAAGAATCGTTAACGTCTTTTATTCGATACAACTCGGGTCGAAACTGAATTTTTTGAAAAGAATGACCTTAAGTCTTTGATAATTTGAAACGTTAACCGTAACGCCTTTGTCGCTTAACAATTGAACTTCGAACTTTACGTTTTTTTAATTGACTTAGACGATGGTTTAAAAAATGTTCCATGTCAACAGGAGATTTAATTTTTTATATGACGATGAACTTCCATAAATTTGGAATGATTTTTGCTTTAAGTTTGATTGCACTTTTTGGTGTAATCAATTGTGCTACGGGTAACGTAACGATCACCGGAAGAAACTACCCGGCACTGACTGAAACCGATCATATCGATGTTGTGATGAGAGCCGTTCCAGAATATAAAGTTGAACAGATTGGGATTGTCGAGGTTCGTTGTGGTCAGTTGAGTCACTGCATCGAGTATGTTAAGGAAAAAGCAAGAGAAGTGGGAGCCGACGTTATTATTTTAGCGGAATCTGGAACTGTGACTTCGGTTAGCTATCAACCCGGAGCTCAAGCAGGAAATACTTCTACACCGGGACGTGTTTCATCGAATAGTCATGAAGTTCAAACTTGGGAAATTGCAAAAAAGATAATTCTTCCAGCGCCTGCGCCAGTAACCAAAGGAAAGAATAAATAATTGATTTCTCATTGAAATTCGCGCGATAACAACTGCGATCGCGATTTCCGCGGTCGCAGGGTAAAGAAGCATCGCTTCAAAAATATTCTTACATTCTAAATTTTGAATCTATCACAAAAGACTCAAACGTATTCGGAAAGATATTCTTTGCCTTTGAGATGACTTGGAAAAAAGATCGGAAACTTCTTACCGGTTTTAGCGCGGGAACGACGATACGACTTGGAAGAATTCCAAAAGGTTTCATATTCCGAATCCAAACGAAACAAAAGTTTTTCCCAAAAGATGAAATGAGAATCCACGAATTCTTGCCGAATGTCCTTGGCTCGTAAAGTCAACGGACATTTGCCCGTGAATTCTTTCATAAAAACGAGTCCGACCAAAACTCCTCGCGTATCCAAATACGGTTCGAGAGGAAAGGTTCTACAACTGATCGAACGATTGTCGCGTTCGCAAAATTGAATTCCCTTACATTCGCAGAAAAGAGTTTCTTTGGAATCATACTCCGCGAGCATCTTCTTGTCTATTTCCGTTTCCGGTTTCCAAACCTTCCAAAGATCCGTTCTTTTTTTTAACATGGAGAATTCGGAACGATACAAGGTCGGAACTGCGTTGTCCGCGATACAACAAAAAGGAACTCCGTCGTTGTCGGGCTTACACAATTCTCCGCAATCGAAGTCGGTTAATTCTTCTTGGAGAAGAGAATAGTAGTAAGAGATCTCGTCTTCGGCGAGATGTTTAGGATCGTTTTTTTTTGCTATCGTCTTCAATGGATGAATGACTCCGACTTTTATCGATTCGATTTTTTTTCGGAGTGATGATCTTTCGAAAGATCGCGTATCCCGAAAAGAGAATTCCGGCAGAACAAAGAATTCCCCACTTTCTGTAAAACAACTCAACGCCGGGGGTGAGAAAACCATTTTTCTGAGCCAAGGCCATCAAAAGGGCAAAAATCGTTAAGAGTGAAAACGCGCTTAAAAAGAATAGAACGGTGATTCGAAGATTCTTTAGAGTGTTTTCCAAATCTTTCTTAAACTCCAAGAACCGGGAATAAAATTCTTTGGTTTCTTCTCCTTCGGATAACTTCTGCACGTTATAAAATGATTCGAACTCTTCGGGGATCTTGGTCGTGTCTAAAAGTAGAAATTCGTAATCCAAGGTTTTATCATATTCTTCCCTGGACTCCGGCGAAATCAATGTCAGATAGGCGCGTGTTCCTTCTTCCCGATCCAACTCTCGGGACGGGTTCCAAGGATCGGATTCCAATTTTTCGAGATAATCCCGATACGCGGACTCGATTCTCCCGAAGTCGGAACTCCGAGAAACATCCAGAAGTCTGTAATAGTCCGGTTTTGTATTCACTGCCATAGGATTTAAATAGGGAGGAGTTCCCGCATTTTCTCCGAAAAATTCCCTTTTCCTCTCTATGGAAAACCCCTTTACAGTCGGTCCTGCAAGCAGAAATTCAGTCCTATGAACGTTCTGGAACTGGAAAAAAAGGCAGGAAAAGTCTATATCGAGACTTACGGATGCCAGATGAATGAGTACGACTCGGGAATCGTATCCAATTTGATGAAGGACGCCGAATATTCTTCCTCCCCCGACCCGGAGGATTCCGACATTATCTTTCTCAATACCTGCGCGATCCGTGAAAACGCTCACGCAAAGATCTACAATCGCCTTCAATCCCTGGGATATCTGAAAAAAAGAAATCCGAACCTAGTCATCGGGGTTCTCGGTTGTATGGCTCAAAATCTCGGGGACGATCTTTTTCATCAGGAGCTTCCTTTGGACTTGGTCGTAGGACCGGACAACTACAGAAGTCTTCCGGAACTCATTCAAAGGATTCGAGAAGGGGAGAATTCGATCGCGCTGACTCGACTTTCCAAGATCGAAACCTACGACGAGATCGAACCTCGGGTCGTAAACGGAATCCAAGCCTTCGTTACGATCATGCGCGGATGCAATAATTTCTGTACTTTCTGTGTCGTACCTTATACCCGCGGTCGGGAAAGAAGTAGGGATCCGAAGAGCATCGTCCGCGAAGTTCAGGACTTGGCCGACAAAGGAATTCGTCAGGTAACACTTCTCGGTCAGAACGTGAATTCCTACAAAGAACAAGGCGAAGACTTTGCCGGTTTGATCAAAATGCTTCTCGATGAAACGACAATCGAAAGAATCCGTTTTACTTCTCCGCATCCGAAGGATTTTCCTTCTCATCTTTTAAAACTGATGGCGGAGAATCCTCGTTTTTGTCCGAACATTCATCTTCCTTTGCAAGCAGGAAACACGAGAGTTCTCGAAGAGATGAAACGTTCTTATTCCAAGGAAGAATTCTTGGATGTCGTAAAAGAAATCAGAAGTATCGTTCCCGATGTCGGAATTACAACCGATATCATCGTAGGATTTCCGAACGAAACCGAAGAAGAATTCGAAGATACTCTCGCGGTCGTGCGTGAAGTTCAGTTCGACATGGCCTTTATGTTCAAATACTCCGAGCGCGAAGGAACGATGGCGCAGAGAAAACTACCGGACAACGTTCCGGAAGAAGTGAAATCCGCGAGACTTACCAAACTCGTAGACTTGCAGACTTCGATTTCTCACGAACAAAACAGATCTCGTATCGGCAGAGTATATTCCATTTTGGTTGAGAACACTTCCCGCAAGTCGGAACAACAACTCTGTGGTCGAACTCCTTGCGGAAGAATGACCGTGTTTCCTCTTCCCGAAGGAAAAATCGCATCCGAGATGATCGGTTCCACCGTTTCCGTTCAGATCGAAAGTGCGACCAGCGCGACCCTCAAAGGAAGGATCCTTGCTTGAAGGACGGAGACAATCGAAAGAAGGCTTCCGCTAAGAAGTCGACCTCACGCGCGTCTTCCAACAAAACCGATTCTTCCTCAAAGAAAAAATTAGATTCTTCCCCGAGCAAAAAAACTTCCAAGAGTAAAAACGAAGATAAGAATTCTCCGTTTGATTCTTCCTTCCATTCTCCCTCGAAAAAGAAAAACGCCGATGTTTCCGATTCGAACTCAAGTCGGAAGTCAACGAGCAATCCTTCGAATTCCGGTAAGGATTTAAGAACCGTTCGTCTGAGCAGTGTGGAAGATCTACCGCCGGACTTTAAGGTTCATACGGACAAACGTAAGTTTTATATGATCATTCCGATCTTGGATCGGTATATTTTGAAGGAGATTCTTTCTCCGTTTTTGGTAGCTCTTGCGTTTTTTACGATGGTTTATATGGTTCTCGCCCTTCAAAAGATGATCGGTCTTTTTGTAGGGAAGGGCGTGGATCCGCTTCGTCTTCTGGATTATTTCGGTTATCTTTTGGCCAACACGCTTCCGATGACGATTCCTATGGCTTGTTTGATGAGCGGGATCATGGCCGCGGGAAGACTTTCCGGAGATTCAGAGATCACCGCGATCCGATCGGCGGGTGTGAGTTTTCCTCGAATCTATATTAACTTTCTTGCATTCGGTTTCGTAATGGCCCTCGCGGTCGCGTATTTGAACTTCTATCTTTCTCCCGAAAATACGAGAAAGATGAACGAATTCAACAAATGGGTTCTCGCATACAATCCGCTTCTTGCGATCACTCCCGGACAATTCAGCGGGGACAAAACTCAGGACCTTTTCGAAAAACGAGCGCGTACGATGTACACGGACGGAATGAATCCGGATACGGGAGAGCTCAGAGGGGTTCAAATCCGAGAATGGGAAATCTTTCTCGAAGGAAACGAATACTTTCATATCGGTGGAAAGATGATTCCTATGGGCGGCTCGAGAATCATTCAGATCATCAACGCCGGCAAGGGCAACCTTGTGGAAAAACAAGGACCCGATGGGGATTATGAAAAATCCATCCGTCTCAAAGACGGTTGGATCTTAGAATGGAGCGACGATCGTAAAAGTTTTTCCGTAACCGATTTTAGAAACGGAGAAATGGATTACAACATTCCCAAAGGAAAAGAAAAGAAAACCCTGGAGTTGAACGTAAAGCCCGAAACATTTTCCATGCCGGTTCTCTTTCAGATCCGAAACAATATGGAAACCGAAGGACTCGAAAAGATTCCCGGCCTTGAAACCTTAAAGGAGATGGGAATCGAAATTAAAGGTTTAGTTGGACTAAAGCAAATGGTGGAGCAGATGAAGATCGATCTCGCCATGGGAGCCGCAAACGGAACGCTTACGCCCGATCAAATGACTCAATCGTATTCGGTTCTCACTCAGTTGATGGCCTTGATGCAACAAGGGAAGAAAGTTTTAACGGATTTTAACGTCGAAATTCACAGAAGAATCGCGATGCCGATCTCCTGTTTGATTTTTTTCTTTATTTCATTTCCTTTAGGACTCGTGGTCAAACGTTCCGGAAAAGGAATGAGTTTTACGCTTGCAGTCGTTTTCCTAATGATCTACTTTACATTTTTTACCCTCGGGAGTACGATTTCCTACAATGACAAGGTTCCGGATTGGATTGGTCCTTGGAGTGCGAACATTCTAATCGCGCTTTTAAGCATCAATATCATGATCAAAAGAACCGATATGGATTTACCGAAACCGATTCAAAAGGTCCTGGATAAGATTTCTGATCAAAAATCAAAATTGACAGAGAGATTAGAAAGTTTAAGTATATGGGGAAAAATAAAAAAGATCATGAAAAGAGGTTCCTGACCCGGGAAAATCCGCTGGTTAGTGTTAGAATTAATACGATGAGTCAAAAAAACGCGATCATTTGGCATCTCACTTCAGGAAAAGAATTCCCGATTCAAATCTGGAAGCACCCTCGTGTAAACATAGAATTGAGCAAGGTTTCCCTCGACGGACTCGGCGCGATCGATTTGATGAAAGCCGACATTCATATCTTTTTCCTTTCCGTAAGTTTGCAGGAATGGAATCAAATCCGAGAATTCATCCGCAAATTCGAACTACATCCATACGTAAGTTTGATCATGGTTTATTCCGACGACGCCGAGAAAATCAACGGGGTCGTACCGGAAACCGGCAAAATCGAAGTACTCGAACATCCGGTTCATCCTAGAAACTTAAGACTCATTCTCGATAGAACGATACAATCCGAATTTTACAAACTCGCGGCCAACGAAATCGGAAACAGTTGTCTGACCAATATCGGATTTTTTGAAGGTGTATTCGAACTCGCACAAAAAGAATACAAGGACGCGACCAAGGCCAACGAAGCGCTCCAAGCCATCTTAGAATTCGAATCCAAAGTTAAAAAGAACAACGAAGAAATCAACAAGGCCCTCGAAAGAGTCAACGAACTCAAGAATAAGGAACTTCTCGCGCTTCACGAAAGGCTGAAAGTTTCGGAGATTTTGGATTCGATGAAAACTCAGGAATTGAAGGATGCTCTCGATTTCAAAAAGGCGACCGAACAAGCATTAGATTATTCTCATATAGAAGAGATTCAACTCGATAAGATTTTGGAAGCGCAGGATCGTCTGTTCGCTTATACCGAAAAGGAAATCAAGGATCTGATCGAAGAGAATCGAAGTCTGAAAAAACGTTTGGGAATCCAGTAAACTTTTACCGTTCCATAATTCTTTTGTTTATTCATAACCTCGTGTTTTCGGCGCGATCCATCTTGTCGTTAAACCTCGCCTTCATTCGTATAACAACGATTAGTCTCTAAAAAGTTCTCTGGAGAATTCCTTATAATCCGGAGAATTCTTCCCGAATTTATACTCCGCATACAAAAGTCCGTGTTTCTTCCGGAGAATATCGTATTTCTCCCTGGATTGATCGTCTCGATTCTTTTTGGAAAGACGATACGCCCTTTCGTAACAGTTCGCAAGAAAACCCTGCGCTTCCGAATCCTCGTAAAACTTGGTTCCGATCTGAATGTATCGTTCCAAAAGATCCATGGCTTGCAAAAAATTCTTCAGAGCGAGTTGATGTTTGATGTATTCCCTATAAATCCCGGCTTGTAGTTCGCGATACGCGTCCGCATCTCGAACTTTTTCGTTTTGAATTCTTTCCAAAGAATTCATCGCCCCGACTAAAAGATGAATCGAATCGGATCTCGCCTTGTTTAAATCCCTAGTAAGAGATCGTTCGAAATTCTCTTTACGATTTTTTCTTTGCCACTCGTAACGATCCGCTTCGAAGGTCTGTTGGTCGAATTCTTTTCGTTTCAAATCCGCGAGATCGTTCGCCTTTCTAAAACGATCCATCGCGGTCAAAAAATCTTCCTTGGATTTTTCAAAAAGAGTTTTGGAATTCTCTTCGCTCGCATTCCCTAAGATATCCAAGTCTTGGAATTGAAGACCGTCCTTGCCCCAATCCGATTCCTTGTCGCTTCCTTCCGGAATCAGAATTTCGATTTTTTTTTCGTTGGGAACCTGTTCGCCAAAAAGGATCAGGGGAGAATGGAGAATAAAAAACGAAATCGTAAACGTGAAAACTTTATGATAAAAGGAAGAATGGTTCATCGGGGATCTATCTCGGAGCAAAGAAGAAACGCGGAACAACGCGAATCGACTTTGAAAAAAAATATCTTAGGTCAATTTAGGATTGGTCGCCGATGGCCGTCATCAAAAAATTAGATCGAAAACAAACGAGAAAGAGTAACAAAGAATGAAAGAAGTTTCGGTTCCCGCGACCAAAAGAATCGCACTCGTAGCACACGACAATCGCAAGGAAGACTTGGTAACCTGGGTCAAAACACATCGGGAAATCTTATCCAGACATCATCTGTTCGGTACGGGAACGACCGGAAAATTGATAAACGAAGAAGTGGAATTGCCCGTTTACCGATTTTTATCCGGACCGTTAGGCGGAGATCAACAGATCGGCGCGAAAATCGCGGAAGGGGATCTGGACATCGTGATCTTTTTCTGGGATCCTCTCACTGCGCAACCCCACGACCCGGACGTAAAGGCTCTTTTAAGAATAGCAGTACTTTATAATATTCCAATGGCTTGTAACCGCTCTACGGCGGACTATATGATCAGTTCTCCTCAGTTTACGACTTCTTACAAAAAGGTTCTTTTGGATTACGAAACGAAAATCCGAAGAGATTGATCGAACGAAACTATGAACTTTCTTTCGCGTATTTTTTCGGGAACTTCCGAAGCCGTCCCGCCTTTACAGTTTTCGCCCGAGGCGATCGAAGAGGTGCGTGCACATCTTGAAAATCGTCCGAGTTCCGCGTTTCAGATCAGAATCGAAAGAAAAAACAAACATTCCAACGTTCAAGTCGGTTACGATCGAAAGAAGAACGTAAAGACGATCCATTCTTATCCGATCGTCGTCGAGATGAGCGAGATCGACGAAATCTGTTTGGAAGGATCGCGTATCGATTGGGACGCCTTGAACCGAGAATTTAGAATTCATCCGGACGTGGACTTGGATGTGGAATACGGAACGATTCTGAACCGATTTAAGATTCGGATCAACCGGAATCTATTCAAGGACGATCAACCGCGCGTATATCAAAACGTCGACGGACTTCCGGATTGGGTTCCTATACAAATTAGAAAATTAGAATTCTCTAAAATAGAAATTCGGGAAAGAATTTGGTTTCTGGATTTGACGGAACGACACGAGATCGAAGAGATTTTAAAGATCGAAAAGGAAATCGCGGAGGAAATTCTGGATTATTTCAGCGAATTTCCGATCCGCCGCGACTGAAAAATCGTCGAATCACAGTTTCGACTAACGTTTCCAGATGACCCGATCTCCTTCGGAGATCGTTTTCAATCCGTTATTTCCGTTGTCGGGGATTGCTCTTGAAAGAAAATAATCCGTTTCTTCGATCGTCGCCTCGCCGGATTTACCGGAAGTATTGTAGATTTGGATCTTACTTCCTTTTTTTAAACCGTCGAGAGTTCCGGCGTTGATGATGATGTCTTCGTCCTTAACTCTTAAAACCGAACCGGAAGGTGGAATCGCGGCCAGAATTTTTGCGACGGATCTTGCGGACGCTTCGGGAATAAAGTCTCTTCCCTTCGCAAAAACACGGAACGTCGCGAGGACTTTTTCGTATTTCGAATCCTTAATGGTCCAGTCGATGTTTAAAGAATGATTTTCGTATTTTAGGGAACCGTAAATTAGGAATCTGGGTTTGATTCCGTTCTTAGAAGTATCCTTGATCTTAAGAAAAGTCGATTCCGTAAACGGAAGAATACCCGTGTAAGCGTCCGCGTTTAAATCGAAAGAGGCGGGATTTGTGCGCGCGGTTTCCAAAACGTTCGAAAGAGTGATCGTAGGACTTAATGAAAGATTCTTACGAACGGAAGAAGAAACCAAAAGTGCGAGATCCGGATAATCTCCGAGATACGATTTATCGGAAAGATCGAAAAGTAAAAGAACGGGCGGTGTTCTTCCGTAGTTTTCCAGAAGATTGTCGCCGGTGATCTCCACCATTCCTTCTTTGTATGCGATCGATTGTTTCATCGAGCTAAGAAGATTTTCGATTTCATACTGATACTTTTCGTTTTCCGGATATTTCTTTCTCAAAAACAAAAGTAGATTCAGATAACGAGGGAAAAATCCGTTTCGTTTGTATTCGGATAACGTTTGAAACTGAACCTCGGGTTGGCCCGGAATCAATTCTCTTGCGGACGCAAGATGATGAGAAGCCATATCATACAAAAGAGAATTTTTCGAAGAACGAAAACGTTGCATTCTATATTCTCCGAGTTTTCTTCGGAAAGAATTGTTTTCCGGGAAGTGACCGAGTGCGACCGACTCGGACTTTTGTCTGGATACGGAATCTAAATCATCTAATTTTAATATTTCTATAAGATCGTTTTTCAGAGCCTCTTTCGTGGAAGAATCCTTATTCGCTTCTTTTTCTTCCGCAAACGCTTTCAGATAAAGATAAGAAGGATTTTGAGGATACAAAGAAACGAGTTTTCTGGAAAGAGGAACCGCTGAGACGAAGTCTCCTTGCCAGATTCTAATTCTTACTAGAGAATCGATGGCTTCTTCAAAGTCGGGATATAAGGAGATCGCCCTTTCCAATTTTTCGGAAGCGATTTCCAATTTTTGTCTTCTTTCTTGAGGAGAATTTTTCTCGGACCAATCGATCAGCAAGGAAGCCATGCTGAAAAATAAATCCGGGTCATCCGATGAGCTGGAAAGGATCGCGTTCCAAAGATGATATGCCTTGGAATAATTCCCGGTTTTTCCGTTTACCTTCGCTTCCAAAATTTGAACTTCTTTCGAGCTTTGAAATTTGGATCGGGAAGCTTCCAGTTTTTTGAGGGCCGATTCGTAATTTCCCATTTCCAAAAGAATTTGGATCTGAACCGGGGCCAATACCGGGTCGAAGGGATCGGTTTCCAGGGAAGGTTTTAAGAGGTTTAGAGAATTCTGATATTCTTTTTTACGAATATACGCTAAGGCGGCGCCTTTGATTGCGTTTTTGTTTTCCGGCTCTAAAGCAAGGGCCTTGTTATAAGCTTCGAAGGATTCGTTGTATTTATGAATGTGTTTTGCCGCCTCGGCAAGTCCCAATAAGGAGCGAACCGACATGGAATTGGATCGATACGCTTCCGAAAAGGACTGATAGGCCGCGGTGTAGTTTCTATCTTTGAGAAAGGATTCTCCTTCCTGGATTTTTCGGATCGTTTCCTGCGACGAAACCGGAGCGACGAATAAGAATAGGATAATTACAAAAACGGAATGTCTTTTTAAAAAATCTAAACTCATTTCGTGAAGAATCCCGTTTCGGCCTTGCCCGAGGTGTTTCTGAAGTTCGCCTCTACGACTAAAGGAATGTAAAAGTCTTTTTTATCCGCGTCCACTCGGCTTTTGAAGGATACGATATAACGTCTGTCCTTATGTCCTAAGAAGGAATCGTAAAGATTCTTTTCCAGTCCTTCGCCCGGAATGAGAATGAACTTTCCACCCGTCGAAGCCGCGATCGTTTTATAGGTTTCCACGGCCGGTCCCGTATCCGATAGAGAAAGAAAATAAACCGGTATCGCATGCGCCTTAGAATATCGAATGATTTTTTCCGGAGAAATCTGTGTGAAAGAATCCGGATAAGAATTTCCGGAGACCAGAACCAAGGCGATTCTCGGACCTAAGCGGTCGAGTAGATCCGACATTCCTCTATAGATAGCCTTGCCCGTTTTCGACGTATTGTCGTTGGGAGAAGTTCTTAATATTCTAAAAATCTCATGCATCGAATAGGTGAAGTCGGATGCTTTGATGAGTTCCGACCCTGAACGGAGGACTTCGATGCCATCGTATTGTCTCAGGGACATCAAAAGCGGTTTAAGGGACTTTTCGAATACCTGATAGCCAGCCTTAACCTCGGGAGTATTCTCATAAATGAGAGATACCGAAACCCGGTTATTGAATTGTTGCATATCCGCAAGTCCGATCAGGGGGGATAAGTTTCCATATTCATAAACTCTAAACGAGTTCCTCGGTATCGCCTTTATATCTCGCCCGGATCTGTCTCTCACTCTTAGAAAAACGGAGATGTCGGGATATTCTCTGTTCAGGACCTTTTCCACAACAAGATCCATGTTGGAACTCAACTGATTCGAAGGACTGAAAATCTCCACTCTATGTCGATTGAAGTCCGCAATGAACTGCGTTCCGGTATAATCGAATGCGGATGAGAACGGTTGGTTGAGCTTTCGAACTACGTTCTTAGAATCTCGAAACGAATCAAGTAATCTCCAAGTATTGTCGAGTGTGTTGTAAATGATGAGTCCCGACTTTTCGTCCGAAATATAGATTTCGTTTTTTCGAATCGTGAGGTTTCGCGGGGAAGAGAGTGTGTTCGGGTTGGTGATTTCCCTAAGAAAGTTTCCTTCCGAATCGAATACTGCGATTCTCGAATTTCCACGGTCGGCTACGTAGATTTCGCCCTTGGAATTTACTTTTAATCCCGATGGGTTGCGCAGAATTCCGACACCGATTTCCTGAATGAAAGTCCCATCCGTTTTTAATTTTTGAATTCGATTATTTCCTGAATCGGAGATATAAAGAAAACCATTCTTTGTAAGGAATATTCCCGTTGGTCCGTGAAATTCTCCGTTTCCTTTCCCCGAAATGCCGAATCGATTTCGATATTCGCCTCTGGTATTGAACTCGTAGATCTTATCCGCTTTGAAATCCGCGACAAATATCGAGGTCCCTCTCAACGAGAAGAATAGGGGACCTGATAAGTTCCGACCTAAGGAACCCTTAAAGTTGTCCACCGGGTTTCCGTTGGGATCAAACTTTACAATATTCGCCGTATCGAAGGATAAAACATAAAGAAATCCGTCATCGTCAATGGCTACATCCGAAGGATTTCGAAAGCGGAAGCGCCGGAGATCGTCTCCTAAGATTGCTGAATAATAGCGAACTGCGGAATCTTGGCTACCGCCAGCAAGATTGATCCTGAGAGCATCCAACCTTGCTTTCTGAATCTGGTTGAGTCCTGTTGTTCCTTCTATTTGTTCTAATTCCGACATACTTTCAGGCCAGTCACCGGAAAGATAATACGAGTTGGAGAGAAGCAAACGTGCTAACGTAAAATCGTTCTTTATGGATAGCGCTTTAAGAAAGTTTTCTCGGGATGAAGAATACTGGGAGTTATTAAAATAAGAGAATCCTCTCGCAAATTGGGTTCGTGCTTCCTTTTCCTGAATGGAGAAATTAGGGAGTCCGTCGGAACTCAACGATAGAGTAATAAAAAGGAAAATTAAGGGGATAAGAAATCGATTCAGACGGAACATTGAACTCTTAATTTGCCTCTATCTTCTCAATAAATGGCCGTAAGAGACATAATTTCAAGGACTTTTTAGAATCTAAGGGTACAGAAACTTGTCTTTCGATGAATGAAAATCCTAATATTTAAAGAGTTCGTTTGGCAACTTTAAAGAAGGGGACGGAATTCGTTGATTAGAAGAGCCTTGGAAGGAATTTGACCATAATTCGTTTCAGTCAAAGGTTGAAGAGGACGGAACTCCCTATATATTAACGAAGGCTCAATCGTAATTTTGGGGTCCTGAAAAGAATCCGGGGCCACAGTTCCATGATTTTGTTTCCAACTATCATGGTGTTCCTGCCACATTTCGCGTTTCGCACGATTTTCAGAAAGCTCTGTTCTTGTTTCCCTAAGAATAAAATCCAAGATTAGAATATAATTTCTAAATCTTTTTTCAATATTATTCAGTTCTTCCAAGGAAGCTTCCATACCTGTTTTGAATATCGGATTACGCGATTGAAAAAAACGGAAAATTATGCACTATTCAACTCGAAATTCTTACCTCGCATTAGTTTTTTTAAAATTAATTTCCGATTCGAAAAGATTGTAAAATAAAAGTGGAAGGGTCGTGTGTCTTCTCGCTCCGATTTTAAAGGCCCTCCTTGCAGATTTTTATGCTGAGAATCTTCTTCTTTATCTAAATCTACAAGTCGAGAAAAAAATCTGCAAATCGAGATTCCGAAATAAAAACCGGCGAATTTTGCTTCATACCAATCTTGATAATCGGGACGGAACGAATATCGAATCAATTGTTGATTCTTAGATTGGTAGAGAGTTTTTCTAAAAGCGGAATCCTGAAATTTAGAGAATAGATTTCTTTTTTGAAATTTAAACAATAAGTAATGAAAGTAATTTTTTAAAGTTCGGTGTTTCTTTATTTGCTTTCGGACAAATCCTTCCAAATGTATTGGGACTAACAGATCGGAAGGTCCTGTATCTTTTTTAGATTTCCCCTTGAATTCAGTAAAATCCTGTAAACGATTTTCAATCATTTCGAACCTCTATCGAGTACAGTTCTAAGAGTTACACGAAGAGAGTATGAAATGAAAGAATTATGAAAAAGATTTTAAGACGGCAATATGTGCTTCCACCGATTCGGCTAAAGCCTTAAGGTCGTAACCCCCTTCTAAAAAAGACAGAACTTTACCTTGACAAATTTTCTCTGCACTTTCGAGAACAATACGAGAAAGTTGTTCATAACCATTCGTTGTGATATTCATTCCTCCTAAAGGATCATCTTTATGTGCATCGAAGCCTGCGGAAATTAGAATTATATTCGGTTCAAATTGTTCCATTGTCGGAATAACGATTTCTTTAAATTTTTGAATGTAGATTTGATCTCCAGAATTTGCTTGCATCGGAATATTCTTCGTAGTTCCGACTCCATCTCCGTCACCAATTTCCGTTGAAGCACCGGTCATCGGGTAGAATGGAAATTGATGAATAGATAGATAAAAAATATTTGGATCCCTATAGAAAATCTCCTGAGTGCCATTGCCATGATGAACATCCCAATCAATAATAAAAATTTTCTTAAATCCATTCTTTTGCAAATATCGAGCCGAGATAGCTACGTTGTTTAGCATACAAAAACCCATAATGCGATTGTGCTCAGCATGATGTCCGGGCGGTCTTAAAAGTGAAAAGCCGTTCTTTATATTGCTTGAAATCAAAGCGTCGGCTAAAGTAATTCCGGAATTTGCGGCGGAATAAGCCGCGACCCATGACTTCTCCGTAAAAGGCGTATCAGAGTCGAAATATCCTCTTTTATTTTTCGAATCTTCTATTCTTTGAATGAGGTAGTTTGAGTGAATTTCATTATAAAACTTGGGATTAACTTCTTTTAATTTTGGAAAGTATAAGGAACTGAAATAGCTTGTTTGTTGCAGTTTACTTAGACAGGAAAGAATTCGATCGGAGTTTTCAAAATGAGGGATTTTCGGATCGGAATTGTGGTAAATAAAATCCTCAGAGAATATGAATCCAGTGGTCATCTTTTCCTCCCGATCAATTTGTTCAGGAAATACCAACGTCTTTCCCGAGTTTTTTCAAAGAGAATGCCTATTATTTTAAATTTCGAACAGTCTTTTTTAGTTGAATGCGTTGAATTCCGACATTCTATGGAGAACTAAAAAACTTCTTCGATGCTTACGAAACATTTAACCGACGTGAACAAAATAACTCTTATACTTTTCTCTTTTTTGGTTTGGACTGTGTCCTTATTTCCCGATTTTGATCTTCCTTTTCCAAAGGGTAGAATGCAAAAGAAGATACCCGAAACAGGTTTTCAAGAACTTAGAGACGTAGAGGTCGGAGCTCCAGAAGTTTCAAAGAAAAATGCAGGAGATTCCTCATCTCGAAAATCGGAAATTAAAACTCCGATAACCCAATTCAAATCACCGCCCCTTAACTCCAAAGCTGAACCGAATACAACTGCGAAAGTAGAAGTCGGAACTCAACAAAAAGAAGAAAACTCAAAGAGGAATACGACCTCACAATCTGTTCAGAACGTGATATCTCCGAATTTCTCTAGAGGGATTTATATTTCACAGAGAACATTAAAGAAAACGAAAGAGTTTCAGGAACTGAGGAGAAAAAGCAAAGAGCACGGAGTAAATTTGTTTGTGATTGATGTGCAACCTGCGCCGCCGTCGAAGCGAATATTAGAAGATTTGATTGCTGAAGGTTTTTATCCAGTCGCGAGGGTTGTTAACTTTGATGGCGGGCTTCCGACAGAAAAACCTTCAAATCAAAGAATTACATCTATTCATAAATCGATTCGGGCGGCCTGTGAATCTGGTTTTCCTGAAATCCAATTAGATTACATTCGATACGCCGATAATCTTCAGTTAAAATTAACCTACGAAACCAGATATAAGAATATTTCTGGCATCATAAAGGATATTCGCAATGAAACTCTTAAATGTGACCATCTCCCCTATATAGGAGCCGACATTTTTGGCAGAGTTCCTTTTAATCAAAACGATTCAATCGGACAAAAGGTAGAAGTTTTTGCTCAGGTTGTGGATGTTCTCTATCCTATGTTATATCCCTCGCACTTTTACGGTATGCCCGCAAGAATCAAGGATCCTTACCAGACCGTTTATGACGGAACTCTTCTGACTATAAAGAGATCTCTAAAGACAACGAGGGTGATTCCTTATATTCAAGGATTCAATATGTCCATCGGAAAGTCGGGTCTCAAACTTTCAGACTATATTAAAGCGCAGGTTAAGGCTTCTTACGACAGCGGCGGTCATGGATTCGTGGTATGGAATGCCTGGAATGATTATGAATCCACTTTCCAGGCTTTGAAAGATTACGACAACGAGACAAAGAAGGACTAATTAAAGTCCTTTGAATACAGGTTTTCTTTTTTGCTCAATCGCCTTTATTGTTTCCTTGAAATCGGAAGAGATAAAGTTGCGTGCTTGCGATTCAGCTTCTTTTCTAAGAGCGGCTTCTAACTTGTCCTTGTCGTAAGTATTCTTCTTTAATTCGCTGAGAGCTAAAGGGGCGCTTTCTGAAAGTGCGATCGCCATTTCAGTCGCTCTTCCTACAACTTCTTTCTGTGGAACGGAATCATTGCAGAGTCCAAGTCGGAACGCCTCTTCTCCATTCAAGGTTTCAGCCAAGAATAGAAGTCGATTTGCAATATGGGTTCCAAATAATTCTTTCACGATATAACTTGAGCCCATTCCGGGATGGATTCCAAGTTTAACAAAATTGAATTGGTATTTTGATTCGTTGGAGAATACTCTAATATCGCAAGCAAAAGCGAGTGAAAACCCCGCACCGATTGCGTGGCCGTTTGCGGCACAAATGACCGGAATGTCTAAACGTCTTACTGACAAGAATAGATTATAAAATTCGAACATGGTTTTTTTGTTCGTTTCATAATCTCTGGTTGAAAAGGATTTGAGTAATTCGAAATTTCCACCGGCTGAGAATATGCCATTTTTTCCCGTTAAAATGACAACTCGAGGTTTATTTTTTTCGGGTGCTTCTATCAACCCGTCTATAATCTTTTTAAATTCTAAGCCCATTTCTCGGGTCATAGAATTTCTAGTTTCAGGGTTATTTAAACTTAAGGTTAGAATCTTGCTTCCAGATCCTAGATCGATTGTGTCTTGGTCGATAAATCCCATTAAATTGCTTTTTTCTCCAACTCAAAGCTTTCATACCAGATTCGATCGGATATGGTCAACGGTTTTTCTCCGATTCCCATCTGAGTATAGTATTCGAGTAGAGTTTCGAGGTGGACCGCTTCTTCATCTTCTAAAGTCCAAAAAGAAGAATCGATCGATTTGGAGATCAATGCCTGTCCTCTTACGGAATCCTGAAAGTATTCAGGTTTTCCTGAAAAGATCAAATGCGCTGAAATAAGGTCGAATCGGATTGTCTCCATGATTTTTTTGAATTGGAGTTCCGACTTTTCAAAATATCGGGATGCGATTTCGGTTTGGAAGTAGTCGCCCCAAGTCAGAATGTCCGGTTCTACGCCGGTTTTCTCTTTGATTTGAGCGATTTTTTCTTCCTCGATAAAAGGAGTGACTGCAAATCGATCGACGAGTTCTTTCAAAGCGATCAAATCCAGGATTTTTCCGGCTGATAGCTTTCCCTGTTTCATCATATCGAATAATTCCGGGTTGAGTTCCGACTTTCTTGTATCCATACATTCTTTTTCGGGTTAATCTCAAACCTTCCCTGGGATTTTTTTCCTGAAGTTTGCAATTCTAAGATTTAGTGCTCTTTACATGTGCTGTGGTTGACCACCGAATGTCGGATCTACACGAGAGTTCGAGCTCCTACGATGCTCTAAGAATCCACTATTTCATCCAAACGTGTTCGAAACTCCGCAGAGCCCAATGCTTTCGATGTTATGTCCCTAAACTCGACGACTGAATTCCGACATCCCAAAAACCGATATTTAAGATAGAGTAACCCCCGCAAAAAGAAAATATGGCAGTCGGAAGATCGGACAGTTTACAGGAACTTATCACAATTCTCGAAACGATGTTTGGGGAAACGATCATTGGAACCGACATCAATCTTGTAAAACATCTCTTCTATTATCTCAAAGCGGACGACGTGGAGTTCCCATTCGATTACGACGGGCAAAGATTTTTTGCGGTGATCGAAGACATCGCCGAAACGAGCGTAAATCTGCGAATTCCCGGAGCTACACAGGGACTAACTCTCAGAGCAAAAATCAGTTTCGAAATCATGAATATTCTCTATCAGTTCGAGGTCATAATTCTCGAATTTTTAGAGGATTCGATCATACAAATTCGGATACCGTCGGAACTACAAGCCGCATCGTTTCGAAAGAACGTCCGTGTTGCGGTGGACGATCTTTTTATGAACTACGTGATTCTTTTTAGATCCCTTTCGGGGGGAGGAAGGGAAATAGGAAGAAATATCCAGGTCGAACAAAGATTTAACAATCTGATGCGGGAAATCAAAAAGGACAATCCCGATTTAAGATTGATTAATATTATGATTTCCGAATATATTTCGACCGTTTCCAAGGAATACGACGTCGTATTTTTCTCTCAGGATAAGGAAGAATCCTTTCTACAGTCGTTTATCAAAAGACACGATCGCCCCGTGTATATACCGGATACTTCCCTGATCATCAACTACATCCGCGAAAACGAAAGCGACGATTCCGGCGCCGGAGTGGATAACTACAGGGAAGAATACATTCGTATGGTCCTCGAAAACGGACAGGACTACGCGGATAAATTTTTTAGGGAACTACAGAAGAAGGAAATCCGAGAATTCGTCATTTCCTATCTGATTTTGCCGATTCGATTGTTCAACGACGTCATCGGATATATCCGAGTTTACACCTCCGCAATGGATCGATATTCGATCACACCTTCCCAGGTGGGATATTTGATCGAACTCTCAGAGATTTTCAGTTATTCGATGACTAAAATTTTCATCCGCGAGGACAATTACAGAAATACGAAGGCCGGAACGAGAGTAGTCGACATCAGTATCAACGGGCTTTTGTTCGAAATCGAGGAGGAAAGAATTTTTCAATATTTAAAAAAACATAATATTATAAAGATATTCATACCCGTTTCGGAAAGGGTTTTGATTCTTCGAGGCGAGGTGGTTCGATATATCGTGGTGGAAGACGGGAAATATCATCTCGGGGTGAACTTTTTCGATTCCAATCCGGACGATATGCTGATTCTTCAGAAATACATCTTCATGAAAACCAGAAAGGTTCTTTCCGAGTAAATCTCGAACGATCTCGAAAAACTTAGAAAACGGGATTTACTGGATCGGCTTCAAAACGTAAGGATCGCCTGGAATCGAAGCGGGTTTAAACGTTTTATACTTTTCTAATGCTTCTGCGAACTTACCCTTTAAGATCCCGACTTCTTCGGATTCTCCTATGCCGGTCTGGCCGCTTTCGGAAGTAAGTTCTCCGATTTTATCGAGATACAATTTACAAGCTAAAAGATGAATTCTATATTCGGAAGGATCGAGTTTGTCGGCATGTTTCGTAAGTTTTTCCGCGATCTCGTAATACGTATCCGATCGTTTGCGATTTGTGGAAGCGCCTGCGGGAGTTTTACCGGATTTCGATTCTTCCCTGTAAAGATAATAGTAAGTCAACGCGGAACGAATGAGAAGTTCCGAATCCGATTTAGTCAGTTTAAACGCTTCTTGGATGACTTCCATCGTTTTAGAAAGGATCGCGGAGTTCTTAAAACCTTCGGTTTCGTATTTATGATTTAAGTAATCGATGTATTCCGTATAAAATTCCAGTTCTTCCTGAGAGTTTCCGAAACGTTTTCGATTCTTCCACGCCATGGAGAACTCGGACCCCGCGGAAACGTAAGCTTCTCCCGTTTTTTTATACAGAAGTCCCAAACGAAAATGACCCATCGGAGAAGACGGATCCAAGCTGATCGTATGTTTGTAAGAACGAATGGACTCCGCGATTTCGTTTCTGGAAAGATGATAGTCTCCCTTTTTTCTTTCCACGATCGCAGACTCGATTTTTTCGGAAACGAGCGGAGCCGCGACCATTAGATTTCTATCTTTAACGAGTCCTAGATTTCCGATTCCTCTCGCGCGTTTGCCGATAAAGGACGTTTGAAAGATCGATTTGATTTCGATCTGCGCGACAACGTTTCCGTTTTTGTAATTCTTATGATCGAAGTCTTTTTCTATGAGATATAAAATCTGACCGACTCTAAGGCCGGGATCGTAGTTGATCTTGATCGTAACCAAGTCAGCTCTCGTATCGACTCCGATATCGAGATGCTTATTCTTCCCTTCCTCTTCGATCGGCTTTACCTTATCGTAAAGAACGGTTTCTCCGATCAGAATCATCTTTTCCTTTTCGGGTTTACCCGGTTCTCTGAACGCGTAAACGAGTTCGCGCGCGTTGATCGTTTGTCCGAATAGGATGCAGAAAAGAATCGGAAAGAAAACTGGAAAGGATCTCACCTTCCAAAGATCGGTCGATTTGCAGGTCCCGCCTGAAAAAAAGAATCGATCCGATGCGGTTCCGATTCGATTTTTTTTACGGGAAGAATGGAGATTCTTACGGGTTTAAACCTTCGAACGAGGAAATTCTTACGTGAGAATGTTGAGCCTGAGGATGATTTCCCGGACGTTCCAAAACGAAAGCGTCTAGTTTCGCATTCTTTGCCGCGTCCGCTTCCTCTTTGATGTCCGTAAAGAACAGAATCTTTTCGGGAGCGACTCCGAGTTGTTCCGCGATCTTTTCGTAACTGGAGGATTCTCTTTTAGCGCCGACCGCGGTGTCGAAGTAAGCGGAAAAATATCCGGTGAGATTTCCCGCATCGGAGTATTCAAAAATTAATTTTTGTGCCTGAACGCTTCCGGAAGAATAAACGGCCGCGCGTTTTTTCGCGGCGCCGATTCTTTTTAAAAATTCGGAAACGTCTTTGAACATGGAGCTTTTCAGTTCTCCGCTTTCGTAACCGGTTTTCCAAATTCTTCCCTGAATCTCTTTGAGAGGACCGCTCTTTCTATCCTGGGAAACAAGATGTTTACAAAACGCGCTCAAGTCTTCGGGAGAATCCGAAAGTTTTCCCGAATAACTCGAATCTGATTTTCCCTCTTCGAGCAACTTGTCGATCCATTCTCTTTCGAGTGAATTCGTTTTAAAAAACGTTTCGAACTTTTCGATCGAATACGGAAAAAGAATTTTATGAACGAATTCGATGGGAGTAGTAGTCCCTTCTATGTCGAATAGATAAAACTCGAAAGCGTTTATGTTCAATTACGCGACCCCTTTGATTTTTTTGGCTTCTGAGACCAGATAATCATGCACGTCTTTCTCGTCTTTTTCAAAATTGTTCAGAACCATCAGCCAGAAAAGCGCGCAAGGAATCCAAAAAAATACGGAGATGGAAAGTCCGAGCGAACGATCTCCCGGTGTAAGTCCCAAAATCACCGCGCTCATCGCCGGTCCAAGTCCTTTTCCTAAATCGTCCGTGAGATTGTAGAGCGCGAACATACTACTTCTATTTTTTGGAATATTCACGTTGATTAATGTAGCTCTCACGTTCGGTCCGGTTACGGATATGATAAAACCCGCGACGATATTCACTACGATAAAGACGCCGGACGTCGCGATGTTTTCGGCCTTCAAAAGATAAATACAAGGTAATATTCCGAGTAGAATACTCGACATACAAAAGATGGGCAGAAGTCTCTTTTTGTAGTTGTAGATTTTCTGTCCGATGATTCCTCCGAAAAAGGTTCCCGCAAAAACCCCGACGGCCGCGTAGGTCAAGAGCATCGTCGCGGTCGCCTTATCGAGGTGATACGAGGTTTCGTAGTAATCCACGAGGAACACGAAGAAAACTCCCCAAGGCACACAACCCGGAATTCCTTGCAGAAATATTCCTATGTTCGTCTTATTTTTGAAAAGAAGTCGAATGTCACTCCAACGAAGATGAAAACTTTCTTCCGGAAATTTTTCGGCGATTCCGCTCCATTCCGTTTCTCCTCCGCCTCGAATCGGTTCCTTGCAAAAGATCCAGTAGACGATCGCGAAAAAGAAGGAAGGAATCGAAAGATAGATAAAACTAGTTCTCCATCCGTTGATCGGATCTGCGTTTCCTAAAATTCCTCCGAGAAGCTGACCGACCCCGAGTCCGATTCCCATCGAAAGAGAAACGTAAGCCGCCGCGGTGGATCTGGACTTATCCGAAAAATAATCGCCGAGTACCGTAAACAATAGGGGAAAAATTCCCCCCAAACCGAAACCGGTAAGAGTTCTATAGACTACGAACTCGGAATAACTCGTTGCAAAGCCGGAAAGAAAACAGGGGATTTCACCCAAGAACACGGATAGTATAATCAATGTTTTGCGGGAATACTTCTGCGATAAGTAACCCATACTTACCGAAACGGCCCCGCCTAAAATGAAGAATAAAATCGGAATGAGTCCGCCTATATACCAATCCACGTCCTCTTGTGTGTTGAGTCCGAAGGACGCTCCTATGTTTTTTAAGTTAGGCGCGATTAGATTCTGATCCGCAAAGAGAAAAAACGCCATTCCCATAATCATCCAAAACGCGAGGATCGCGTTCCATCCGTGATTCGCCAATTCTCCCAAACCGAAAAAACGAAGAAGGCTTTTCTCCGATGTTCCTTTGCTCATGATTCTCTCCACTTTTATATGTGTTCTTGATTCTTAATAGGTTTCCGAAACGAATTCAAACAATGGAAAGAGCGGAGTAAAACTCAAGGAAACTTTAAGTTCGATTTTAGAATTCGGCTCCCTCGTTCGAGTGCGCACAACGAGACATAGACCGTCTTCGATTCTTTTTTAAATAAAAACGGTTTCGATGAAAAAATCCCCTTTTTAATCGGTTTATGATTATTTAGTTGACCCGTATCGTTTTAATGATTCCTTTCTTCCAGACAAATCGGTTTCCCCAATGACCTTTCACCACAAAGAATTTTACATTCTATCCAGTTCGGATAAATCAAAGTTATACTGCCAATCTTGGACGAAACCCAACGCCAATCGTTTGATGATCTTTCATCACGGGTTCGGAGAACATAGCGGACGTTATACGAACCTTCTTCGTTTTTTCGCAAAAAGCGACATCAACTTTTATTCCTTCGATATGAGAGGTCACGGAAACTCGGAAGGGAAGAGGGGGCACGCGGATTCCTTCGATTTGTATGTGAGGGATCTTTCCGATTTTGCGAAAGAGGTTCTCAAACGGGAAAGAAAGGATCGTTTTTTTCTATTGGGTCATTCCTTGGGTGGTGCGGTTACGCTTCGTTATTCCCAGGAAGGAATCAATCAGGACAATATTCTCGGGTTGATCTTGGGTTCTCCTGCTCTTCGCGTGAGATTGGATTTTAAAAAGAATCTGAAACGAATCGTAGGCGGTTTTTTAAGCAAAATTTCCCCTGCCACCATCGTGGACGCGGAGTTGGATCTTCACTATCTTTCCCACGATCCCGAAGTGATCGAAGCGTATCAACAGGATCCTCTCGTTCACGGTAAGGTTTCTCTGAAGATGGGAACCGAACTTTTGGAGATCGGACCTAAACTTATCAAAAAGGCGAACGTTCTTCGTTGTCCGACTTTGATTCTTCACGGTCAGGAAGACGGTTTGATCGACTACAACGGTTCCACCGAACTTTATAAGAATCTAATCTATAGAAACAAAAGAATCAAAATTTATCCGGGTCTGTATCACGAATTGATGAACGAATTCCCGGAACACAGGGACGTCGTGTTGAGCGACATTCGGGATTTTTTGGAAACCATTCAGAGGGAAAAGATATCTTCGGATTCGAAGGATTCTACCTTGAAGGTGAAAAAGAAACCGGTCGCTCCGAGCAAAAAGAAAAGCCCGGTTTGACCGTGTTACTTGCGATTTTTACAATATTCAAAAATTTGAATTCTTTCTAAAGACAAAAACGAAAGAAAGAGTAAATAGAAATCCGAGGATTGCCACAAGTCCCAATAAGGATCGTTCGGTCGTAGGGAACCAGGTTCCGTTTTCGATCTTACGATTGACTCGTTCCGATTCCACTTCGGCGACGGGAGCCCCGCCCGCGACGGAAATCGAAACCTCGTATCTCGGGGCCAAATACGCGACCTTAAACGCTTTCATATCGGATGGAACGTCTTCTTGGATTCTTTCCTGTTTTGCCGCGCCGATAAAGGACACTTCCATATCCTGAGGTTTGGAGAATACGGCGCGAAACCCTTCGTCCTTTTCGGCGAGCATTCTATCCTTAAACGTCACCGTGGAAAGATTACTCGCGGGAATCGTATAAGAGATTTGTAATTCGGAACTTCCGGGTAGAATGGCCCGATCCAAAAATTTCCCGTTCGGTCCGTCTTGAAGAGAAAGAGGAATCGCCATCCTCGAATCGCCTTGAGTCAACTGACCTACGACGTCGGTCGCTTCGGAAGGAACAAAAACCTCGAACGGATTTTGTTCGTCCTGATAACTCTTCGGAGGAATGGTGTTGTTTGATATTAGATAAATCTTAAATACTCTGAGGAAGTCCCTTCCTCTGGAGATCTGCATCGCCGATCTGGTTCTGACTAAGGATCTCTCTTTTGTTTTTTCATAGACTACGATTTCCTGAACTCCGGAACGCATGACCGGAACGGGAGGAACCATTTTGTTGTAGTTAACTCCGCCGTATTTCGCCTGAAGGAGAATCGGAGTCTGATCGGGAACGGAAAGTTTGGAAACGACGAACGAACCTTGGGAAGGACCGATCTCCTTGATCGGAATCATCCCTTGTTGAAGGGCTATGATTTTTAAGGACTCGATATTTCCTTCCTTGCCGGTGGTTCCGTTTTTGATGCGGATCTTGAGTTCGAGTTCTTCCGAATAGGCGGATGTTTGTATCAGAAAAAGGAAGAATAGAATCGTTAGGAATGTTTTCATCTCAGGCTCTACGGACAGTTTTTATTCCACCCTTTCAAAAAGAAAATCCTTTACACTCGCTTTTCTCTCCGCGTAACTTGTATTCTCTTTGAAACGGAAGTATTGTCCGTTTAGACGATTTCTTAGGAGAGGAACGATGGGTTGGTTGCGAAAAATATTGGCGGTATTGGGAATTCTTTTCGGTTCCCTTTTGATATTAATCTACTCGATCACGTATCACCCGGATCAGGCACAACCCGCGGACGTTGTATGCGATCCGAAAGCCCCTCTCTTAAAGCCGGATTCCAAGATCAAGATTCTGGTATGGAATGTGCAATATCTTGCCGGTAAAAAAAGAGTGTTCTGGTACGACGTTCCAAACGGGGACGGACCGGATCTCGGACCTTCTCGGGAAGAGATCGAAGAGACTCTTAAAAAAATCACGGATTATATCAAAGCGGAGAATCCGGACGTGGTTCTTTTTCAGGAACTACACGACGGGGCCAAGAACACGTTCGGAGAAGATCAACTGGAAAGAATTCTTTCCCAAGTCGGCTCTGCGTTCCCTTGTAAAAGCGAGGCGTTTTATTGGAAGGCCGCGTTCGTTCCCCATCCTAAAATTCTGGGACGCGTGGGTATGAAACTCGCGACGATCAGTAAATATAAAATTTCCGACGGGATCAGACATTCTTTACCGTTGATGCCGGCGGATCCGGTTTCGACTCAGTTCAACTTAAAGAGGGCGATTCTTCAGAGCGATTTTCCGGTGGAAGGCGGGGATAAGTTCACCGTTTTGAACACACATCTCGACGCATTCTCCCAAGGAACGGATACGATGCACAGACAGGTGGAAACGATCGCGGGGCTTTTAAAAGAACTCGATCTCGCCGGTCATTATTGGGTGTTGGGCGGTGATTTTAATCTTCTTCCTCCCGGTTTCGATCGTAAGTCAATGCATCCGAACGGAGCTTTCTTTTATTCGGACGAACAGGAAATCAAACCTCTCTTCGACGGATGGAACTCCGCGGTTCCATTCAAAATCTTGAATGGACCTGAAAGGGAAAAATACTATACGCACTATACGAACGACCCTGCGATCGGAAAACCGGATCGAACCATCGATTATATCTTTTATTCCTCAAATCTGAAACAAACCGGATATAGAGTGGATCAAGGAGGGATTCTTTGGACCGTATCGGATCATTTTCCGATGATCGGAACCTATTCGTTGGCGCGTTGATTTCGCGTTGTCACGAGAAAAGAAAAGAATTCTCTGGATGAAGAACATATCGAACTTGGAAAAGAACAATCATGAGACCTTTTAAAATATTGGGAATTCAACAGATCGCCGTGGGCGGAGAAGATAAAAAGAAACTCGAAACGTTTTGGGTGGATATTCTCGGTCTTGAAAAAACGGGAACGTTTAAAAGTGAAAAGGAAAACGTGGACGAAGACATTCTGAGAATGGGAAAGGGTGCATATGCGGTCGAAGTGGATATCATGCAACCGATCGACGTCAACAAAAGCCCGAAGGTTCACGAACCGAAACTCAATCATATCGGACTTTGGGTGGACGACATTCATAAGGCGGTCGAATGGCTTACCGCAAAAGGAGTTCGTTTTACGCCGGGTGGAATCCGCAAAGGCGCCGCGGGATACGACGTATGTTTTATTCATCCGAAAGGAAACGAAGAATTCCCGTATTCGTCCGAAGGTGTTCTCGTGGAACTCGTGCAGGCTCCGGCGGACGTGATCAAAGCCCTCAGTTGATTTTTTCGGGCGTGCCGCATCTTTAGAACGCGAAAAAACGTTCTATATTGCGGCCGCGCTCTCCGCTCCATTCAACAAATTGAATTTTATAGTTTTTGAATATTCGATTTAAAGCGACAATTTGTTGAATCCGCGTCGATCGCTCACGCGGGTCTATTTCTTACCCAAAAGAAAGAAGGTTCTCATCGGGCCTTTGCCCTTGACTTCGATGATTCCTCGGTCTTCGAAAGAAAATAAATCCTTGAGGACTTCGTAGGTCGCTTCGGAACAGTTGATCTTGCCCGGTTGTCCGTGCGATTCCATTCTCGAAGCCGTGTTCACCGAATCGCCCCAAAGATCGTAGACGAACTTGTTTTTACCGATCACGCCCGCCACGACGTCTCCGGTGTGGATTCCGATTCGGATATTAAATTCGTATTTCCAGGATTTCTGCAGATCCTTAAGGCCTTGAATCATAGCGATTCCGGCTAACGCGATTTTTTCGGCGTGGTCGTCGGTGGCGTTCGGAATTCCGCCCGCCATCATATAACAATCCCCGATGGTTTTGATCTTTTCGAGTTGGTGTTTGCTTGCGATGTCGTCGAAACAGGTGAAGATCTGATTCAAAATTTCCACGAGTTGATTCGGAGTGGGGATCTGCGTGGAAAGTTTCGAGAAACCCACGATATCCGCGAACAAAACGGTCGAAGTCGGGATATAATCCGCGATCACGCTTTCTCCGGATTTCAATCTTTCCGCGATCGACTTAGGCAAAATGTTCAACAGAAGACTTTCGGACTTCTGTCTTTCCTTCTCCAAGCCTTCGTTTAACATATTGATCTTTTCTAAAGAATCCTTAAGTTCGCGGTTTCTTTTGGAAAGTGTTTTGTAAGCGTCCGCGTTATCCACACCGATCGCCACGTAGTTGGCGAGAGTTCTTAAGATGCTGAGTTGGTTTTCGTTGAATGCGTTCTTTTCGTAACTCTGAATCGTGAGAATTCCGATAAAACGTTCCTCCACTTTCAAGGGAAGATAAACCACCGAGTTGGATTTTTCGCCGAAATGTTTTTGAATCGTGGTGACGTACTGCGGGAAATCCTTTTCGAGATCGTTTGTGATCAGTTCCTGATTGTTATGAAAACAAAAAGAGGAAGGATTCTCCTCCGTAAGCGAATCCACGGAAGGCGCGGGCGTATAACGTCCTTCGATCAGGCTGAATTTATATTTGATTTCGTTTTTCCCTTCTTCCACGATCCCGAACGCGAGAACGTCCATCGAAACCATGGACTTCGTGTTTTCATAAACCGAAGTAAGAATGATTTTCGGTTCGAGACTGGCGGTGATCATCTGGCCGATCTCGCTCAACTGTTTTAGGTTTTGATAAGACGATACCAGTCTTTGATTGGAATCCTGAAGTTCGGTCTGCGTTTTGATCAGACGATTCTGAGTGGAATCGCCGATCTTCATCAGTTTTGCGGATTGTTTTAAAAGGGATTCGTAAGCGTCTCCGATCTTTCTCAACTCCTGAAAAAGATTTTCCTTATCGAGGGATTCTTTTTTATCCAGGGTCTCGTTGACTTCGTTTAACAATTGGAATTCGTTTTCGAAAAAAGAATTGAAGTCCTTCTGAGTTGAAGATGCGGGTTCCATAAACCGTTCCGAGGCTTAGCCGTTTTATTTGTAGGATTTCAGTTCGAACGGAAGAGAAAGATCGGATGAGAATTCCTCTCCGGTCTCCTGCATATCGTCGTCGTCTTCCTTATACAACCAAAGGATTTTCACCTTTCCGCTTTGATCGTGGTATTTCTGAAGGGAATCCAAAATGTCCATGATCACTTTGGAGGAACTCGTGTTGAAATAATCCAATTGAAACTTTACTTGGATCTGAGTTTTAGAACCCATCGCGGAGTTCAACCAATCGAATACCGGTTTGTAAAACGCGATCGCGTTTTCCGGATAGGATTCTCCTATAATTTCGACCGCACCCTTTTCAGTGTCTAAAATAACCTCCGGAGAAGTTTTGGTCTGTTGGATATGTAATGATTCCATTCTCAATTTTCCTTTGTGAAGTATGCGGAGAGTGTGAAGAACGAATGTTTATCGTCCACCGGCGCGATATCGTAGGAAAGCGGTCCGTCCGATTTTCTGGCGATATCGATCAAACCGACTCCCGCACCTTTGCTGTCATCGGGTCTATCCGAGCGCAACTGCTGTTGGTAATAAGTTTTTAACTCGTCCCTCGACATAGAATTTATTTTCTCGCATTTCGATTTTAGCGATTCGATTTTGTCGTTTAGTACAAGGTTCCCGGACGAAACATTATAGCCAATCGATTTTTCATCGACCATGATGATGCCGACGCCGCTGTCCCTTCCGTCTTCGAGAGCTTTTCTTTCCGCGGAATAGTGTAGCATATTCTGAGCTAGTTCGATGAAAACCGCGAAGATTTTTTTGATTTTCGATTCCGCGCTGAGAGAGGTGCGGATCATCGAACCGAATTCCGTAAGGACCTCCTGCGATAGGCGTCCTTTAAAGGAAACAATTAATTGATAATCGCAGGCCTCTTTATACTGTTTAAACAGGTCTACGGACTTGTTTTCCATCATTTCTTTTTAACATACTCCTATATTTTCGTTTCCGGGATCAGATTCGAAACCCGATCAAAGTTATGTCATCTCTCTGGGATTCTCCCGCCTGATGTCCGTCTAAAAAGGCCGCGAGGCGTTCCTTTTGTTCGGATGCGGGTAATGAGAGAACACTTTGTAAAAAGCCGATCAATCCCTTGCTCGCGATTCTTTGTCTTTGAGGATTCGGCTGATCCATATATCCGTCCGTCGCGAGATAGAACATGGTGGGTTTTCCCTTTTCCAGTTTCACCTCGTGTGTCGTATACGTTCTTGAATCTTCTTTCTGTCTTCCGCCGATCGAATGTCTGTCGCCTTTGATCTCTTCGATCTTATCACCCTTTGAGAAATAGAGCGGTCTTTTGGCGCCTGCAAAAAGTACCTTATCACCGTCGATCCTGCAGAAGCAGATATCCATTCCGTCCACGGAGTTCGCGTCCATCGTATCCTGTTTCAAGGCTTGTCGAACATTTCGGTTTAAATGTTCCAAAACCTTTCCCGGATCCTTGATGCCCGCCTCATTTACGATCTGGTTGAGTAAAGTATTTCCTATCATTGACATTAACGCACCGGGGACTCCGTGTCCAGTACAATCGACCGCGGCGAGAAAAATTGATCCTTCTTTTTTACTGAACCAATAGAAGTCACCCGATACGATGTCCTTAGGTCTGAACAACACGAACTGTTCGTTCAAATTCTTTTCGAGAATGTCTTCGGAAGGAAGAATCGCTTGTTGAATATTCAAAGAATATTGAATACTATCCGTGATATGCTGGTTCTTAAGTCCTAAGTCCGCGTTAGCCTGCCCCAACTCTCTCGTTCTTTCCCGTACCTTCTCCTCCATGTTCGCGTAGAGTAACGCGTTGTCGATGGAGATCGCGGCCTGTGAGGAAAGAATATTCATAATTTGTAATCGATCCGAAGTGAAGGCTCCCTCGGAAAGGTTGTTTTCGAGATAGAGAATCCCCGAAATTTCGCCCTGTTTGATTACGGGCGCACAAAGAACCGATTTCGTTTTGGAATTTTTGATATATTCGTCTTTGTTAAACTTCTCGTCCTGGTTCGCGTTTCTGAGAACCAGATTCTCCTTGGTTCTTTCCACGTAATAGATCAGGGAGATCGGAAGATTTTTACTGTTCCCAAGCGGGATTCCGGTCAACACTTCCACGTCGTCTTTAGAGATCGAACCTTCGGCTTCCACGTAGAGTCTTCCTTCTTTTTTAAGAATGAGAACTCCGCGTTGTGCTCCCGCGTTTTCGATTACGATCTTCATCAATTTGTCCAAAAGATTTTCCAGTTTGATCTCTCCGGAGATCGCCGTGGAACTTTTGAGAACCGATTGAAGATCGAGAGTTTGTCCGGAATAAACTTCCGTCGCCGCGGCGGTCGTACTCGAAATCGTTCGGTGTGTGCGTAACGTGCCGGTTCCTCTTTCGCGGATGAATTCCGGAAACTTGGACTTGAGCATGCTTTGTTTGAGATTGGCTCCCCAAAGTCCGTAACGGTGGAACGCTTCGTTGATGAATTCTCCGGCGATCTTAACGCTTCCTTTGGAAAGCCAGAACATCGCGGCCATCTCGCAGGCAAGCGCTTCGTCGTTTTGAAACTCGTTCTTTCTCGCTTCCCGGATTGCGGCTTCATAGGTTCTTGCGGCCTTCCAGTTTTTGTATTCGAGTCTCGCGAGTTCCGCGTCCACGAGAAGATATTTGTGATAGAAATTCTCGGGGCAACTTTCCGCTAAGGAAAGAAGTTGTTTCTGATTCTCCTTGATTTTTTTCAGATATTCCTTTTTAAGATCCGGCGAAACTTTTTTATAATTCGCCGCAAGTGCGAGTGAATACAAAAAGTTATGCTCGAGCGGTCCATACTGACCGCCGAGATAGAGAATCATTCCGTTCGCTTCTTCCGCTTCTTGAAGAGCGAGTTGATTTTCTCCATACATCAAAAGAGAACGAACCTTCATCACCTTAAAGGTGACGATCGGCGCGGGACTTTGGTGATCGTTGCAAAGATCGATGTATTCTTTTTCCTGATATTCCGCGGTGGAGAAGTCGAGATGACTTCCGGTTTCTCCGCGAAGATTGGAAAGAACAAGCGCGGTCCCGAGAATCGTATCGATTGCGAGGTTGTTCTTCACCTTGCGCACGAACTTGAGAAGTTGATTGATCTTGGGTTTCAGAATTTCAAGATTCTTCCCTTGGAACATCACGTTAGACGCATCGTTCATCGCCGCGTAACTTCCGTGCAAAAACTCGCCGGAATCCAGAGCGGATTGAACGCACTTCACGTTTACTTCCTCTGAAAGTTTCAGATGTTTTACGAACGAAGAAGAATAGTTCGCGAGAATGTTCGCGGCCTTTGTGTATCCGCCGGAGTTCATGTGTTTTTCGCTGAGTTTTACAGCGAGTTCGCAGAAGTCGTATGCTCCTTTGTAATCCGCGAGTTTTCCCACAAGGACCATTCCGTAACAGGAATATCCGTAAGAATCGGAAAGGTTTCCGTATTTCATCAGAAGATTGGCCATCTTCAAACAGATCACCGGGAAGAGGGCGGGTTCCTTGTTGTAAGCCATCGGGATCGCGCTGATCAAAAGATTGACCGCCCAGATATGATTCGGGTCCGTCATCAAAGGTTCGTCTAACAGCGATGTTACGGTTCTTCCCTTTAAATTCTTTTTGGCCTCTTCGATTTCCTTGTCCACAACCTTGTCGAAATTGGAAGTCGGGATTTCGATTCCCAGAGGTTTGAGGGCCTTGATCACGGTAGGCATCGCGAGATCGAACTTTCCTTGTGCGGAATATTCTATCATCAAAAGGTTATATGCTTCGGCTTGTTCCACCGGAGTTTTCGCCTGTTTCAAAAGTGTGTGGATCATCTCTTGGGATTCTTCGAAGTTCCCGTTGAGATACAGAACTTCCGCGAGCTCCTTATGAACCGTGTACGAAAGATCGTATTCCTTGGCCCAGAGTTCCTTGTCTCCTTTTTCCGCTTCGGGAAGCGCGAACAAAAGTTCTCTGGCTTTTTCGGAATACAACTTCGCGGGTTTGTAAGCCGCGGAGAGTTTCGCTTTTTGCGCGGCTTGAATATTCAATTGTAGTAATTTTCTTTTTTCGGAATTTTCGGTGATCAACATCGAACCCGTATTCAAGTGGTTCACGACGTCGAAGACCGAGTCTTCCAAAGCCTTTTCGTTCAGGTTCTCGAGAAGGATTCTTCCGATCTGCAAACGAACGGATTGTTTTTGATCCTCGCTTAAAAGTTCGTAACTCGCTTGTTGAACCCGGTCGTGTTGAAAACGGAACTGAATCGTCTTTGCGGTTTGAAAATTTTTATCCTTGTTCTCCCCGATTTCCTCCATGGAATCCACGAGTCTGTAGTTGTCCCCGATCGGAACGATCAGTTCTTCTTCCATGGTTTCCATGATCGCGGCCATGGTTTCCTTGAGGGTCGCGCCGAGGATTTTGGATTGGATTCCGAGATCGAAATTGCTTCCGATACAGGAGGCGAGTTTTAAGGTTTCCTGAGTTCGAGGGGATAACTTTTTGATTCTTCTTACGAGAAGTTCGACCACGTTATCCGAAATATCGGTCTTCTTGATCTTTTCGAGATTCCAGATCCATTTGCCGGAGATCGTGGAACTTCCTTTTTGATACGTTATGATTTCCTCTTTGGAAAGTTGTTTGAGAAGTTCGTTGATAAAGAACGGGTTCCCTCTCGTTTTTGAATATACGATTTCAGCGAAACTCAGCGTTTCTTCCGCGGGTCTTCTCAAGCTGTCCGATAAAAGCTGGTTTACGTTTTCCAAACTCAAGGGTTTGAGAAGAATCTTATCCAGACGGAATCCTTCCTTTTCCAACCCGGTCACCATCGTGGAGAACGGATGTGTGGAATCCACCTCGTTGTCTCTGTAGGCCAACATTAGAAAAAGATAATTTACGGAAACGTCCTCGATCAGATTTTTTACGAGTTCGAGGGAAGGAGTGTCCGCCCACTGAAGATCGTCCAAAAAAACCGCGAGCGGATGATCCTGATTTGCGAAGATCTTTATAAAATTCTGAAATACCAGATAAAAACGGTTCGCGTTTTCCTGCGGTCCGAGTTCCGTCACCGGAGCCTGTTCTCCGATGATAAACTCGAGTTCGGGCAATACGTCCGTCATCACCTTTCCGTTTGCGCCTAACGTGTCCCGGATTTTGTTTTTCCAATCCTCGATTCTTTCCGGGGATTCGGTGAGGATCTGTTCGATGAGATTCGAAAAAACCTGGATGATCGCGCTGAAAGGAACGTTGCGGTTGTACTGATCGAACTTACCGGAAATAAAATAACCTTTGGATTCTGTGAGAGGTTTGTTGATTTCCTTTACGAGTGAGGACTTTCCGACGCCGGAATAACCCGCGATTAGAACCACGCTCGTTCTTCCCGTTTCGGTGACTCGTTTGAATTCGCCTAACAACGATTCGATGTATTCCTCTCTTCCGTAGAGTTTTTGAGGAATTTTGAATTCGTTGGAATAATCCTTGGAACCGAGAGTGAACGCGGGTGCGTCGCCGGATTCCAACCATTTGTCTCGGGTCGTTTCCAAGTCTGCCTTGAGTCCTTCCGAGGTTTGGTATCGGTCCTCCGCGGTTTTGGACAAAAGTTTTAATACGATATGCGAAAGCGCTTCCGGAATTTCGTTGCGGATCTTACGGGGTTCTATCGGTGATTTTGCGAGATGAAAGTGTACGAGTTCCAAAAGATCTTCGCTTTCGAACGGAAGTTTTCCGGTGAGAAGTTCGTAGAAGGTGACTCCGAGAGAATAGAAGTCGCTTCTGTAATCCACGGAACGATTCATTCTTCCCGTTTGTTCGGGAGAAACGTAGTGAATGCTTCCTTCGAGACGGTTCGGATTGGACCAGGAAGTTTCCTCTTTCGAAAGTCTTGTCGAAATCCCGAAGTCTACGATTCGTAACAACTCGTTGTCCGGATTGAATATGATATTGTCCGGCTTTAAGTCCTTATGTATTACTTTTTTATTATGTATTTCACCGAGTTTTTCCGAGAGATCGATCGCGATCTTGAAGAAGTCCTTTAGGTTGACCGGTTTTTTTCCCGAGAAATGTTTGAGAGTTCCTCCGGGAACGAATTCCAAAATCAAGGTGAAACCTTCGGGAATTTTTTCCATGCCGAAGGCTTGGATCATTCTTTCCGAAGCGAGATAATTCAGAATTTCGTATTCGTTTCTAAGATTGACGACCGCCGGATGCAGTTCGTCTAAAATCGGAATGTATTTGATGACGACGTTTGCGCCGTCCTTCGTGCGGATCGCCTTGTAGACCTCCGTGGAGGAATCCGCGTTCATTCTTTCTTTTAGTTCGTAACCTTCTATTTTCATATATGTCGATTTTCTTATATTCGTCAGAGGCGAAATAAGAGTCCTCCCCAATAAAATCCGCCGCCGACGGCGGGTGTGAGGAACAAGTCTCCTTTTTTGAATTTTCCTTTATAATAATATTCTGATAATACGATCGGGATCGAAGCCGCCGAAGTGTTTCCGACTTTTTCGAAGTTCATCAGGATTTTTTCCCTGGGGAACTTGGTTCTTTTGAGAACGTCCTGAACCACCACGTCGGTTCCGGGATGAGGAACTACCCAGTCGATGTCGTCTATCGTAAGTCCGTTCTTTTCCAAAAGAAGATCCATGGACTTGAGAGTGAGATCCGCGGCGTTGGTCACAAGTTCCGGATAACTTTTTACGTAACTCGCCGGAGGAGGTCCGGTCACGATGATTCCCGCCAAGTCTCCGTCGTCCTGCAGAAAGGAATCGATGATTCCGAAATTCTGATCCCCCGTATGTTCGAGAAATACTCCGGCGGCCGCATCTCCTGCGGTGAATTCTCCGTAACCACCCATGCGGGTTCTTACTGAAAAACGTTCGCTTCCGATCACGAGTGCGTTTTTGAATTTTCCCGTTCCTAAATACGCGGAAGCGGTTTGAACCCCGTGAACGAAACCGGTGCAAGCGGTGCTAACGTCGAATGCGAGCGCGTTTTTTGTTCCTGAAAGTTTGGAAGCCTGAGGTGCGAGATCGGGAAGATAATAACGATCGGTCCAGTTCGCGAGAATGTAGAGATCCACGTCCTCCGGTTTTTTGCCGGCGTCTTTCAGAGCCATCTCGGCGACCTGAGCCGCCATAAACATCGGGGTTTCTTTTTCGTTCGCCCTTCTTCTTTCGTTGACTCCGATATTTCCGATCACCGCTTTTTCAGCGGGATGCATTTCCGGAAATTTCAAACGAGAGCGGATCTCTTCGTTGGTTACGATCTGTTCGGGGAAATAATGACCGAAACCGGTGATTCTCACTCCGTTCGACGTTAGATTTTTTCCGCTCATAAGGGTCCTCTAGTAAATTCAAATTTCATTTTATTACGGAAGTCTTGTATATACCATAAACTGTTCTATGTAAATCTTTTCCGGATCCAATTCGCGTAAAACGGTGAGTTCTTCCGCTGTGACCGGAGGTTCTTCCTGCAGGGGAATGTCTTCGTCGGGCGGAAGCCAAGAAGTAAAACGAAGTACCGCTTCTTCCGGTTCCATCTCCTCGTCCGAGGGAGGAGCAATCCAATGCGAAAATTCGAATACATGATCCGAGTTCGGTTTTCTTTTGAATCTTCCGAATTGACAAACCGCTTCCATCACACGATCTCCGACCGAGGTGATGTAGTGTACGTGTTTCACGAATCTTCCTCGATTCGCTTTTGCGACTACGATACAATCCGCGACGGCGGCGATGTCGTTCGCACCTCCGGAGCCCACGAGAAATTTTCCCTTAGCGGTTTTTGTGGAATTGATATTGCCGAACCAATCCACTTCCGCCGCGCCCAATACTCCGAGACAATGATCGGGGACAACCGTACCGAGAATGCTCGTGATGTCGGAAAGCATCGTACATTCTTTCGTATGCAACTGACTGAAAAGAAAAACGTCTCCCGTATGAGGTTTCATCGAGTAGAAGCCGAGTTCCGTGATGACCTTCACGGAAATTCCTTCCTTCTCCAAAAAGCGAGCCGCGGTCCACGCGGAGATATGCGCGGCGCCGATTCCGGCGAGAATCGTTTTATAACCTTTTTCTTTTACGTATTCTTGAATCGCTCTTGCCGCAAGAATGATCATCTGCTCGGAGTCGTTTACCGTTTTAGGATCTTCTAATTTCTCCGCCTTGTTTTCCTCGGGAATGTTCTTCAATCTTCTTAGACGAGTGCTTCCTAAACGTTCCAAATATTCTTCGTGTCCGCCTTCGATATTTACGAAATCCGCGTACCATTTTTCGGCGCGGGAAGGAACGTTGGCGGCTTCGTTGGCTTCGATTTGAAATTCGTAGTCGTCGAGATAGGTGGAAAGACCTTCGAATGCGGGAACTCCCGGAAGATCGTATACACGCAGAGATTGAGGGTGTGCGCCAAACTCCGCGACTGCGACGGCTTTCACTCTGTTTCCGGGAATCGTAACGAGTTCCGCGGGAATGGAACCCTTGGGAACGATTCTTTCCACGGTCGCGATCACACCTTGTTTTGCGGCCAAGGCTCCCCAATAACCTTCACCGCTCGGAGGACAAAGAACAAGATTTCCTTCTTCGTCTCCGACAACGGCGTGAACAAAAGTAAGATCCGGGTTTAAGGGAAGAATGTACGCAAGGTCCACTCCCTTCTTCCCCTTGTAGTCGGGACCGGGCGAACCGTTGTGACCGGGGGATTTGTTTTGAGGATCCGGAAATAAAAACGCTGTTTTGCCTAACTTGTCGAGAATGAGATCGCTACCCAAAAGAGAGTTGGTGATAAAACCGGGAAGACGCATCGCGCCTGCCATCAATCTTTGAACGATGCTGAGAAGAGACCAGAGTTCCAACTCGAACGGTTTCCCTTCCAGTAAATTAGAATATAATGAATTAGGAGAAGGTTTCGGATAATTGTCTCCGGCAAAACCGGTGATCATACGTTTTACGATCTTTGCGATCGTAAGCGCGTGCGCGCTCGAATGAATTCCCGCCATACTGATGACGAACTCCGGATTCGTATTTTGGAAACAACGCGCAAGAGAATAGATGAGCGCGTTGGGTCTGGACATCGTCGCCGAAAGATGTAAGTGCATACCGGGACGAACCGTTTGCCGGATCATCTCGTCAGGATTTGCAAAGATCTTCGTGTTAGCTTCCAATGATTTTATCTTTCCCGAACAAGTGTAAACGTTTTGAATTTTTCGTTTTCAAACCGCTTGTTGAAATTTTTGTCTATCGATTCGCCTACGAGAAAAAGCGATAAATCGTTACACAAAAAATTCTTTTTTTAGACATCCCGAATATTTTTATACGATTCGATTTTCGACAAACACCGCATAGATTAAAGCGACGACAATGGTGGAAAGATATTCTTTTAAGAATGCACTCTAGCAAGAACTTTTTACCGAATCGAAAGCAAAACTCGGAACGGATTCAAGACAAGCATTCCGAAAACCGAAATTAAGAATAGGGAAGAACTCGGATCATTCCGCGATTTTCCCGATCGGACACGCGTTCTCCCGGACGGAAATTTATTTCCTCTCGGAGGTAAAACGAAACGAGTCCGTATACTTGAAATTCTCTTATGTCCCAATGAGGATTTCCGAAAAGCCGCTAAAAAATTATGACAGAGATACAAATAGAATTTCCGGAGCAGTATCATTTTTCGACGGAGTTATCCATACGAAAAACGGATCTTGCATTGGACATTCACGTATCGTTCGCGTCCATTCTCGACATCGTGATGGAAGCGCATCTTCAGTTCTTTCAATATCTCGGGTTTTCCGTCACGGACATCTACGGAAAGAGCATCATCTTCGCAAACGCCGGAATTCTCTATCAGGGAGAACTTCTCTACGGGGATCAGGTAAAGATCGATGTCGTATTAAATAATCTGGCGGAGAAGTCCTTCGATCTCACGTTTCGTTTATCCAAGGATCAAAGAAGGGAGAAGGTTTCCCTTGTTAAGATTCGGGTTTTGTTTTTCGATTATTCCATCCGTAAAGTGGTGCCCGTTCCGGAAGGTTTTAGAAAGATTTTTACGGAAGGAAAAATTCCTTCCTACCCATCTCCGCCCGTGGGAGCCGATATCGGAAGCGGACCGCAGAGTTCCACGCAGATCCGAAATTTCGACAAACTCGAAGTGTTGCGTCTTGCTCACGATTTGATTTTAAAAGTCTATGCGCTCGGCAACAAGATGGACGCGGTCAAACTCAAGGAACACGGACCCTTGTTTGAACATATACGATCGGTTGCGACCCTTCTTCCCGTAAGAATCGCGGGAGCCTGGGGAAGTAGAATCCTTTCCGAAAAGATCAAAAACATTCTCAAAGCGAAAGTCCATCTGGAAGAACTGCGTTATCTGCTCGTTCTCGTCCAGGATCTGAAGGTTTATTCCATCGAAAAAGAATTGTCCGATCTGGAAACGATCAACGGACATCTTAAAAAATATCTCGTCCGAGTCCGAAACGGAAAGACGAGAAAACTGATTTGAAGTATATTCTAAAATTCTAAACTATTTTTCGGAGAATTCCATGAAAGACAAAGTCGCAATGGTGACCGGAGGAAGCACCGGGATCGGAAAGGCGGTCGTTCAAGAGTTCGTCTTAAGAGGCGTAAAGGTCGTATTCTGCGGTCGCAGGCTCGACGAAGGAAAAAAACTCGAAACGAAAATCCGAGAACAAGGCGGAGACGTTTATTTCGTAACCTGCGACGTGACTTCGGGCGAACAAGTGAAAAAAGTCGTGGATACCGCGGTAGAAAAATTCGGAAGACTCGATTTCGGAATCAACAACGCGGGAATCATGGGGCTCAATCATCCTCTTCACGAATATCCCGAGAACGTTTGGGACAACGTGGTTAACGTGAACTTAAAAGGCGCGTGGCTTTCCATGAAATATCAGATCCCGGAAATTATAAAAGTCGGAGGAGGGGCCGTGGTCAACGTCTCTTCAATCTCCGGAATCAACGGAGTCGTGGGGATCAATCCATATGCGGCGGCGAAACACGGCGTTGTCGGATTAACAAAAAGCGCCGCCTTGGAATATGCGAAGAAGAATGTCCGAGTCAACGCGATTTGTCCCGGCGCCGTGAAGACCGAAATTTTGGACGAACTGTTTCATCTTGCAAAAGATCCCGAAGAGGCGGAAAAACAACTCGTGAAGTTGCATCCTCTTCACAGAATTGCGACACCCGAAGAAATCGCAAAAACGGTGGTTTGGCTTTGTAGCGAAGATTCCTCATTTATAACTGGAACGGCGATCCCGGTTGACGGAGGATATTCGGCGAAGTAGGAAAATGAAAATTCTATTTTGTGAAACCTTTTGATGGAAAAATTTGAGAGATAAATAATCATGAACCAGTCTGATCTATAATAAAAAAATAGTTTGGCGAAGATTTGTTCTTGAAGTTCGCTAATGACACATATTTATAATAGATTTTCGGAAATTATTTCAATTTCCAGTGTTTCTCCATGATTATCAACTACTTCGGAATAACGGAAAAAGGAAACTTTCGTTCGCATAACGAGGATTCGATGTATGTTTCCGGCGAGATCGTTGCCGGAACCGTATCGGGTTCGTTTGCGTCTTCCGGACTTCGAGATTCCGCAGTGGCTCCTATGATTCTCGCGCTCGCCGACGGGATGGGCGGTCATATCTCCGGGGAAATCGCAAGTCGTATGACCTTGGAGAAACTTGCCTGGACCGAACGTGCGATTCAACCTTTGGAAGAATTGCCCAGAGCCGGTTGGCAGAATCTTTTCCGCAAAATCAATCACGAGATCAACGATCACGCAAAGGCGACCGGAAGACTCGGAATGGGAACCACGTTAGTCGGCGTTCTCTTCGGAAGAAGAAAGGTTCTTGTCTTCAACATGGGAGACAGCAGGGCTTATCATCTTTCTTCCCAAGGCGTTCATAAGATTACGGTCGATCATTCCTTTTCGGATACCGTTAAAGGAAATCAGATTTCGAGAAGTTATATCACGAGTTGTATCGGAGGCGGCACCACCGATCTTCAGATGGATCTATTCGATATAACGAATTCGTTAAGCGAAGGAGATCGCATTCTTCTTTGTACGGACGGATTGACGGACGTGATTAAGATAGACGATCTGGAAGAGATTCTTAGAAACGCGTCGAGTGCGAAAGAGGCTTGTTCTCATCTTTCGGAAGAGGCCAACCTGAGAATGACGAAGGACAACACGTCCGTGATTGTGATCGAAGTCAAGGAGATGGCGCTTTCTCACGCCGAACCTTGGAAGCTTACCCCAAACGAAAGAAAACGGTAAGCGTAAAAAAGAAATCTCCGCTTGGAGTTTCCTCGAAAGAGGAACGAAACGGAAAATCAGATTTTTTTAATATTTCCAAAAATCCCAACCCGGCTCCTTTGCTGTCCTCCGGTCTTTCTCCCTTGATCTTTTCCTGATAGAGTTCCTTTACTTCTTCTCCGGTCAGCGATAAAAAGTGATCGAGTTTTGTTTGTAGGGCGGAAGCGGTTTCCGCGCTCAAAAAATTAGCGGTGGAAAGTTTCAGGATATGACTCTTTTCTTTGACTAAGATCAAACCGATTCCGTATTCTCCGTCCTTTTCAAGAGAATAGTGACTCACGTTCTGAGCCATCTCGACAAAAACGTTCAGGATCTTATTCTTTCTTTTTTCGTTCGAGATTCTATCTTTCAGAATTTCTGTCAGACTCCCGAGAATTTCATGAGTCACGGCGCCTTGGTAATAGAGAACTGATTTCAATTTTTTTGAATGATCGTATTGTCTATGAAGTCCGCCGGATTTCATCTATATTCTATTTCCTTAAAGTATATCCGGAGCGGTAAGGCTGACGAAGGAAGATTGACTTCCGATCGCAAACGCCATCGAAATCGCGTTTCTCATCCGAACCTTTCTTGCGCCTTCGGTGACATGATCGTGATCGCATTCCGGGTCCACGTCCTTGAGATTGATCGTCGGACAGAGAACCTGTTTTTCGAGCATCAGCGCGGTCGCCGCGACGTTTATGATTCCAGCCGCTCCGAACGTATGACCGAAGATCGGTTTGATCGATCCGAGTGGAGCCCATTTATTTTTCGCGAGTCCGTTGTATAACACTTTGAGGGCTCGGCTTTCCGCCATATCGTTGTTGATCGTCGCCGTTCCGTGTCCGCAGAAATAATCTATATCTCCGAGTCTGAGTCCGCTGATTTTTAGAAGTCGGTTTAAACCGGAAGCCGCTTTTTTACCGGTAAGATCCATTCTCATCGCGTGATCCGCTTCGTTGTAACTGAATGTTCCCAAAACTTCGGCGTAGATCTTGGCTCCTCTTGCAAGTGCGTGATCCATTCTTTCCATACAAAGAACGGCGGCACCTTCTCCCAAAATAAATCCGTCCCGGTTTCGATCGTACGGTTTGACCGCCGACTTCGGATTATTTTTTTCCGCGGACATGACGGAACTCGCCGGATCGGAATACATCATCATCAACGGTTTGATCAAAGGAAATTCGTGACCGCCCGCGTACATCACTTCCGCTCTTCCCTTTCGAATCGCTTGATAACAAAGACTGATTGCGTGATGCCCACCGACGCAGGCCGCCGTGATCGTAGTTACGAAACCTTGAATGTTCGCATAGATCGCGGTAAGATTGGTAGGATTGGATGCCATCGAAGTGAGAACCGAATAACGATCGAATACGCTCGAATTCTTTTCTTCATGATAAAGTTTCCATGCGTGTTCCCACCAAGCGAGAGAAGCTCTGGAAGACGAGTCGATGAATCCGACCTTCGAAGGATCGATGGAATCCTTTTCAAGTTTTGCGTCTCTTCTTGCTTCTTCCATCGCGGCCATAATCGCGAAGGTTTCTCGGTTATAATTTTTTGCGTGTTTTTCGTTTAGATCGGGTAAGAATTTTTTCCAGTCGAAGTCGTTCATTTCGGCCGCGACCTTTACGGGCATATCGTCGGTCGAAAAACGGGTGATCGTGTCTATTTGAGAATTTCCTTCGGAAAGATTTTTCCAAAACGTATCCACCGAATATGTATTGGGGAGAATCACTCCGATTCCGGTGATCGCTACTCTCGAGTTCTTACTTGCTTTTGATTTGTCCATATTCTCTTTTTATTTATTTTCTGCGGATCTGAAAGTGCGGATAACGCTGTTTTCTTTTTTTGTTTCTTACCCGGGTGGATCGTTTTCGTTTGAGAAAATTCGATCTTGTCAAGAATTTATCAACGATTGTTCCGACAAACTTTCTCGGGAAAGAATTTTAAGTACGACATTCGACGGCAAAAATCAAATCAAAAAAACTATATGTATTTTTTTTGAAGATCCGCTGAGAATCTCAACGAAAAGGCGATCAAATCGCCGTTTGGCGAAATTTGAATGCAAGAATATCGTAAAATTCGATTGTAGTTCCGTCATCTTTCCGGTATTTTGCGGGAACTCCTTCGAAAATTCCGGGCGTTTAACGGGAAACAACGAACATAAAGAGATCGGGGATTTGGAAAAAGGTCGGAACTACGGCGCGGTATACTATGGGTTTGTTTTTCTCAATCGTGGGGGATTTTCTCAGCTTCGCAGAGAGCCAACGATTACGCTTCGCTATCTTTTGGCTATTTCGCTCTCTATGGGTCGCGAAATATGTAATAAAAAAAGTTACAAAATGCTTGCCAAAGAATGAAGTCGAGAGAAACTAGATTCGTTTTCGGTTAGAAACCGGAGGAGAATGTATGTGGAACGAAACCCTTTTCGAACAAAAGAAAAAAGCTCTCGAAGGATTCGGCGTCTTATCAAAAAAATCGATCGCACGTTTTACTGAAAATTTAAAAAGCCAAGACGAATGGCAACTCCATCGGATCAATCCGATTCGCTTCGCAAAGGACAACGGATTTGAAACGGGGGAAGCTTTGGATCTTTTTCTTCACGCTGGGAAAATCGGCCTTTTGGATTTTTCATACAATATGATTTGTCCCGCATGCGGAGGAGTTGCGTCTTCCCATACTTCCTTGGATCAGATCGAAGAAAAAAGTTTTCACTGTTATATCTGCAACATGGACGTTCCGACCACCTTGGACGATCAAGTGGAAGTGAGTTTTTCCGTGAACCCTTCTCTTAAAAAACCGAATTTGAATCCTCTCAAGGACGCGCTCACGTATTTGAAATATCATATTTCCGGCAACTTTCATAAATCCAAAGAACTGCTCGATTTTATACATTCTAACTCGAAGGATTTGATCGTGATCGAACCGGGCGCGACCGAAAAAATTCTTCTGGATGCGACGGACGTTCCCGCGTATCAGTTCAGTTCGGTGGAGAATAATTCCGCGGTCTTTTTGTATTTCGACGCGAAGGAAACTACGGAAGAAAGAATCATAGATTTAAGTTTGCTTCCCACCGGTTTTACTCCGATCGAATTGCATCTCGCTCCGGGAAAATACGAGGTCAAGGTTTCCAATCGGACGATCGCGAAGTCTGGATTTCTGATCATAAAACCCAATCTAAAAAGAATATTAGAAATCGTTCATGAACATCCGACTTATATCGAACCGTTTCTTACCGCGAAGATGCTTTTGAACAATCAGACATTCCGCGAATTGTTCCGGGTTCAACAGTTGAGTAACAAACTGAATCTCAACGTGAAAAGTCTTACGATTCTTTTTACGGATCTAAGAGGTTCGACGGAGATGTATGATAAGGCGGGCGATATTCTCGCGTATCGATTGGTTCAGGAACATTTCAGACTTCTTGCGGAGACTGTGAAAAAATTCAACGGAGCGATCGTAAAGACGATGGGCGACGCGATTATGGCGACGTTTTCCAGTCCTTTGGACGGGTTGTTTGCGTCTCTTGAGATGATGTCGCGCATCGATCGTATGAACGAAGAATTCAAAGAACACGGACACGAGATCGGTTTAAAAGTAGGCTTGAACGAAGGCCCCGCGCTTGCGGTAATCAACGACGAACGTTTGGATTACTTCGGACAAAGTGTGAACATCGCGGCAAGAGTACAAGCGCTCGCTTCCGCCGGAGAAATCTGGGTAACGGAACCGATTCTTTCCAGCGCGGGAATCAGGGAAGAATTGAGTCTGCGAGGATACTATACCGAAAGACACGAAGCCTCTCTCAAAGGCGTGGGCCAAAAAGCGACCGTTCATAAATTATTCAAGAACGAAGAACAGAGAACTCTCGCGGAAGTCGTTTAACATCGTCTAAGTCGACTTTCTTGAAAACGGGAGTCGGCTTAGAAAAAATTTATTTTCAAAAAGTAAGGGCGATTCATTCTCTTGTTTTTAAAAAGGATAGGGTCATGAATCACACAATCAAGAGTTTGTTCGTTTCTATCGCGGTTCTTCTGTTTGCGATGAATTGCGGAAAATCAGGCGGGAATCTCGCCGCTGAAATGCAGGCTTTAGCCGCTAAGTCCAAGGAAATCGCCTGTTCCAAAACCGTAGAATGCGCCGGGGAACAATTTAGTAAAATGCCTGAATCGCAGAGAAAATTCATTCCTCCGATGCTTCAATCCAAAGAGGCTTGTATGGAATCCATGGAGAAAAGCGCCGCTGAACAACGCGCGAAATCCGGAAAATCCGAAGCCGATGAATTCAAGGATACAACTCCCGAAAAAATTCAAGCCGCTAAGGATTGTCTTGCGATCATCGAAAAGACTTCCTGTTCCGAAATGATGTCCCCGAACAACCCGATTCAGAAATCGGAAGCCTGCCAATTTTTATCCAGAAAGTAAATTCAGGATTTTGAATGGGATTCCGTCGCCAGTGCGTTTCAACGAGAACGGCGGCCACGGAATCGATCTGGACTGATCCAAAAAAATACCGGTCGAAAGCTGTCATATTTCTAAATTGACAAACACGTATTTTCGAAAAATCGCCGTTAGGTGAAACTATCGAATGCGACCTTTCTTATAAACTGGGAATCCGCTTCGCACCGGTCTGCCGATTTCTCCTCGACTCTCGGTAAATTCGTTTTTTATAATGTGTACATTGGCATATTTTAATATAGGAATTTTCCAAAAACACTATGAAACCTTTTTCTTTCTCTCAAACGTTGATTTCGATTCGGTTCTTGTTCTTAACGATTCTCCTTTTCGTGAATTGTGGGGGCGGTTCCGGCGCTGTTGATTTTTCGAGCGCGTTGATTTTTCTTTTGGGAGGAGGGGATAAGTCCGTTCCTATCGGAGGTTCTCATTCTCCCGTGGAAACGAGCAACGGCCCGGTTCTGAACAATCTCAATGTCACCACGGAATACCGCATCATCTCCGGCGATCCGTATCAAATCGTGTCCGTAAAATTCTCCTTAAAAAATCCGGTTTCGTTTCCCGTAACATATAAGGCTTATCTGGGAAGACCTTCGATTCTCCAGCTCAAACCGGACGGGGTCAGTGTTACGACTTATATCACCGAAAAACTCAGCACGGAACCGGGAAGTCCGGATACTTTCGTTTTTCTTTCTCCCGAAGTCAGCCAATCCTATAAGATCATCGTGATCGCTCAAAGTGCGTTCGGAAATTCCGCTAAAGAAATTATTTCCACGGCTCCGACTCCGCCTGCGGGTCCTTGTGCGGGAGCGGTTTCCGCTCCCGTTACGATCGGAGATTGTTCGAGTCATTGTATTCAGGTGACGCTTAACGGAACGAATATGGAATTCGTTTCACGTTATGTGAATACCGAACCGGCTTACTACGTGTATCTCGATATGAATAATGGTACCGCGACGGGAGGAATCGGGCCGGTTCCGTTTCAATACATAGAACTGTACGATGACGCGGGAAATGCCGTCGTTGCACCGGGTACGTATGAAACTCCGAAGGTGGGGTTCGATACGGGCGCTTACAACGAGGCTTGTATCGCGATCAGTTCATACGCAGTCGCGGATCGAGCGTCCGGATTTTCGGATAGTTATACGGTGAAAAAAGTGATCGTTCCTTGAGGCGCCGAAGGAACGTTATGCGGTCTTGAGCCACACGCTGAAAGTCGTGCGGCCGGGAGCGCAGCGGAATTCTATTTTTCCTTCGAAATTTTCCACGATCTTTTTGCAGATATCGAGTCCGAGTCCCATTCCTTCCCCGTGTTTTTTGGTCGTAAAAAACGGATCGAAAATTCTGTTTCGAATCTCTTCCGGGATTCCGTTTCCGGAATCGCTCCAAGAAACGACGATCCAAGAATCCACTTCTTCGGTTTCGATTTCGATTTTCCCTTTATAATTCATGGATTGAAGAGCGTTGTTTAGAAGATTGATCCAAACCTGATTCAGTTTATCCGCCTCGCCTAAACATTGTTTATCGGTTTTGTAATTTTTTACGACTTCCACGTCGTATCTTAGTTTCCCGTGATACAGAATCAGAATGTTTTCGATTTCCTTTCGAACGTCGATCGCGCGAATTTTTACTTTTCCGTCCTCTACTTCGGCGGCGGGGCGGAGATAATTCTTAAGCGCTTCCGTAACTCGTGTGGCCTTGTCGGTTGCGATTGATATGATTTGTCCCACACGAACGACCGTGACGAAGGATGTGATCGCTTCGAGAATCTCCCGATTTTTTTCGGAACGCAAAAGAGGAATCAAAGAATCGCCTAAGTTGTGTAAGCCGAGATCGGTCGCCGTGCTCGAGATTTCTTCCGGGTTCGGTATGTTTTCGTTTTTCAGTTTACGTTCGAGTTCTTTGCGGATCGTTCGATTGGAAAGAATGGTGGACTCCGAAATATGTTTCAGACTTTCGTCCAAAAGTTTCGTAAAACGTTCGACGTCTTCTTGGCTTAGGTCGGTCAGAAAACTCGGAATGTTTTTGAGTTCTTGATTTACCACGTCAGAAAGGGATCTGCTCGAAGAAGAAATCGCGCCGAGAGGAGTGTTTAATTCGTGAGTGATTCCTGCGGCCAGTCGTCCTATGGCGGCTAATTTTTCCAGACTTGCGTTGAGTTCGAGTATTACTTTTTCGTTTTCCTTGTTTCTCGTATGATTTACGATAAAGACCGTTCCGAGTCCGATCAACATAACGATCGTCGAAAATAGAATCAAGTCGGCTCCGCTTTCCGTTTTTTTGACCGGCATACTGACTTCTAAAATTCCTCGCACGTCGCCGACCTTCCAATCCTTCTTGGGAGATTCCGGATGAGAATTATGACAGGCGACGCAGGAAGCCTGCATTCGATCGGGTAGCGCATAACGTATGTACGGTGAAGAATCGATGTCTCGAAACACGTAGTAGGGAAGATTCGGATTCTCCTGAAGTTTAGCGAGAGCTTCCTTTTGAAAGTCGTCCAATCCTTCCTTTTTCTTTCGATTCGGAAACGGATAGTTGCTGTATAACTCGACTCGAATTCCCTCGAAACGATTTGATAGATGTTCTCCGAATTCTTTTACGATGGTCGCGGGCAGAGGAATACTTTTGGGAACGGATTTGTATTTGTATGTGACTTCGGTTCCTTCATGCAAGGCCTTGTCCACGAGATTGTCCGAGTAATAAACGCGAAGAGCGAGCATTTGTTCGGTGACGGTCTTTACGTTTCGAATCGCCGCGTTTTCAGTGTTCTTTTTTTGATAATAAAATAGGAATGCTCCGAGCAACAGTACGAGCAATATACAACCCGAAAGAAAAGTAAGGAAGATGCGTGTTTCGATCTTCGAAAAATTCGAAAGAAACGCGAATTGAAACGGTTTTTTAGAATTCATGGTCCCGCCTAATTCTTCTTTTACGAACTTTCGATTATACCATAAAAATCCGATTCAGGATCGAAGTTTGAGGTACGGTTTCAATAGACGGAGGAAATAAATCGATTCCTCTATGATTCTTCGCTTTCTTCTTCGATGACCTCGGATTCTTTTAAGGAAAATTCAGCCTTACCCAATCCGCGTTTTTTTCGATCTACGATCCAATAGAGATATAGGATTACCGCAAATACACTCTGAAGAATAAACTGAGCGAGGTGAACCGTGGTCGCATAGAACAAACCTTCGGAAGCTTTTCTTCCCATCAATACGAAAGACGAAGTGACGGATGCGTGAAACACTCCCGCACCGGAAGGAGCGGAAGGAACCATCACACCGACCGCTCCGGCAAACATGATGAGTACGATTCCCGCGTAACTCATTTCGATTCCGACAAGTTTGAGAAGAATGCCGTAACTCAACGCGTAGCCGATCAACCAAGTAAACGCGGTCAATACGGCGGGAAGAATGAATCTTTTTAAAACCAAAAAATTTCCGAGATCGCGTATATAATGCGCGAGTTTATGAAGGAACCATTCTTTTTTGCCGATGAACCCGGCGATCCAAGCAAGAACGTTGATGATCGTTTCGTTTAGGAATCTCACGGCGATCAAACCCGAAAAAATTCCCGCGATGACGAGCGAGGATATGATAAAGAAAGAATCGCTACTTTCGTCCTTGATTCCCAAAAACATAAGAGCGCAGATTCCTGCGGAGAATATAAACGAAAAGTCCAAGACCTTTTCGATAAAGAGCGCGGTGACGAGCGTAGGATATTGAAGATCGGATTCCTTTTTACAAAAATACAAACGGAAGATGTCTCCCCCTCTCGCTGGAAGAAACATGTTCGCGCCTACTCCGATAAACGAGGAAAGGAGCGCATAACGGAATTCGATTTTTTTCCCCATCAAAAGATGCCATCTCCAGGAAAAAAGGATCAACCCCCAAGCGGACGATACGCAGAAAGGAATCAAATAAATCGGTTCCCAGCGTTCCTGGATTCTTGCGAACTCGCTCAGATCCAGTTTTGAAAATAAGAATCCGAGCGCGGCTAAGCTGACTACGGTTCCGAATAGAATTCGTTTCAATGTGATGTTCCTCGTATCAACCCGGAGGCCAAAGAAGTCGGCGTTCCGCTAAAAGATGAAAGTGAATGTGAAATACGGTTTGTCCGCCATTCTTCCCCGTGTTATTCACGACCCGATAACCGTTTTCCGCGATTCCCAAATCCTTAGCGGTATCGCGGATCTTTAACAAAACGTTTGCGAGTAGGGAAGAATCTCCGTCCTCGATCTGAGCGAGGGACGTTACGTGTTTTTTCGGTATGAATACGATATGGACCGGGGCCTGCGGAGAAATATCATGAAATGCTAATATTTCTTCGTCTTCAAACGCGATCTTGGAGGGAATTTCCTTTCGGATGATCTTACAGAAAATGCAGTTCGGATCGTTCATTCGTGATTCTCCATACAAAGAGCGGCGGCTCCTAAGGCTCCGGATACGTTTCCTCCGGGCAGAATTTGAGTATAAGTTCTGAAAACGGGAAAGATCAATTCTTCGATTCTTTTTTGAAGTGTGTTTCCGAAAAGATCCCAGGATTGTACGATTCCGCCGGTGAACACGATCTTGTCCGGGTTGATCGTATGGATCAGTCCTCTACAAAGTTGTGCGAGCGCTTCGATTCCTTCGTTTAACAAGGATAAGGCGGAAGATTCTCCCTTACGGCTTCTTTCGAAAAATTCTTCCGCGGAACTTAAATGATTTCCGGTTTGTTCTTTGTATCGATTTAAAAATCCGCTCGCGCTGAAGTATGCTTCCACACATCCCTTTTGTCCGCATCCGCAGAGGGAACCGTTCGGAAGATACGTTATGTGACCCGCTTCCATTCCGCTTCCCTTATATCCGTTGAACAGTTTTCCCTGATATACCCAACCGCCTCCAAGTCCAGTTCCCAAAGTGAGAATGATCAAACTCGACGAACCCTTCCCGATTCCGAATCTGTATTCTCCGAGAGCGGCCAAATTCGCGTCGTTGTTGTAGTAAACCGGTATTGAGAAATTCTTTTTTAAATGAGCGACTAACGCGACGTTTTTTAATAACGGGAGATTGGCGGATTGGATGAGAATTCCGTTTTCCGAATCGATCGGTCCCGGGCTTCCGATTCCGATCGCCGTGAGGGAAGGGGTTTTCATTTCGGAAACGATATCGTATAACGAATTCAGAAATTGTTTTTCGTCGGTTTCCGATCCGGTGGGTCTATGAGTTTTTCCTAATATGTTTCCTTGAGAATCGACCAGATTGGCCTTGATGCTCCCGGCTCCGATATCGATTCCGAGATAGGATTTCATTTTACCACCCGGGTAAACGCTCCCTCTCTCATTTCATAGATTGTTTTTGCGTCGAATGCGAGATTCATATCATGAGTTACTAATAGAATTGTAAGTCCTCTCGAGTTGAAATCGTAGAGAAGATTTCTTACGAGTTCGCTGTTCTCCGGATCCAAATCCCCGGAAGGTTCGTCTGCGAGAAGAAGTTCCGGTTCGTTGATGAGGGATCTTGCGATCGCGGTCATCTGGATTTGTCCGCCGGAAAGTTTACTTGGATAACTCTTTCGAATCGACTCGAGTCGAAGACTTTTGATGAGGTATTCGCATTTTTCCAAATATTCTTTCGGGCTGAATTTTCCGACAAGAAGCGCGGGGAGAAGGATATTCTCCTCCACGTCCAAGTGAGGAAGAAGTTCCGAAAATTGAAAGATCAGTCCGATGTTTCTCGCGCGGAAATTGGCGAGGTTCCCGCTCGACATATCGCTTACCTTTGTGGTGTCAAAGTAAACTTCTCCCGCAGAGCTGGTTAACATTCCGGTAATCATGGATAAGAGCGTGGTTTTTCCCGAGCCGGAAGGCCCGACGATGGCGACATAGTCGGATTGGTTCATGTCGAAGGAAACACCGTTGACTGCCTTCGATTTTCCGTATTCTCGGGAAAGGTCGTTGATGCGAAGAATCATTTTCCCCTCCGAATCGAGCGGTATGGATCCAAATACGTGAGAATCGTGGAAAGAATCGCCCCGATTCCCGAAATGAGAGATATACAGATCAAAAACGCTTTCAGATAATCTAATAAACTAGAACCTTCGGCAACCCAAGGTGGGAAGAATAGGGTGGCGGCGATCGCCAAAAAGAATCCGGTTCCATGGAGAATCCAGAGTTCCGCGACCAAAAGTCGAATCGTTCCGATTCGGTTTCCCCCGACCGCCATCATAATTCCCGCGTCGGAGGTTCTGAGGAGGGTTCTCGTGAGCGCCATAAATATCAATCCGGCCGAACTCAGCAATAAAACCAACTGTGGATAATTCCGGAAGAGTTCGATACTAGAAGGGTTAGAGGGAGCCTTATCCATTCTGAGTAGAAAGATCCCGAAGATCAGAAAAAAGCAGAATAAAACGGAAAATCCTATATGAAGAATACTAATGATAATATCGCGTTTTACAATAGAATACGCGAATCTGAAGTAGGTAAGTTTTCCCATCTGGTTTTCGTTTCTACAAAAAGATTGATTTTATCCCAAGACCGGATAAATACCCGGACCAATTCTCGAGATTTTATCCATTTACTAACTGGAACCTGAAAGAAAAACAAAAAAATGATCTTCGTCATTCTTGTCGCCATTGGAATCATTCTGATTGTTGCGTTTGGATCCTTTTTGATCCAGACCAAGAAAGACGCTTTTGAAAAGGCTCTGGCCCTCGCCGCGATGGGTAACTTCGTGGACGCCCGAGTTATCATTCGGGATATTTTGGACAATTCTCCCTCGAACGTTCGGGCGCATTACGTCATCGCTAAAATCTACGCGATGGAAGGTGATACGACCAACGAGGCCCGTCACCTCGAAAAAATCAAAAAAATCGGCGCTTATGAAAAGGGTATCAACGAGGTTGCGGTTTCCAATCGGATCGCGGATATTTATTATCAACAGGATTTATTCGAAGAAGCGCTATTTCATTATTTAGATACCGTCACGATCGATCCCGAAAATGCGGAAGCCAACGTAAGAATCGGTTTTATGGCCCTCGGTCAAAAAGAATTCGCGATTGCGGATCGTTTTTTAGGAAAGATCTCGAACGAAAAAATCAAAACGGCTTCCATCTTTATCGGTAAGGGAGTTGTCTCCGCGGTTCTTCGTAAAGGAAATCCGGTGGAATTCTTTGCAAAGGCTTACGAGTTGGATCCCGCTTCTCCGGTCGGCGGGTTTTTATATGCGCTTAGTTTGACTCGGGATTCTAAATACGACGAAGCGATCAAGGTTGCGAACTCGGTCGCGGATCTCATCGAAGACGATTATGTTCGTTATACGATCTTTCAATTTTTGATGTGTTGTTTTATTCTCCAGAGAAATTTAAACGAAGGTCTCAAACATGCGAGACTTTGTATGGAGATGGCGAGAAACAGCGGTTGGAAACAGGAGATGATAGATTCCGACGTTTACTTTTCTTTGTTGGCGGTCAAACTCGGAAAACTGGAAGAGGCGAGCGAGTATCTCATCGAAGCCGAGTCGGAAAGAATCGACGACGTAAGAATTTTGGAACTTGCGAATTACAAGTTTCAACTTGAGACGAAACGAATCGATGCAACTAAGGCGGGTCAGAGTGGATTCTCCTTGGACGATGAGATCGGCAGAATCTTCGGCGAACTTTTTCCTGTGGAACGTTTTTACGAACTCTCCGGTTTAAAATCTTCCAAGTCTTTTCATATCAAGGGAATCTTGGACGATCAGGGGAATAAACTTCTCGCGGACGTTTCAAAAATCGGCGTCGGGGTTTTGGATCACTATCGTCAACTCAAAGGTGTTGAATTTAAGAATCTTTGCGTTCGAATCGTGATGGCTTTGAATTATACCGTGAGTCGGGAAGTTCCCAACAAAGAAGGGGACGGTCTCAATCTTACGGGCTTATACAAAACCGATAAAGAAACTCGTTCTCTTTTTAAATTCCGCAAATGGAAGGACGCGAAAATTTCGGATATCTTTCTTCGGGATACGATCGGTCAGTTGAAGGAACTCGGCGTCGATAAGGCTTTTATCGTGGGTGACGCGGAGTTTACCGAAGGCGCCAAGCGTTTTCTTACGGATAATTCTTCCTTGCTCAATGTGATTTACGGTAAGGATTTGGAAGAACTTTTGAAAAAAGCGCTTCGTTTGGAAGCAAAGGGCGCGTAAAGGCGCATAACGTTCCTTTGGCGCGTTAGTTCGTCGTGCTTTTTGTTAGGCTGTGTTGTTTGTGTTCGTCGGGTTTTTAGTCCGGATACCAATCTCTGTAATCTAATGTGTAGAATAGGGTATCAGGTTCGCATTGGAGCCTGCGGATTACTCTGTTGTTCGTTAAGTCGAGGTGGAGGATATAGTTGTAATTTCGGTGGAACGTGGGAACTCCCGCGTTCAAAGTATAAAAGATAGAATCTCCAACCCCTGCCAATTCCAAACACAACAAATAATTGAAAAGAAAACAACGCGACACACCATGAGCCTGAGCCAACGCACCGAACATTGTCCAACTCCCGGGACTCAAACGAACGTTGATTCGTTTCATTTTGGATTTTCCCGGGCTCGGCTGATAAAGGGTTCGTCCCGCATTCTTCCCTAAACGTTTTTGAGCCGAGAGAAATTTCCCATAAGTCCTTAACATCTGAGGAATTTTCTTCGGAAGTTTGCGAATCTCATCTTCCGAAAAACGAAACAACATATCTTCCGAAAGCAACAATGTCACAGTTTCCATACAATCTTTTTGAAGAGTGGAACGAATCTCTTGATCCGCGTCGAGTAGTAGATATCCCATACCGAATTCGGTTCTCGAAACGAGTATCGAAAGCGTATAATCTCCACCCAACTCCACAAAAAAAGAATACAAAACGTGAAAAAAACGATTCACTTCACATTCCCTTTCATTCAAAGAATGGAAAACAGATCCGAATAAAAACAAAACTTGATTCGACTTTACGATCGATTCTCAGAGACTGGACCCGGGTCCGGATTTCTTATGCGCGAAAAGATGACATATTTTTTGGATCGGCTTTGCCCGACTCAGAACCTTGCGCGGACCCATGCACAACGTCCTGCAAAGGGATCGTTATACCTCGTACTAAAAAAAACACAACTTTCGATCGGCGCCTTCCTACTGTTTTCATTCTCCCTAATCATTTCGTTTTCTTGTAAGACGATTTGGACGACGACAGAATCGGACCGGAACGCCGCGTCCGCAGAACAGGAACTTTTTCTTTCCAGAACGGATCTGAAAAGCCCGGAAATTGGGGCCGGAAAGGTCTTTCTCGCGGGTCATACCGGCGACCACAGCAAGGACACGCCCGAAATTCTCCAGTTGATGAAAACCCTCGTAGAAGAAACCGTCGCCAAGGATTTTTCCAAACTTCCGGACCGAGTGTCTCCGAAGGACGGATTACTTTTGGATTTGAAAGGAATCTGGACCCGAGAAGAAATCAAAAAGGAACTCTCCAAAAAAGGAAATTATTTCGAGACTTATTTTTTCGACCGAGAACTTTTAAAAAAACAAAAGAATTCCGAGAACGTAAGAACGGTTCGGGATTTGTTTTTGCTGTCGGGTGGGATTGAGATAGAGTTTTATTACGAAAGTATGACCGAATGCGAATTAAAACTTAGATTTAAAGATAACATAGAACTGGAGAAGGAACTTCTCAATCCATACTTTAAGAAAGTGCAGGGAAAATGGTATCTTCACAGAATGTTTTAATGAATCCTCCGAGATCGATCAGAACTTTTTTGATTCTCGGTTTTTTAGGACTTATATCCTTTTTGATGTTCCCAATTTACGCGGAAGTCATACCTCTCGAACCGAGTCTTGTTTCGGAAGAGGATAAGAAAAAAAACGGTTCCTTGCCCGACGAAAAAAAATCCCAAGACTCCAAGGAAGAACAAAGTCAAGCGCCAAGCGCGACTAACGCAACGCCGGTTTCGGTTTCTTTTTCGGGAAAGATCATAGACTGGGACGTGGAGAGGCTGACCGACTACGCCGTTTCGAACAACCCGTTGTATCTCGCCGAAAAACAAAACATGGGAATCGAAAGAGGAAGGGTCATCACCGCTTCCCTTTATAGAAACCCGATCGTGCAGTATCAACAACAGTTTATCGGGATGCCGGGCGGAGGATCTTCCGGGCCTCAGATTCTCGGGGCAAACGGATCTCAAGGAGGCGCGACTGAGATCGCACCCGCGCTGTACCAAGACGTGGACGTATACGGAGTCGTATCACTTCGCTCCAAGGTCGCAAAAAAATCCTTCGAAGCCGTTCTCGGAGAATTCGACAACTTCGACAGATTGTTTCGTCTTAGGCTTCGCCAAAACTACTGGGCTTATTTATTTCTTACTAATTTAGTAGATTATAATAAAGAATTTTACGAAAATTACAGCGACCTTCTCGAACTCACGAAGTTTCGAGTGGAAAAAGGCGACATCTCCCCTCTCGAATACGAAAGACTCGAGTTGGAAAGAATTCAGGTCGAAAAATTCTACCGTGACGCGCTTGTCCGCAGACAACTCGTCGAAAAAGAACTCAGAATTCTATCCGGAATCCGGGAAGCCGAAGGAATCTTTGCGTTTAAATCGGAGATGAAATTCAAATCCCTCGAAGACCTCGGCCTCAGACTCAAGGATTCTTCGATCACATCGGTGAATCGCCCCGACATCGCCGCACTCGAAGAACGAGTCAAAGAAAAGAAACTCAACATCGATCTGCAAAGAAGAGAAGCCCTCGGTTATCTTCAGGTCGGTGGAGAATGGAGAATCAAAGGCAACGAACACTACGCCGGTGTTTTTGCGACGATCCCACTTCCTTTGAACGACAGAGGGCAAGGGAAAGTTCTTTCCGCCAAGGAAGAACATAAGAAATTCGAACTCGCTCTCGAAGCCAAAAAAAGGGAAGTCAACGAAGAGATCGAAGCTTCCAAAAAAGAACTTCTTGCGAGAGAGGATCTTCTTTCCAAATACGAAAGAATCAATTTATTACAAAAAAACAAACAGTTGGAACAAAAGTCCAGGATTGCCTATGTCCGGGGCGCTTCCGATCAGGTAACCTTTCTACAGGCCGAAAAGAATTATCTTACGGTTCTCAGGGATTACTACGAAGTATTGTATCTCTACTACAACGCGGTCGAGATCTACAAAGCGGCGGTCGGAAGGAAAACAGAGAGGGATTAAAAAAACGTCCCCGGAGATTCGTATGATCAATTTCTTAAATAGATACAAAACCACTCTCGTCCTCCTCGCGATCGTAAGCGCGGGATACTTCGGCTACAAAAAATTCTTCTCCAAAAAAACCGAGGAAAAGAAACAAGTCGTAGTCAACAAAAACAGATTCAACGTTTCCGAAGAGATATTAAAACGACATCCTTTGACGTTAGTCGCTCTTAAAGAAGTTTCTTCTGTCGACGAGGTTGCGCTTCCCGGGCGGGTTTCCTACGATCCGGAAAGTATGGCGAGAGCCGGTTCCACCGTGGAAGCGAGAATCAAAAAGGTTCTCGTTAGAGAAGGGGATCGCGTGAGCCAGGGTTCTCCGCTTGCGATTCTTTCTTCCGTGATGCTCGGGGAGGTCGAAGCTTCTTACGTAAAAGCGAGAGCGAGTCTCGAAGCCTTAAAGCTGCAAGCGGATCGTGCGAAAGAACTCTTCGATATGAAGGTGACTTCCGCGAAAGACTACGAATTCGCAAATATGCAATACAAAACCGCGAAGACCGAAGTGGAAACAACTCGGATCAAACTCGAAAACTACGGACTCACACCCGGAGAAATCTCCGGTATCGAAAGAGGGGTTTACGTTTCTTCCAATCTCGTTTTAAGAAGTCCGATCAACGGAGAAGTCACCGAAAGAAAAGCAATCCAAGGACAACAGGTTACAAGAAACGAGGATCTATTCACCATCGCCAATCTTACCAATCTGATGGTCCTTCTTGAAGTTTACGAAAAAGATTTCGGAACGATCTCGGAAGGAGCGGAGGCTCATATCTATCCGCTCGGCGACGAAAAATCTCCCGGAATACGAGGAGAGGTTGCGTATGTGGGAACGGTTTTGGACAATATCAAACGAACCGCCAAACTTCGGATCATGGTTTCCAACCGTAACGGAAGATTGAAACCGGGTCAGTCCGTAACCGCAAAGGTAAAAGGAAAGGTGGTGAACACGGGAGCCGAACCGAGAAGGACCGTTCCTTTGGAAGCCGTTCATGAAATCGAAGGCAAGTCCATCGTGTTTATTCAAAATGAGGATGGAAGTTTTGAAGCGACCGAAGTGATCACGGGAGATACGGTCGGAGACGAAGTTGTAATCAAGGCCGGATTGAAAGAAGGGGTTCAGATCGTTTCGAGAGGATCTTTTATTCTCAAGAGCGAATACTTGAAGCTCTAAGAATTTTGCGTGCGCCCGAACGCCTGCGCTTCGCGCAGGCGGACTACACAATCCCCCGACAAGTTTTACTATTTTTGTGTTGACTTAGCATTTATTCACTACTAAGTTGTTTAGTATGAAAGACCTGACAGACAAGCAACAGGCTGTTCTTACGTTCATCACTGCAATCATCAAAGAACGAGGATTCCCGCCAACGATTCGAGAAATCGGAGACGAATTCGGAATCACCGCAAAAGGCGCTTACGATCATCTCAAAGCGATCGAAAAAAAGGGTTATCTCAAGACCGCTAAAAATCAATCCAGAGCGATCGAACTCATTCGTCAAAGTCCGATGGAATCTCTTCCGGTGCAGGCAACGAGTATTCCGGTCATCGGTCAAGTTGCCGCCGGTCTTCCGATCTTTGCGGAAGAAAACATCGAGTCTTACATTCCCGTTCCCGACGAGATGGCGAAAGGAAACGTTCCTATGTATGCTCTTCGTGTGCAGGGAGATTCCATGATCGAAGCGGGAATCAACGACGGAGACATCGCGATTATCGAAAAAAGAGACATCGCGCGCAACGGAGAAATCGTAGTCGCATTGATCGACGACGAGGCCACGTTAAAAGTATATTATAAAGAACAGGATCAGATTCGTCTCGAAGCGAGAAATCCGAAATACAAACCGATCAAGACCAAGAAAGCGGTCGTGATGGGAAAGTTGATCGGCCTATATCGAATTTACTGATTGACAGAGAGGGAAACTCGACTGAAACTTCGGACAGAGTGTTTCAACGAAATTTTTTCCTCTTTATCATTCTCCTTTTCGTTCTTCAATGTAGCCCGCCCAAAAAAGAAATCGCTGACGGTGATTTAAAGCGGGTCTTGGAAAGAATCAGCATCGCAAGAATCAACGCCAACCTCAAAGCGACTTCCGGCAAATCCGCGCCGGGAGATCTTACGTTTTTTCTCGAAGCGTGTTCAGTCTACAGATTAGATCCCGATAGTGTACTGAGTCGTTTGAAACAAACAAGTCCCGCACTACACGAGGCATTGATCAAAGAATATGAAAAATAAAGAAAGAATGGTCTGGATCGGAGTTGTCTCCTTTCTCAGCTTCGCACTCATTCTCCCCACCGGAACGGTAAAAGGAATTTCCAAATCCGGAGAATCCTATCTCCAAATCTTTCACGAAGTATTGTCCTACATTCATTCCGATTACGTGGAATCCGTGGACGAAGAAAAACTCTACGCGGGCGCGATTCGAGGATTGATCTCTTCCTTGGGAGATCCTCATTCCCGGTTTATGGACAAGGACGATTTTTCCCAACTCCAAGAAGAAACCCGAGGAAGTTTCGGCGGACTGGGAATGGAAGTTTCCTTTGCGGACGGAGCCATCATCGTCATATCTCCGATCGAAGACACACCCGCGATGAAAGCGGGAATTCTCCCACAAGATAGAATCATAGAAATCGACGGAAAGAACACACACGATCTCGCTCTTTCCGATTCCATCAAATTGATGAGAGGAAAGGTCGGAACATCGGTTTCGATCAAACTCGAACGCAAAAATCAAAAGGAACCGATTCAATTGACTCTGGTTCGTGAAATGATCAAGATCCGATATGTGCGTTCTTCCTTTATGGAAAAGGAAAAACTCGGATACATCAAACTCAATCAGTTCATGGGAAAGGACAGCACACTTTCCGAATTTAAAAAGGAACTGAATTCTCTCAAAGAAAAAGGCGCCGAAGGTTTGATCGTGGATCTTAGGATGAATCCCGGCGGACTTCTGGATCTCGCCATCGCACTTTCCGACTTATTCTTAAAACCGGATTTGGACATCGTGTCCGTGCGCGGAAGAGGAGGAGAACTCGTTCGAGTTTTCAAGTCCACCGCCGCGAACGATAAGTTCACCAATCTGCCCTTGGTAGTTCTCATCAACGAAGGTTCTGCGAGCGCGTCCGAAATTTTTGCGGGTGCGATGCAGGATCACGGAAGAGGAAAAATTCTCGGGACGGTTTCGTTCGGAAAAGGTTCCGTTCAGAATATCTATTCTCTATCGCATAACACCGGTATTGCGCTTACGATTCAGAAGTATTATACTCCGAGCGGGAAGTCGATTCACGGAAAGGGAATTCAACCCGATGTGATCGTAAAATCTGTGGAGCCTACCGAAGACGATCGATTCTACATCCGCAAGATGGCGGAAAAGAAAATGCTCGAAGGCTTTCTTGCAAAGAATCCGAATTATACGGAAGCGAACTTCTCTCTTTTCGAAAAGTATCTCGCTGAAAAAGGAATCAAACTTTCCACAGACGTCGCGCGATTTTTATACAAAAGTAGAGCCCGTCCCGAAGGTCAGAGTGCGATTCCGGATTTGGAACTCGATCCTCAACTTCGGAAAGCGATCGAAATTCTCAGCCCTTCCAAAGAGGGAGAAAAGAAATCATAAATCCATGATCGGAATGGGAATCGAAACCAGTTGCGACGAGACCTCGATCGGGATCGTCCGTGACGGGAAAGAATTACTCAGTCTAAGAATCTTCAGTCAGATCGATCTTCACAAACCGTACGGTGGAATCGTCCCCGAGATCGCGTCCCGTGCGCATTTGGAAAAGATCAATCTCCTACTCGAAGAAGCGATGGAAGAAGCCAAGATCGGGTTCGAGGATCTTTCTTACGTGGCTGTGACTTCTTCACCGGGGCTTACCGGGTCCCTGATGGTCGGGGCTCAGATGGCCCGTTGCATTCACATGGTTTACGGCACGCCGATTTTACCGGTTTGTCATCTTCAATCGCACTTCGCCGTGTTACACCTGGAAGGAGTTCCCACAGAATTCCCGGTTCTCGGTTTATTGCTTTCCGGGGGAAATTCCGCCATTTACACTCTCCAAGAATTTGGTAGAATGGAACTTGTCGGAGATACAATGGACGACGCTTTGGGAGAAGCCTTCGATAAGGTCGCGGGCCTTTTGAATCTACCGTATCCGGGCGGTCCCTACATAGAAGCGAAAGCGAACGCGTATGTTCCGACGCCGGACGAAAAGCCGATTCTACCGCCCCTCTTGAGAAATCTTCCTCAGGATCAGGTTTCGTTTTCGTTCAGCGGGCTCAAAACCGCGGTGATGGTTTTGATGGAAAAACAAAAAGAAATTTCCCAGGAAAGAATCTGCTGGAACTTTCAAAATTCGGCCTTCGATCTTGTGGAAAGGAATCTCAAACGGGCAGTGGCGAAAACGGGGATTAAACGGATCTTTGCGGCGGGCGGGGTTCTGGCGAATTCCACCCTTCAGAAACGATTGCAGGCCTGGGCGGAAAAGAATTCCGTGGAACTTTTCACTCCGAAGAAAAAAATTTATTGTACCGATAACGGTGCGATGGTAGCGTCTCTGGGATACTATTTGTTTCGGAAAGGCTACAAAAGAGATATCGATTTTACGGTCAGTCCATCCAGACAGGAGATCTTTTCATGAAACTCAAACTCAGTTGGGTTCCTAACACGCTTACACTCGGAAATCTCACGATGGGATTCAGCGCTATGCTCGTCGCATCGGAAGCAGGTTCCAGAGGCGGGAGCGAATTACAAGCGTATACACTTGCAGGATTCTTTATATTGTTGGCGGCTCTTTGTGATGGACTCGACGGAATGGCCGCGAGAGCGCTCAATGCGACCTCGGAACTCGGGGCCGATCTGGACAGTCTCGCGGATTTGACCGCGTTCGGAATCGCTCCGGGATATTTGATGTATCAGATGGTTCTCTGCGAATACAAGATCGACGTTTTCGGAAAAGAAGATATGTTTCCGATCGGAATGCTCGTCGCCGCAATCTTCCCGATCTGCGCCGCGTATCGACTCGCGAGATTCAACGTCGCTCACGATCCGAAGTCGTTCACGGGATTGCCTTCTCCGGTAGCGGGCGTAACCGTGGGATTTTTTCCGATCTTTTTAAACGTGAACTCCGCTCCGCATTGGCTTACGATCACTGGATTCGTTTTGATCGCGGTTCTTATGGTTTCCAACATACGTTATTCGAAACCGCAAGCGGCGATCCGTTCCAAACTCAGTCCTACGAGATTGTTTCTTCTCGTGGCGGGAATTACGATCTTACTCGCTCTGATCGGACTCAATCGTTGGCCTTGGTTGATCTACGGATTGATCTTTTTCTACATCTTCTCCGGAATTATGACCTTTCTCATTCATTTGATCCAGGAGTTCCGGGTAAAACTGGATTGATCCAAAAGAATTTTAGAATATTCTAAAATTCTCAAAAAGGGAACTGAATCTGGAGATTGATCCAGATCCCGTCGGTTTTGTGCTCCTTTCTCCGGGAATGGCTGACCGACAAAGCGACGTAAGGCGAAAGTAAACGCAAACGAAACGAGGAAGAACGATCGGTAAAGATCAAACTCGTTTCGTCCCTCGCCGTCCTCGCCTCAAAAAGAGAATCGGTTCGATTTCCTTCTTTTTGAAATAAGAACGCTCCTTCCAAATTCCAAACCTCGTTCAAACGAAACGACCATTTTCCTTCGGTAATCGCGTCTCCGTTGATTCTCCATTCTTGCCCGGCTTCAATCGTGAAACGTTTTTGATGAAGACCGTAGTAAAGCCCGCGACCCAGGGTCTCGTTTGTGTAATTTCGAAGAGAAAAAAGAATTCCTCCGATGATCGGATCGTAAACGATCGGAGCCTTGCCCGCGACGATTTCCCAACGTTTCAAAGGAGTGGGAGAATTTTCTGAATTTAGAATATTCGAAATATCGTATGGATCCGCCGCCGCGTTCCGCGGCGGCTCCTGACGATTCCAAGCTCGAATCCATTCGATTGAAAAAACGGAATGCGAAGTGATCGCAAAACGTGCAAGTTCTGCCTTTCCCTTGAACTCATTTCGATTCGGATCGAGCGCAAACAGATCCCCGCTCTTCCCACGATAACCAGTGATTCTAAACTCGGAATCCAATCTTTCCGAAACCAGAGAAGAATAAAACGTTCCGTCGAATTCCTTCTTTTCTCCGAGGGTTTGGATTCTGGAAACGATCTTCGGGCCGGGAAGACGAAAGTTCTCGGATTGAAAGTTTAAAGAAACGTAATGTTTTTTAGATTCGGGCGAAACCGCGAGTTCGAACAACTTCCAAGGAGATAAAAGATAAAATCCAGGTCTGCGTTTCGCTTCCTGTTCGGAATAATACGTTCCTAGGGACCAATCTCCGTGTTTGAAACCGAAAAATCCCGCCTTATGGGTTGCCTGATCGATTTCAGGAAGGGCCGTATAAAAATCGTTGTCCCTCAAAAAGTAAAAGTTCTCCAAAGGACGGAAACGATTACCAAAACTCGCTCTGAAAAAACGATGATCGATTTTTGCGGATAACAAAGGCGTTCCGTTTCTGGTTTCGATAAAACCGCTTCCACAAAACCGGTTCGGGGCCACGGGAATTGTATTCGTTGTGATCGGCAAAAAATTTCCATCCGCTGAACGGATTTGTCGCGGCTTATCGCAGTTCGAAGTTTTAAAAAACCAATTCTCCTTGGCCGTGTGAGAATATCTGGATTCGTAGGTTTCCATCGTAAAACCAATTCGAGATTCGACTGCAGACAAAGACATTTCCGGAGCTGAAACCAAATACAGAACAAAAACTGCATATACGACAAACGCGCGCCAATATACAAACGCAACGAACCCGCGTGTTACGATGAACCTCATCGTACACTCTTTGAAAAACGAGAAGAATTTCGAACCCGTTTGCGATCCGGATCGGCTCCGCGTTTTCGTAGATCCGGATTCTTCTTTCTCAAAAGAAAAAGAATTTTAGATCGATTCTTTTCATCGAGGGAGTTTATAAAAACCGAATATTCTTCCCTGGAACGGGAACTTTCTTGGGAGATCTTCAAGGCGGAAGAAAGAGGAAACCCGGCCGACAACAATTCCTGAACGGAAAGAAAAACGACCGCATAACGTGCGATCGGCGAAAACGCGGAAGTATCTTTTCGGAAATTAGAACCGGATCTTTGCGAACGATAACTTTGGGAATCGTCTTGGTCGGACGATCCGTTCTTACGTTCTTCTCCAAGTCGCGCCGGTTCTTGCGCGTGCTCCGGTTCGCGCTCAACAAAACCGAACTTCCAGCTCAAAGAAGAATTTTCATTCTGAAAATTCTCCATTGGACCTGTCCGCGCTTGATCCGCAGAACCCACCAAGTCCGTTTGATTTCCGAAAAACGAAGAGAAAAAATTCTCCAGAGAACAACCGATTCCCAACGTGAACCGATCTTCGGTGCGAGCGTCGCTCCAAGTTCTCGAAACTCCCAAAAACAAACGAAGCTCGTCGTTTAACGGAGAATAAAACCACGCGGAAACATTTTTGAAGTCAGAGCCGGTCTTACCGAAGAGTTGAATCGATTGTCGTTTTGGAATTTCGAGATGGATTCCGAACACAACGAGGTCCTTTTCGCTTTTTTCCCAACCCGCAAACACGGAAGGAGAGGGAGAATTCTCCCCCGCAAAAAAAGAATACTGAAGCCCCGCATAACTTTGATGAAGAACCGAATGTTCTCGCGGTAAACCGCGATGGTTCTCGTATAAAAACGAGGTTTTCCAAAGATGATTCTTACTCGGATTCCAAATCGGAAACTCGAACCAAGCTCCGAACGAAGGTGGAAATTTCTTTCGGCTTTGTCCCAGACTTCCGAACGCGAAACCGGAGTTTCTCTGGATCAAAAAAAAGGAAGAATCTAAACTCGATTCAAAAACGGATGATTTTTCCGCGACGTTCTGTGCGGCTAACGGCGCATAGACGATGAAACATAGAAAAACGAATGGATAGAATTTTGTTTTTCCCACTCTTGGAGCGGTTTGAAAACCGATTCATGCGGAAGAAAGAATGGAAAAAATTGAAATTCTTTCGAAAAAAAAATCCAAATGCAAACGTTTTGTCCGGGGGAAAAGTTAAGATATCTTTCAGAAACGGAAGGAAACCGAGGATTTCAAAACTCAAAAAGGCTTTTCATTCTAAAATCGACGATTTTCGAAAAAAAGAAGCGTTTTGAGTTGACATTTACTACTATTTTGATTAGTATATACATATCCGTTTAGTGGATTATCCTGTGGTTTTATCTGTTTATGTCGTCTAATTTATTAAGAATGGAGAGAAGACTATGATCATTCGATCTCTGCAAGAATCAGCAAATTACCAGAGAAAACGTGGTGGTCTCGCCGGAGCAGGTCCGAACTGGAAAGAACGGACTCGTGCCGGAGAGTCGAATCTAAAATCCTTCGCGGATTATCTGGAAGAAGCGTTTGAAGGGGAAGTAGTTCAAAAAGGAACCTGGTTTGCAGATTCACTTTCTGAGCTCAGTAAAAACAACCTGAAGCGGATTTGAAATCTAGCGGAAAACTCTCTGAAAGGTTGAGTCCTTTTCCCGATCCTAGAACGCGAATCGCGTATGAAGCCGAGTCCCTGGAAGATTGGGAAATCTTGGCGGTACTTTTAGGAAAAGGGAATCGGGCTCAACCGATCGAGGAACTGAGTCGCTCGATCTTGTATCAGAGCAAAGGGCTCGGCGGTCTTCTGCAAAAACAGATTACCGATCTTCGCAAAATTTCAGGCATCGGAAATGCCAAAGCGGCTACCTTACTTGCGGCTATCGAGTTCGCAAGACGTCTCAAATGGGAGGCGTTGAAAGGAAAACGTTATTCCACTCATCAACTTCTCAATTTTCTCGCGACCAGTTTGATTCCTAAAAACCGAGAATGTTTTGTTCTCATTACTCTTTCTCCCGAAGGGGCGGTGCTCCGCGCCGAGATCGTTGCCATCGGAAGTTTGGAGGAAGTGGGGGTTCAAACCAGGGATCTTTTAAAGATCATTCTCAACGACGCGGCTTCCGCGGTCATCATCGCACACAATCATCCCGAATCCGCTTCGAAACCGAGCGAAGAAGACCTATTTATCTACGAAAATTTCGGAGGACTTCTGGATGCGATCGGCTTGGAGCTGTTAGACCAATGGATTTTTGGAATTGACGGGATCTATTCCTGTAAAGAAGGTAAGGTTCTTCAGGCCCGAACGAAGTGTTGAAAAGTTTACCGATTCTCTGGATTTTAGTGAGGCGAGATTACGCCTTACAATTCGCAGGAAGTTCTCTCGGTATCTCTTGGATGCTCGTTCAAAATCTAAGCATCATTCTCATTTATACGATCGTCTTTTTATTTCTCAATTTAAAAGGAAATCCCGAATCCACTTCGGATTTTATAGGCTACGCGTTCAGCGGGCTTTTGTTCTGGGTTCCTCTTCAGGAATACATGATCCGAGGAACTTCGATTCTCACCGAAAACCGTCAACTGATCAAAAGATCCCCTTTGGGTCCGGAGATTTTTCTTTGGATTCCGTTCGTTCAGATGTTCGTTCACTTCGCGGTCACCGCGGTTCCGGTCCTGATCGTTTTGAGCGTTTTAGGAAAATTGAATGTGGTTTTGTTTCCGCTTTCGATTTTTGTAATGTTCGGGGTCGGTTATCTTTTGTCTTTTGTGGAAGGTTATTTGGCGCGGGCGAACGTAATTCTGCGGGACATCACACCTCTGATCCGTCTGATCTCCCAATTCTTCTTTTGGTCCCTGCCGATTTTGTATTTATCCTCCGGTTTTTTACATTCGATCAACGTTTGGAATCCGTTGAATTTTCCTCTCGAGTTGTTTCGTTTCGTTTTGTTAAACGACTTCGTTCCCGTGTTTCATTGGAAAGAATTTCTTCCCTGGGCCGTTTTTTTCCCTTTGATCGGAATTTTAAGCCGATCCAAATTTCATTCCGTCATCTTGGATCATCTTTGAATCTCAAAGTAGAAAATCTAAACAAGGTTTATACCGGATTCAGCGGACCGGGGCAAAGGATTCTGAACGTTCTTACTCTCGGCTTTTTGGGAAACGACGTACGATACGACGCGCTGAAGAATATAAACTTCGAGGTTTCTCCGGGTGAAATCGTGGGTTTGATCGGGAGAAACGGAGCGGGCAAGTCCACACTCTTAAAGGTTCTTACCGGTGTTTCGTCTTACGCGTCCGGAAAAATTCTCAAAACGGGAACGTTACGATCGATCCTCGAACTCGGAGTCGGATTCAATCCCGAACTTTCGGGACAGGAGAATCTTTACTACAACGGTCTTGTCTGGGGACTCAGTCCGAAAGAAATCGCAGAGTCGATGGACGAGATTTTCGAATTCTCCGGTTTAAAAGAATTTAAGAATATTCCAATCAAACAATATTCTTCCGGGATGGTGATGCGTCTCGGATTCGCGCTCGCTACGTTTTCAAGACCGGACATTCTCATCGTGGACGAGGCGCTCGCCGTGGGCGATGCGAGTTTTCAACAAAAATGTCTACAACGTTTCCGTTCTTTTCAAGAACAAGGAACCATGACATTAATCGTAAGTCACGATCTCGAACTTTTAAAATCGGTTTGTTCCCGCGTTTTGATTTTGGAAAAAGGAAAACTGGTTTTCGACGGAGATCCGGTCGAAGGTTTTCGGGAATATATGCAGATCATCGCGGACGCGGGAACGGAACAAGAATCGGTTCTTCCGTTTCAAAACGATTCTCCTTTGGAAAACGTTTCCGTCGGTTTAAAATATAAGGGCCAGACGAATCCGAAAATTCTCCCCGTGAGCGCCGAGGTGGAAATCCAAGTCCGGGTGAAATTCAAAAAAGAAATTCCGGATCTCACCGTGGGATTTCACATAGACGACGCGCGCGGGATTCGAGCGTTCGGAACGAACACGTATCATCTCGGGAATTCCCTCAAAAATATCCGTGCGGGCGAATCGGTCTGTGCCGAGTTCCGACTTCCACTCAACTTTTCGGCGGGTAAGTATTCTCTGGGGATCGCCCTACACGAAGGCGACAATCACGTCGGAAACAGTTATCTTTGGAAGGACGGAATTCTTTCCTTCGAGCTGGAACGTCTGGATCTGCCGAAATTCGAAGGCGCGGCCTGGCTTCCGGTCCAAAGCAGTCTCAAAAAAGACATCTAACCCCCATTTATTTTTCTTTCTCGGTCGGGAAAGAACGGAATTCTGGTTCTCAATATGAAAGTTTGTGTGATTGGAAGCGGGTATGTAGGTCTTGTCGCGGGCGCTTGTTTCGCGGAATACGGAAATCAAGTGATTTGCGTCGATAAAGACGAAACGAAAATCGCAAATCTTAAAAAAGGAATCATTCCTATCTACGAACCGGGTCTTTCCGAACTCGTCCTTACCAATTGGAAGGAAAAGAGACTCGAGTTTACCACTTCTCTCAAAGAGGGTGTGGAAAAATCGGAAATCATTTTTATCGCTGTGGGAACTCCCACTTTACCGGACGGTTCTTCCGATCTTTCGGCTGTTTTCGCGGTCGCGAAAGAAATCGGTAAGTCCGTAAACGGATACAAGGTGATCGTGGACAAGTCCACGGTTCCGGTCGGAACTGCGGCCCAGGTCAAGGCGATCATTTCCAACGAAACCAAACTCGAATTCGACGTCGTTTCCAACCCCGAATTCTTGAAAGAAGGCGCGGCCATCGACGACTTTATGCGTCCCGAAAGAGTTGTCATCGGAGCGGAAACTCAAAAAGCCGGAGACTTGATCGCTCAACTCTATGCTCCGTTTGTTCTCAACGGAAATCCTATCTTAAGAATGGGAGTCGTGTCGGCGGAACTTACGAAATACGCGTGTAACGCGTTTCTCGCTACAAAGATCTCTTTTGCGAACGAGATCGCAAATCTTTGCGAAGTCGTCGGAGGAAATTACGAAGACGTCCGCAAAGGAATGGGAACCGATTCCAGAATCGGAAGACAGTTTTTATACGCGGGAATCGGTTACGGCGGTTCTTGTTTTCCGAAAGACGTTCGCGCTTTGATCAAAACATCCGAAGACGAGGGCGCTCCTTTACAGATCATCCGCAAAGTGGAAGAGGTCAACGAGGCGCAAAAGATCAGACTCTATGAGAAAATCGTAAAGTTCTATGGAGAATCGAACCTAAGCGGCAAAACATTCGCGGTCTGGGGACTTTCCTTTAAACCCGGAACGGACGATATGAGAGAGGCTCCTTCGATTCCGTTGATTCTAAAATTACATGATAAAAACGTAAAGTTGCAGGTTTACGATCCGGTTTCCAAGGAGACTTCCGGCGTTTACTTCGAAGGAAAAGTGGATTACGCTCCCGACGCTTATTCTGCATTGAAAGGCGCGGACGCTTTGCTTCTTTTAACCGAATGGAGAGAGTTTAGAGAACCCGATTTCGCAAAGATCAAGGGCCTTTTAAAAAGTTCGGTGATCTTCGACGGAAGAAATCAGTATTCTCCGGAGTTGATGAAGAAGGAAGGATTTCAATACTTCTCGATCGGTAAACCGAACGTTTAAAATCGGCGGTTTTGTCGACTCGATACGCGAACGTTTTAAATACTCGATTTATTTTCGTAGCGGGAACGGCGACGTTCCCCGCATCCCTTTGATTCCGTTTTCGAAAAATTCTCCATAAGAATAACCGAATATACTCGATTCTTCATGTTCAAAAGGGGAGAATGCGATCGAGTTTCCGAGGGACATTCCCAGGGAATACATCAACGTTGCAGTGGCGACGCCTCCGGTTCTCAGGTCTATGTTTACCGATCCGGTTGTCGCGGAGCTTTGAAAATAATACACTTTTCCTTTTCCGACCTGCGAAAGTCCGCTGGCAATCGGGTCCATAGCCGCAACGAGGATATCCGATAAACCGTCCCCGTTGACATCCTGCATGTTCGCGAACGAACCGAAACCCAAACCAGCACCCGCGCCCGTAATGGTGGAATCTGCGCTTCCACCCGTGCTTAAATTGACGCTCTGAATCCCGGAACTTCCGGAACTTTGAAACAGATAAACGTTTCCGTAATTGTTCGTTGCTTGATTCGCTGTGACCAGAAGATCCGCGAATCCGTCCCCGTTCGTATCACCCGAAGTAACAAAGTTTCCGAAAGAACAATTGTTTCCTCCGTTGCACGTGGAAGTCAAAGGACCGATGAACGTTGCGTTCGGAGTCGAAGAAAAAGGCGCGGTGGAGCCGCAGTTGGAAAGATATACGAACGCCGCTCCCTGATTTCCGTTGTAGCTCGAAGCGCCCACTCCGAGATCCGCGCAGGAATCTCCGTTGAAGTCGGCTAACGTTATGGCGCTACCGAAGCTACAGGTTCCGGAACAGGTCGGCGTCGGAGCGAGAAGATACTGAGATGTTACGGGTAACGTGGTTCCGTTGGAGATATAAACGTAGACCCTTCCTTGACTGGAGCTGTAAGACGGAGCGCCCACGGCCATGTCCGTATAACCGTCTTTGTTGATATCTCCGAAAGCGGTGAATCCGTAGTTATCCGGCGTCGCGATTGAAAAAGTGATATCTGCGATTCCACCCGTGCTCAAATCCTTGGATGAAACTCCGTTGTTTCCGGCGCTGTAAAAAGTATAACCCTTGCAGTTGTTCCAAGGTGAGGTGAGAATCGCGTCGTCGTAACCGTCTCCGTTTACATCCGCGCCGTTGACAAAAGAACCGAGACGGTCTCCGCCGTTCTGACCTTTTAGAAACGTACTATAATTTCCTCCCGAAGCCAAGTTCTGATTCGCGATTCCGGTCTGACCGGCACTGTGAAAGATAAACGCGTGTCCGATGGTGGAAAAAGAAGGAGCCGCCTGACTTCCCACGAGCATATCTGCGTAACCGTCTCCGTTAAAATCTCCGACCCCGACTCGATCTCCGAAAAAGGAACTTCCGACCAATCCGTCCGTAATGATCGTATCGGGTGAAGTCGAAGGTATACCCGTATCGGCATGTGTTAAAAATACGAGAGAATAACCTTGCACGGAATTGCCCGGAGAAACAGAAAGAATCACATCGGGATAACCGTCTCCGTTGGTGTCACGGTTGACTCCCTTCACGACTTCGATTACCTTCTCCGCAAAAACTTGTCCGAGTGCGTTGTAGATTCTTACGGAAATCTTATGTTTGCTTCCCAAGGCCCAATGAGTTCCCGTAACGGCTTGTGCGGGCAACGCGTATCTCCAAGTGGAATTGACCACGGCCACGGCGGTCGGAGGACCGTCATCGATGGAAACGGAAACGTTATCGTAACCGAAAGCAGTCTTACCGACTAAGAAGCCGGATTGAATCGCGGATTTATCCACGACATTTGAAATCGAAATCGCGTTCTGAGAATTGAAGTTTAAGATCGAAAGCCCTTGAAAAAAAACGTTCAAAGAATGATCGGGACAAAGATGATTGTGCCCCCCGCTCAAACATTCGATCGGAGGTTGATAGAACGGGTTGGACCAACAGTGCACGAAAAAACAAACGCATGAGGAAATTAGAATACGTTTTAGAAACAGGAATTTGTATTCGGATTTCGATAAAGCCTCGGGTTTCATGGTCGATCGCTCTAACGACCATCTGAGGCCGAAAAACGGAATTTAGCCAAGGAAAAATCCTAGCTGAATCAAAAAATTATTTTCAAGAGGAAAGATCGACTTCGCATTAAACGGAAGCGCAAAATGCGCGTTATACTCGATCGCTGGTTCGAGGGATCAGGTCCAATCGGAGAATGCGGATTCCGGATTCGGACCCGAGTAATTCCAATGTCCCATCTTTCTGCCGTTGCGGACTTCGGTTTTACCGTATAAATGAAGATGAAAATAAGGATTTTCTAATGCTGAATTCCAAAGATCGGAGCCGGGTTTGTAATCTTCTCCCAGGATATTCTTCATCGTAACGGAAGTCGACGGAATCGAATCGGGGGAAGGAATATTACAAAGTGTTCTCAATTGAAGTTCAAACTGAGAAAGTGTTCCGCAGTCCTGGCTGAAATGTCCCGAGTTATGAGGTCTTGGTGCGAATTCGTTACAAAGAATTTCCTCGCCTTTGATGAAGAATTCCACTCCGAAAACTCCGATGTAACCGATCGTTTCCGCGAGTTTTTTCGCAGAGTCCACAAGTCTCGTTTCCACTTCCTTTGAAAAGTTACCCGGATGAAAGGTAAGATCCAGGATATGATTCTTATGAACGTTTTCGGAAGGTCTGAAATTTAGAATCTTACCGTCCTCGAACCTCGCTAAAATTACGGAAGCCTCCGAGTGAAACGGAAAGAATTCTTCCACGATATGATTGAGTTCCTTTAGATCGGAAAGCGCCGAAGAAAGTTCTTCTTTCGTTTTACATTTAACTTGGCCCTTGCCGTCGTAACCCATCGTATTCGTTTTTAAAATACACGGGAAATTTGTTTTGGAAAGAACGGAAATTTTATCCTCTTCCGTAAAAACCGGATGAAAATTTACGGTCGGAATTCCGGCCTTTCGAAAAGAATTTTTTTCCTTCCATCGATTCTGTGCGATTCGGATACAATCGGGGGAGGGGTGAACTCTAAGCCCGTTTTCTTTCGAGAATTTTTCGATCGTAGAAAGTGCAATTTCCGGAATATTCTCAAATTCGAATGTAAGAGCGTCTATATTCTTTAAAAATTCTATGAGAGCGGTTTCGTCCTCGTAAGCGGCGACGTATTCTTTGGCTCCTGCTCCGGCCGCCGGAGAATTCTTTTCCGGAGAATAAACGGAAATATCGTAACCGAAAGGAAGCGCTTCGAGGCAGAACATTCTCGCCAATTGTCCTGCTCCCATAACTCCGAGTTTGGAACCGGGAGGAAGAGTGGTTTTCGATTTCAAAGAAGATCCTTGTTTTTGGAAAGTGCGTCTTCTCGAATTTTATCCCTGTATCGTTCCAGCTTTTCGGAAAGTTCCGCGTCTTGCAGGGAAAGAATTCGAATCGCAAGAAGACCCGCGTTCTTAGCACCCGCGGTTCCGATCGCAAGAGTTCCCACAGGAACTCCGCCGGGCATTTGAACGATGGAAAGAAGGCTGTCCATGCCGCTTAACGCTTTGCTCTGAACGGGGACGCCTAACACGGGAAGTGTGGTCATCGACGCGACCATACCCGGAAGATGCGCGGCTCCGCCGGCCCCCGCGATGATGACCGAGTAACCGGCCTTCTTCGCTGTTTTAGAAAATTCTAACATAAGCTCGGGGGATCTATGCGCGGAAACGATTTCCTTGTGAACGGAAACACCGAATTCTTTTAGAACGGTTTCGGCTTCCTTCATCGTTTCCCAGTCCGAATGACTGCCCATTATGATTGCAACTTTCGCGCTCAAGTCCTTTCTCCTGTTGAAGATGTTTCTTTCGATCCGAACGTTTGCAAGTACTAAACCTGAAGAGAATCCACGAAGCGTTCCAATTGAATTCCTCTCGAAGCCTTCGCCAAAACGACCGAACCTTCGGGAACCGAATTCAAAAACGATTGAACGAGTTGTTTCAATCCGTCTTCCGTGTTCTCGAAGTGTTCCGAAAATTTGGGAGAGGATGTTCGCTTAACAAATTCCTCGCCGATCCAACGAGAATCGGTTCCGAAAGTGAAAAGTCCTTTTAGATTTTGAAAACCGGCGCAGTGTTTTCCGAGTTTTTTATGGAATTCGGAAGAATGTTTTCCGAGTTCTTTCATATCGCCGAGAACCGCGTAAAATTCCTTACCGTCCGCGAGTTGATCCGCGACTTCCAAAGAGGAAAGCATGGATTCGTAGTTCGCGTTATACGTATCGTTGATTACGGAGAATTTTCCTCGTTGCAGATCCAGTCTTTTGTTTCCGGATTTAAAGGAAGAGATTCCGTCTCGGATCCAATCTTTAGGAGTTCCGATCGTTTCCAAACAAGCGACTGCGACGGCTAAGTTTCCGAGAAGTTTATCGCCGGGTAAGTTCCATTCGATTTCTTCGTCTTTGTATTTTAAGGAAAATCCGGACGGGTTTTTGCGGAGAATGGAAAACGTCTGCTCCGGTTTTACCAAAACAAACTTGCTTCCGTATTTGCGGGTTTTCTTTTTTAGTATTTTAGAATATTCACCTATACTTGGATAGAAGAGAATTCCTCCCTTGGAAAGACCCTCGGCGACCTCCGCTTTCGCTTTCGCGATGTTTTTTTGGCTTCCCAAAAATTCTATATGAGCCGTTCCGATCGTTGTGATGATCGCGTAGTCCGGTTTTGCGATTTCGGTAAGTCTTGAAATTTCCCCTTTGTGATTCATTCCGAGTTCGCAGACCGCGATTTTGGTTTGATCCGAAATTCGAAAGAGCGTAAACGGAAGCCCGATCTCGTTGTTGTAATTCTTTTCCGTAACGACCAACGCGTCTTCGTCAAGATTTTTGAGGCAGTTGCCGAGAAGTTCCTTCGTAGTCGTTTTTCCGCTCGAACCCGTGACGGCGATCACGATCGGGTTGAATCTGGATCTGTGAAATGCGGCGAGCTTACCAAGAGCGACTAACGTATCTTTGACGGGAATCGCTTTTTTACATTGTTCGTCGTCGAGTTCCTTGAGAATCGGATGATTCTCCTCGACTAAAAAATAAGAGGCTCCTCTGGAAAGAGCATCCTGGATGAATTCATGCCCGTCCCGATTCCCGCGAAGTGGGACGAACAAGGAACCGGCCTCCGCTTCGGTCGAAGCGGTCGTTATGTTTGTGATCGAGGTTTCTTTCTGAAACCAGGTTGTCGACTCGGAACCCAACGCTTTGCGGATCGTTTCCGGGTCGTAGGAGAAGGTTGCCTTCATGAATCCAAGTTGTAGGGAGAGAATGTTTTGAAAATTCTAAAATTTGTCCTCCCGTGTTCGTCATAGGGCGAGTAAAGCAACCGGTAAAGAGGATCGAAAGAATTCTTCCTTGCGGGAATTAGTAAAAAAATTATTTCTAACTTGTTCCGAGTCTCGCTCGAATCCAATTTTGATTGATTTATTCGAAATTGTGAGCCAGTTTATGGTATGGGAAAAAAGAGCCTTGTTCTGTCTCGATTCGGAAGTGCGCTGATTCTTCTCATACTCTTTACGATCGATTGCTCTCGGTATGGGGCCGATTGTTCAACATCCGATTGGATCTGTTCGGGCGCCGGGCTTGCTCTTGTCGGACGCAATGGTGTCGTGAATCCGACTCAGCCGGTTTCCGGCGCAAGAGTTTGGTTTCGCTCCGATCGAACGTCAACGGATGGAACTTCTCTTTTTCTACAAGATCTTGCAGGCACGGGTTATAGCGGGGCAGGTAACGCGACGTTGGTCGAAGATACGTTCAATCATTTTCCCGCGATTCACTTTGGAGGAAGTTCGACTTCTTCCTCGATGGGAACCGCGCCGTTTCCCTTGGGTGCGTTTACGCTCTACTTTGTTTTTAAAGCGGGAGGTCCTGCGGGAACTCATATCATTTACGAGTTGGGACCGGATGCTTCGGCGGGAAACGGGATTTACTTATCGGACAGCAATACGGGAACGATTCGCGCCACGCGTGCGGCTTCATCAGAAAAAGCTTATACTCCGGATTGGGCCAAGACCGGTTCGACCCTTATAAGCGTTCATTCTTTTGACGGAACCAATGCGGGTCATCTTCTCTTTTTAAACGGAACTCAAGTTTCCTTTGTTTCGAATGTGTTTGTCGGAGATCCGGGCACGACGAACGCGAGCTTATCCCTTTTTATAGGCAGTCGTGGCGGAGTCGGTTTTTTTGCAACGATGGATGTCGCAGAAGTTTTAATATATCCAACGGCTCATACCACATCCGAACAAAACACGGTTCAATGTTATTTAGGCACGCGTTACGGGGTCGGAGTTTCCGGTTGTTGAGTTGAATCTTTGTATATTAAGAATTTATAACGTTCAAGGTATGAGAATTTTTTTACTTTCGATACAATCCATTCTTTTGAATGTAATCCAAGATTGATTTTGAAATTCGATTTTGGAATTGCGAAACGGGATATTCACTTGCATCCGAACCGGAATCGATTTCCGAAAAAGAATTTCTCAGATCCGTAGAACTTACAGGAATCAAAGGATTCTTTAAAAAACGAAACTCGGTCCGCGCTAAAAGACGCGGATTGATTGGAATGATTTCCGAAAATCTTCGAAAGACAAAAACGTTCCGAACCTCGTTTAAAATTCCTTCCCAATCGTTCCATTCGTGAAAGTTCGCATAATTGTCTTCGCCGATCAGAAGAACGAATTCGCGATCGGAATATAGATTTTTCAGTTCTTTGACGGTTTGGATCGTGAAACTCGGGCCATTTCGTTTCAGTTCCAAGTCCAAAATTCGAATCGGAGCATCGAGCTCGGACGCAAATAGATTCAACATTTCGAATATATCGGGTGAGGGCGAAAGTTTTTCGCCCTTGAGGGGATTTTGTCGGTTCGGAATCAGGAACACTTCCTTACAATCCGGAACTTCCTTAAAAAAAGACTTTAGAATTCCTGAATGTCCTTCGTGCGGAGGATCGAAACTTCCGCCGAAAATTCCGGTAAGAATCGAAGATTCCTCGGACAAAGGATCAACCCCGGATCTGTCCGTTCCCGGTAACGTAAGTGGTCGTGGTCGTAAGATGAACCAAACCCATCGGACCACGCACGTGAAGTTTTCCCGTTGAAATACCGACTTCGGCGCCTAAACCGAATTCTCCCCCGTCATGAAAACGTGTGGAACAATTTACGAACAATGCCGCCGAATCCAATGAGTTCGTAAAGATTTTCGACGTGCTTAAATCTTCCGTAACGATCGCTTCGGTATGCCCCGAGGAAGTTTTTTCGATAAAGGACAAAGCCTCTTCCAAAGTGGAAACCGTTTTCACCGAAAGACGAAGATCTAAAAATTCTTCCTTATAATCTTCTTCTTTAACGGGTTTGCCTTTCGGATAAAGAGCGAGAGAAGGAGGGTCGAGTAAAAGTTCCACGCCTTCTTTAGCGAGCGCTTCGAGCAATTCCTTGCGAAACGGATAACCGTTGTGAAGAATCAAATTCTCCGTAGCGTTGCAAACTCCGGGTCTTTGTACCTTAGAATTGATTACGATCGGAATCACCTTCTCGGGATCGGCGTCTTCGTCGATATAAAGATTACAAACACCTTTGTCGTGTTTGACGACCGGGATTTTAGAATGTTCGGAGACGAACTGGATCAAACCTTCGCCGCCTCTCGGAACGACGATATCGATCGAAGCGGTCTGTTGAAAGAACGGAAGCATAAACGAACGATCCGTTTTATCGACGAAGGTGACCGCACCCGTGTCGATTCCTTCTTTCATTAGAATTTCATGAAATAGTTTTACGAGAATCGCGTTGGAATGAAACGCTTCGCTTCCGCCCCGAAGAATACAAGAGTTTCCCGATTTGAAGGAAAGTGCGCCCACGTCGATCGTAACGTTCGGACGAGATTCGTATATCACCATCACAACACCGAGAGGAACCCTTCTTGTAACGAGTTCAAGACCGTTCGGAAGAGTCAAACCTCTCGTAACCTCTCCGACCGGATCGGGAAGGGAAACGATTTCGCGTAAAGCGTCGGCCATCGCAGAGATTCGTTTGTCGTTTAACAAAAGACGATCCATCAAAGCGGAGGAAAGATTTTTTTCCTTACCGTTTTTCAGATCCGCTTCGTTCGCGGAAAGAATATCCGCTTTGCGTTTTTCCAATAGATCCGCGAGTTCCGAAAGAACCTTGTTCTTTTTTGCGGAGGAAACGGACTTAAGAGTTCGGGACGCTTTTTTGGCTCGAGAACAGAGATCTTCAACGTATTCGATTTCTTTCATGTATGATTTCCCCCGTTGCCGTTCGCGTTTCGATTTTTACGGATGATTTCTTTGACGTCCTCTTCGGAAAAAATTCGATTTCCCGACGGAGCGATCAATGTTCCGACTTCATTCTTATCCATAAAGTCTCGGATTACATGCATTTTTTTGCCGTTTAAAATTGCTGTGGGAACTCCCGCTTCCGATAACAAACCCGCGGATTTGAGTTTCGTGAACATTCCTCCGGTTCCGGGACCGCTCGGGCCGCCCGCGAGATTCAGATCCTCTTTGGAAATTCTTTCCATAAAAGGTACAACTCTTTCCTCTTTTAAAAAACCGTCCACTCCCGTGAGAATAACAAGAAGATCCGCGCCTACGATCAAACTTACGAGTGCGGAAAGCATATCGTTGTCGCCGAACTTCACTTCCTCGGTGGCGACCGAATCGTTTTCGTTCACGACGGGAAGAATTCCCCATTCCAAAAGTTGAGTGAACGTGTTCTTTAGATTTTTATAACCTTCTTTGGATTCGAGATCCAAAACGCCGAAAAGAATCTGAGCGATGCTTAGGTTCACCTTGGAAAAGAAACTATCATAGAGATTGACGAGTCTGTTCTGACCCATCGCGGCTAACGCTTGTTTTTCGGAAAGGGAATCTCCCGAGGAAATCGAAGAGGGGAGTTCGCTTAACAAAAGTCTTCCTCTTGCGATCGCGCCCGACGAAACGAGAATCACTTTTTTGCCGAGATCGTGGAGATGGCGTACGTCGCTTACCAATTGAAACAGAAAATCGTTCACTTCCGATTCGGGACCGGATAAACGCGCGGAACCGATCTTGATGACGATCATTTCCGCCGAACGGATCTTATCGGAAAGGGAAGAACGCGTTAAAACGGATGAGTTCATTCTCGATCCTCGGAATTTCGGGAAGAATCGCCTAACGTGTCTTGATGTTCGGAATGTTCGGATTCATTCTCCGTATGAGAGGCAGATTTAGATTCTTTTACCGGATTCAAAACCTTTTCGATTTCGTCTTTGAAAAAGGTTTCATCCATGTTGACTAAAAGTTCTTCTAAGTTCGTTTCCATCGCCGCGGAGATTGCAATGACCTTGCCGAGATGGGAAACCTTTTCGATCACATCCTTCGTAAAGTCGGGATCGTCCCAAATGTCGATCTTATTCAACACGATCAGATAGGGTCTGTTTAAAAGTTCGGGATTGTAAGTCGCGAGTTCGTTACGGAGCATCTTAAGATCCTCTTCGATATCCAAAGAAGAAGCGTCGAATAGATAAAGAATTCCCTTTACCCTTTCGATATGACGCAGAAACGAAAGACCGAGACCGATTCCCATACTCGCGCCTTCGATGATACCCGGAATATCCGCAATCGTAAAACGGAATATATCACCTCTTCGCTTAACAACGCCGAGGTTCGGAGAAAGAGTGGTGAACGCATAACCCGCGATCTTCGGATGCGCGTCCGTGATTTTGGAAATCAAAGTGGACTTGCCCGCGTTCGGAAGACCTACGATACCGACGTCCGCTAAAAGTTTTAAGGAAAGGCGTAAGAATTTATATTCTCCGTCTTCACCGGGTTGTGCAAAACGCGGAGTTTGATTTGTGGAAGATTTAAAATGAGTGTTTCCTTTTCCGCCGCGTCCGCCTCGAACGACTACGAATTCCTGAGTATCGCTCACGAAGTCGAAAAGAAGATCTCCAGTTTCCTCGTCGTAGATTTGAGTTCCGAGAGGAACGAATAGAATTAAGTCCTCACCTTTTTTACCGGAACAATTGTCTCCGACTCCGGGAAAACCCGCCTCGGCTTTGAACTTTCTTTTGGAAAGATATTTGTCCAAGGTATACATGGAAAGGTTGGGGCGAATGATTACGTTACCGCCGATTCCACCGTCCCCGCCGTCGGGTCCGCCGAATTCGACGTATTTCTCCCTTCGGAAATGAACCGACCCGGCCCCGCCGTGACCGGCGAAAACTTCGATGGCGACTTCGTCTACAAAGGATTCCATACTATTTGAATATTCTAAATTCTTAAATTGATCGTAAAAACAAAAAACCGCAGAGTCCGGACCCAGAAACGGGCAGGAGACTGCGGTTCATCCGGTTTGAGATTGAATATGAAGGGTTATTCCGGGTAAACGGAAACCTGCATTTTCAATTTGGAAACCATCTCGAACTTCACTTTTCCGTGAACGAGAGCAAAGAGAGTGTGATCTTTGCCGAGTCCTACGTTGTTACCAGGACGGAATTTAGTTCCTCTTTGGCGAACGAGAATGTTTCCCGCGAGAACGGATTCTCCTCCGAAACGTTTTACTCCGAGTCTCTGGGAATTTGAATCCCGGCCGTTCTTAGAGGATCCACCACCTTTCTTATGTGCCATTTTCTGGTACTCCTATCAGTTCAATTTCTTTCGGATATTGACTCTTCAGATTTTTTAATCCCGAAAGAATCAAATCAAAGCTATTTTGTATCAATGCGTCTTGCCCGAGAACCTCGAACCGAAGATATCCGTCGCGGATTTCAGCCGGTTTTGCTTTGCCAGATTGTAAGAGGTGCAGATAAAGAGTCTGAACCAAAACCGAGACGGCAGAGCAGAGAAGATTCTCGCCTTTTGTTCCCAGAGAAGCGGGGGAGTGTCCCTCACTTTCCAAGGAAGAATAAAATTCTCTTAAACGAGTTATCCGAATTCGGATCAAACTGCGGAAAGAGAAACCACTTTCACTTTTTGGAGCTGTTGTCTGTGGCCCCAAGCTTTTTGATAGTTCTTTCTTCTTTTGTAAACGTAAGCGTGAATCTTGTCACCTTTTACGTCTTCGAGAACTTTCAAAGAAACACGAGCGGTTTTCAGCTCGGGTTGTCCAATATGAACCTTATTGCTGGATTCCGCGAAAAGAAGAACTTTTGCGTCAAAGGATTCGCCCGCGTTTTTGCCGGTTTTTTCGGTCAGGAATTCCTGATCCTGGGTTACCTTAAATTGTCTGTTTCCAACTGAAATAATAGCGTACATATCGATCCGGCCTGTTTTAAAGTCGTTTTCAACCAATCTGGTCGACCTTGCTTGTCGGTCAAGGGGAAAATGGAAAAACGCTTGTACCGGAGGGGCTGTTTCGAAAGCGCGGTTTTGCGGGAACTCTTGCAAAGAAGGGGACTCGATTCGAAATCCTGGGCCACAGTGTGGGAACTCCTTCGCATTTGAAAAAATCGTTCTGAACGCCCCTATATCCGCTTCGTTCATCCCTGATTTTGGGAAGAATGTAGGAACTCCTGCAAATTTATCGTTTCCATTCTCGTGGGTAGAAAAATCGACCAAGTCAAAGGTGAAATTTTAAACCGACGACTTCTTGGGATGGACGGATCTTACAAGTTACTGGCGATCCGCGAACAATGGCTCATTCTAATTCGATCGATGGCTTGCTCTTCGATTCAACAGAGATAAAATTTTTACCATGAACTCAAAAACAAAAACGGAATCGAAATCACGAATTTAAAATATGAAATGTCAAAAGCGAAAACGAAGCGCAACGATTTCATTCACTGCAATTTTCGAATCACCAAAAATCCAAGAGCATCAATTCAGTAAACTCACATGGCAAAACCATATATTTAAAATTATATATAATTAATCATATTATAATTCCATTAGATAACTTGAATGAATTTTGCCGCAAAAGCCTGAGATTTTCTTTTTAAGAACAAGTTGCTTGTGATGCACAATGCGCAACATCTTGATTTCGATGAACAAGAGTTATATGAATTTTTTATAAAATAAGTATCAAAAAGCAAAAAGCGAGCAAAAAATCACTTCCCAAAGAGTTGCTCGATCTGTAGATACATACAATCTTTATGGAAAATACAAACCTGTAAAGATATGCATCTAATTTAATTTCAACAGGAGATACTAATGGTATCAGGAATTACACTCATCGTGCTCAGCATTCTTGCTGTGCCATCTCTGCTTTTAGCAAAAAAACCGGACGCAAAAGAGTTGCTTGCGAAGATTTCACCTTATCAAGGTTGGATCGGTCTGGTTTTCTGCTTCTGGGGAATCTACGGAATCGTTTTCCAAGGACTTCTTGGTCTTGGATGGCTTCCAACTTGGCCGATTTACTGGGTGACTGCACTTGCGGGAAACATCGTTCAAGCGGTTCTTGGTTTCATTCTCGGTTTCGGAACGATCTCTACTTATGTTCTTTCCAAAAACGAAGAAGCAAAGAAAAAAGGAGCTGAACTTTTAGCTAAGCTTGCTCCAATCCAAGGTAAATTGGGAATTTTTGGAATTGCAGTAGGGGTTTGGACCATCGTAGCGTCTTTTCTTTTCTACGGAGTATAATTCCATTTTCCGGGTGAATCTTTCACCCGGAACACACCTTCCTTCCCCGATTTAAGATTGCATTCCTATAAAAAAACGACTTCCTTTGTCGTTTAGAATGCAGGTCCTCACAGATTCCCAAAAAATTTTAGAACTCAAGGCCGGTCGATTTCCGAATCCGATCGAATTCCCGAAACATTTTCGAGACGAACGATTCGCGTTCGATTCGACAAGTTCGTATACGATCACCGATCCGTTTCAAATCCGGGGAACTTCCACCTTGGAAAATAAACCTTCCGAAATTACAGTGAAACCGGCGACGGGACGTTATTCGCGCTTTTCCCATTCGGGGAAGAATTACGAGCTAAACCCGTCTCTTTGTATAAAAGGAAATCATAATATTCAATTGGGGGATGTGAAGATCATAGAACATCCTTTGGCCGTGATGTCCGCGTTCGGTTTTTATATGGATTTCGAGTTGGAACAATCCAGTTTCCCGACCTTCGATTTTTGCGATCAAGTATATCTGGACGGAATTCAAAACAACTTTCATAAGATCGGAGAAGTTTCTCGAATCACCGTTGCAAAACCGTTTGCCGCTGTTTGGGAAAAAGGATATTGTATCTTGGAACCAGACGAGCAAGGAATGTCTTTGTTCTTGGATCATCAAGTAAGTTATCCGGGACAAACGGTGGGTAACGTAAGAATTCAAACCGAACTTACGCCGGAGTTTTTTTCATACATCGCGTCCGCGAGAACGACTGCGTTTCGACCGGGGATCGAAGCGGAGAAGTTTTATCAGATCGGACTTGGGGGCGGGCTCAAGGATTATCCGTTCACATTGGAAAACGTGATTTTGTTAAACGAAGACAAAATTTTTAACCCGAGGGAAAAGTTCGAATCGAACGGAATGAACTACGAATTCCTAGCACACGAGTTGATCGATATTCTCGCTTGGATTCGTTTTGTGGAAGAGGAGTATCAGGGAAGATTTTTCGGAAAGATGACCACGTTTCTTTTCGATCATCACAGACAGATCGATATCGCCCAATTGGTATGCGATCGAAAAAGATTCTCCGAGATCGGAATCCGAGTTCTCTGATCCCGGAGAATTAAGAGTCGAATGAGTCCTTTAAAAACCGATCATCATTCCTCCGTCGACACGAAGGGTCGCACCGGTGATCCAATCCGCTTCGTCCGAAGCAAGAAAATGAATCGCGGAAGAAATCGCTTCTTCCGGATTTCTTGAAATCTTCAGAGGAATCGTATCCAAAACCCGTTCGCGAACTTCTTTCGGAACCCCGGCCGCAAAGTCGTTGTCTATAAAACCGGAAGCCACGCAGTTTACGGTGATGTTTCTGGACGCGAGTTCTCTTGCGGAGGATTTGGTAAGGGCCATAAGACCCGCCTTTGCGGAAGAATAGTTACTCTGTCCCCCGTTTCCGTAAAACCCGGATACGGAACCGATGTTTATGATTCTACCATATTCTTTTTTCATCATATACTTGGCGGCGGCTTGTGTGCCTAAGAAAGCGCCTTTTAGATTCACGTTGAAAACATCGTCCCATTTTTCTTCGCTCATTCTCAAAAGAAGATCGTCTTTGATGATCCCCGCGTTGTTCACCCAAACGTCTATCTTTCCGGTTTCCTTAAACGCGTATTCGGCGAGTTCTTTCACCTGAATCTTGTCCTTTACGTCGCAGACTTTTCCGAGGACTTTTCCTTTGTGGAACGATTTCAATTCTTCGATCGTTCTTTCGATTTGAGCGGAATCCAAATCCGATACGACTACGGTTGCGTTCTTCAATAGGAAATTTTTCGCGCTTATCTTTCCGATTCCTCTTGCGGAGCCGGTGATCACTATCGTTTTTTCAGAAAACATAAATTCCTCCATTTATTTCGATATCGAAATAATAGCCAAAAATCAAAAATTTCTACTTTTCAAAATTAGAATGAATTCTTTCCAAAAGACGGATAAAGGTTTCTTTTTCCTCGGGAAGAAGCCCCTTATAGAGTTTTTGATTGGTGGTATTCGAAGCACGAATGACCGCCTCGCGTGTTGTCTTTCCTTTTGCGGTAAGAACGGCGTTAAAAACCCTTTCGTCATCTGGCGATTGAATTCTTTTTACGTATTTCAATTCCTCCATCTTGTCCAATAAGGCGGTGATCGTCGAATTGGTTCGGTCCAACGTGTTTGCCAGTTCGCTCATCGTCATTTCCCCCGAAACACCTAAGGCGTACAATACACCCCCGTGTGCGGGCACCAAGTCCTTGATTCCTTCCTTTTCGAATTCTTTACTTAAGAACTTTTGGATTCTGTCTCTGGTTCTGGATAAAAGATGGATCGCAAATTCTTGTTTCATTTATTTCGATATCGAAATAAATAGAATTTTTGTCAATCTAAAAATTTCTTCACGTTTCCCGTTTTTTATCGTCCGTTCAAATTCTTTTGTTATGCGACAGAACAAATTATCGGATCATAAAGTCCATATTACAAATCGGAGTTCTCGGTTGAAATCGATTCTGTTCGAATAAGATTGCCGTAATACCGTCTTGACAGCCTTCATTCTAATATTTTTGATTCCATTAAAGCCCGAAGAGTTATGACCGCTAAAAAACAGACTTCCAAAAAGAAATCATCCAATCAAATCGACAAGTGGTGGCAAAAGACCACGATTTATCAGATATATCCTCGTTCCTTTGCGGACAGCAACGAGGACGGGATCGGCGATATTCCCGGAATCATTTCCAAGTTGGATTACCTTCGGGATCTCGGGTTCGAAACGCTTTGGATTTCGCCTTTATATAAAGGTCCTCAGATGGATCACGGATATGACGTTAGTGACTATTACTCCATCGCTCCCGAATACGGTACACTCAAGGATGCAGAAAAGCTAATAAAAGAAGTCCACAAACGCGGAATGAAAATCGTTTTCGATATGGTGATGAATCATACTTCCGATGAACACGATTGGTTCAAACAATCCCGTTCCAGCCGTGAAAATCCGAAACGAGATTGGTATATCTGGAGAGACGGAAAAGGGAAGAATAAACCTCCCAATAACTGGAGTTCCTTCGTAACTCCGAAGGCTTGGAACTACGACGCGCATACGGATCAGTGGTATCTCGCGAGCTTTCTTGATTTTCAACCCGATTTGAATTACTATAATCCCGAAGTCAAAAAAGCGATGTTCGACGTTTTACGTTTTTGGCTGAAGAAGGGCGTGGACGGTTTTCGTTTGGATATCTTTCACGCGATTTATAAGGACAGATATTTCAGGGACAATCCGTTCCGTTTTAAATACATCGTTTCTGAAAACGATCACGACGGTTATTTTCAAAGTAGGGTTCATACCGTAAATCATCCGAATAACTTCGAATTTGCGAAAGAACTCAGATCCGTTCTCGAAGAATTCGACGGGGATCGATTCTCCGTCGGAGAAGTTGCGGGAGACGATCATATCATCAAACGTTACTTAGGCGAAAAAAGAGACGGCCTTAATCTTATCTTTTTGTTCGAGACTCTTCTTCTTAAATTCAAGATGACCTTCTTCAAAGGAATCATCAAGAAGATGGAAGAGGTTTATCCTTATCCTTACATTCCTACCTACGTTTTCGGAAACCACGATCAAAGACGTTACATGCGTAAGATCAACAATAACTTGGAAAAAGGAAAGCTCGTGGCCCTTTTTCAGTTCACTGCGCGCGGAGTTCCGGTCACGTATTACGGTGAAGAGATCGGAATGACGAACGAAACGATCAAACTGACCGAAGCTCAGGATCCTTTGGCGAGAATTTATCGTTGGTTAGGCGATACTCTTTCCGAATTTTTAGGTCTTGCAGACATCATCATTCGAGATCGCGCGAGATCTCCTATGCAATGGGACGATTCGCCAAACGCTGGTTTTACGACTAAAAAGGGAAAACCTTGGATCCGCGTTCACGGTAACTATAAGGAACGAAACGTTTCCGTGGAATCGGAAGATCGTGATTCGCTTTTAAACACTTATAAAAGTGCGATTCACTTGAGAAACGAAAGTCCAGCGTTGAAAGAAGGAACTCTTCAATTGATCGAAGAAGGAGTTCCCAAGGATATGCTTGTGTATTTACGGGAATCCGGAAATGAACGCAAGCTGATCGTTCTTAATTTCGGTAAAAAAACCAGGTTCTTTATCAATTCGACGGATTGTAGAAAATATTTCTATTCCACCGTTTTATTCGATCACAACGAGTTTGATCAGTTTAAGATTCCGCCTTGTTCCGGGGTTATATTAGGAAACGAGTATATTCCAAAAAAAGTGAATAAGAAATAGGCGGAATCGTTTTACGCTTTAGTTTATGGCGGATTCCGTAGACCTTCTTCGATTCGAAGAGTAGTCTACGGAATTGGATCGTCGATCCGCATTAGAATATTCGATTGTTGGAAAGTTTAATCCCTCGATTTCGGAAACACTTCCCTAAAAAAGGACAACAATTCGTCCCAAGAACGTCTGTCCGCCTTTGCATTGTAAGCCGCTCCTTTAGAATTATCGTTTCCTGCGTCCTTGATCGTAAAGGAATGAACCGCGCCTCCGTAAGAAATAAACTGCCAATCGACTCCGGCCTTTCTCATTTCGTCTTGAAACGTCTCGACTTCTTCCTTTTTAACGAATGGATCGTCGGCCCCGTGAAGCGCTAAAACTTTTCCTTTGATGTTTTTTGCGTCTTCGACGTTGGGCGTTGCCAAACCTCCGTGAAAACTAACGGTTCCTTGAACGGGAGCTCCGCTTCGTGCAAGTTCCAAGGCAACGGTTCCCCCGAAACAATAGCCGATCGCCGCAATCAAATTCGTATCGACTTCGGGTTGCGACTTTAAGGTTTCAAGCGCGGCTAAAATGCGGGCGCGCATCAGTTTACGATCTTGTTTATAAGAATTCGCTAATTTAGCGGCTTCCTCCATCGCCTTCGGTCTTACACCTTTTCCGTATATGTCCACGGCTAAAGCCACGTAACCCAATCCCGCGAGTTTGTCCGCGCGCATTTTCGAGTTTTCGCTGAGTCCCATCCAATCGTGAACGACTAATACGCCGGGAACTTTCTTTTTGGAATCAAGAGCCGGATAAGCGATATAACCCTCTAAAGTGGTTTCCCCTTCCTGATACACGATCGTCTTGGACGCGGGTTTTGCCCAAATGGAAGAGACTGCAATAAGATTGAATAACGCAAAAAAAAGGAACATTCGTTTCATGAAGAATACCTCGCTCCCGGAATATAACGTTTCCTTAAAAAAACAAGTATTTACCTAAGTTCCGTTTAAACTTGTAAAATTTAAGACGAAATCTGAATCGTTCTACTGATAAAATCTTGAAAATTTATATGATTTTATCAGGATACGTTGTTTCTATCGTCCCGGATCCCGACTTCAAACAAAGGTAATATATGAAAAAGAAAACCTCGTTCTATTTTACATTCGGAACCCTTTTATTTTTTAGCCTTTTCATATCTTGTTCCAATTCCGTTTCTTCCAAGATCGCTCCTCGCGCAGAAAAAGGGGTTTTGGATTTAAGGGAATGGGATTTTAATTCGGACGGAATCGTGAAGTTGGATGGTGAATGGTCTTTTGTCTGGAAACAACTGAGTCTTTCGAAACCGGATCCGAACGCGACGGAAGCGAAATCATACAACGTTTTTGTTCCCGGCAATTGGAATTCTTATTCTGAAATTCCGGATATGGATTCCGCGAACGCCTATGGTTACGGGACGTTTACTCTGAAAGTATTGTTGAACGAAAATCAAAATCCGCTCGCGATTCGGTTTCAGGACGTAGGCACCGCAGGAGCGGTTTGGGTGGACGGAGTTAAATTAATCCGAAGCGGCGTTGTGGGCACGGATGAAAACACTTCAAGACCGCAGTATCTTCCACGTTATGCGGAATTTCCGACATCCGGAAATGAAATTCTAATTCAAGTCGAAGTATCCAATTTCCATCATTTTAAGGGAGGAATCTGGGAGACGATTCGTCTTGGAAGTAAAAAAAGCATATCCGATTACAGAGAGGACCGATGGACGACCGAGATGTTCCTATTCGGAAGTATTGCCGTTATGGCTCTGTATCATTTCGGTTTGTTTTCTTTGAGAAGAAAGGACAAGTCAAGTTTATACTTCGGACTTTTCTGTTTTGTGATAGTGGTTCGTTTGTTGATGACCGGGGAACGATTTATCCTTCAAAAGTTTCCGGAGATTCAGTGGGAGTTTGGAAGTAAGGTGGAATATCTTTCTTTTTATCTGGCCTGGCCGATCTTTCAGAAATACATGGATACGATCTTTCCGGAAGATATGCCAAAGTTCGTTTGGAAGATCAGCGTAGCGGTGGTTGGCGTTTTTTCACTCGTGATTCTTTTCTTTCCGACGAAGATATTCGCGCTCACTCTCATTCCGTATCAACTTTTTCTTCTGGTTTATACTCTGCTCTTTTTCTTTTGGCTCGGAAGATTCATCTATCGCAAAAGAGACGGGGCGATCATCGCAAGTTTGGGAGCGCTCGCATTGATCGCGACCGCTATCAACGATATTCTTCAAAGTCAAACCGTAGTCAGCACGGGATATTATCTCCCGCTCGGATTGTTTACGTTTATCTTCGCGCAGTCGTATATGCTTTCTTTGAAATTTTCGGCGGCTTTCGTCGCAATCGAAAATCTTTCGGCGGACTTAAAGGCCACGAACCAATCCTACAGCCGTTTTGTTCCTTTGGAATTCTTGAAGTTTTTAGGAAAACAGAATATTACGGAAATTGAATTAGGAGATCAGACTCAAAAAGAAATGACGATTCTTTTTTCGGATATCCGTTCTTTTACCGAACTTTCCGAAAAGATGACCCCTAAGGATAACTTCGATTTTTTGAATTCGTATATGGGAAAGATGGGACCCATAATCCGCAAACACGGAGGTTTTGTGGATAAATATCTCGGGGACGGAATTATGGCGTTGTTTCCGGATTCTCCCGATGACGCGCTTGAAGCCGCTCTCGAAATGAAACTGGAATTGGATCGACACAATCAAAGTCGATTGGAAAGAAATTATGAACCGATTCGAATCGGGATCGGTATTCATACCGGAGTTTTAATGTTGGGTACGATCGGAGAAGTGGAAAGAATGGACGGAACCGTTATTTCGGACGCGGTCAATCTCGCTTCACGAATCGAAGGGCTTACCAAAAAATACGGCGTCGACATTCTTCTTTCGGACGACAGCTTCCGCAAAATCAGAAATCGAATCAAACATTCCTTCAAAGAGTTGGGTAAGGTCGCCGTTAAGGGGAAGGAGAACTTGGTCGGCGTGTATCAGGTGGAATAAGAACCTGCGATTTTTTCGATTGCGATCAATAGATCCGTTTTTAGTTCTTTCGGTTCGATAAGAATCGCGGAATCGCCCAAACCGAGAACGTGATGCAGGGCCCATTCTTTCGTTTCGAGATCGACTTTCATTTCGATCCATTCGGTATCTATTTTAGAATATTCTAATATTCTTCCGTATGAGATCATTTTAAAAAAATCGAAACGTTCCGCTTTGATTCTGAGGAGGACCTGATAAGAAGGGAGTTTTGAGAAAAAGTTTTTCGTACTTTCTTGCCAGTATTTTTCCAGATCGAATTTTTTCGGTCTTTCAAACGAATCTCCGAGTTTCGCATCGATGATTCTGGAGATTCGGAAGGTTCTGAATTCTTTTCCGTACTTAGCGGCCAGATACCAGGTTTTTCCTTTTGCGACAAGACCCAAGGGAAGAATGATTCTTTTTTTGGATTCTTCATCGGATCGATAACGAAGAATGATTTTCTTTTCCTGCCACACCGCTTCCTGTATCAAAGGCAAGAACGGAAACTCCTCTTCGGAACAACCCCAACCGGCTCCGTCTATATGAATTCTTTGTCGAACCATCTCCGCTTCTTCTTGATAAGCCGGAGGAAGTGACGCCATAAATTTCATAAAGGCCGAGTCGAAATCTTTTTTCTTACCGAGATCGGAAGCGATTCGTGTCGAACTCGTAAGGATCATCGAAAAAATTTCTTCCTTTTTCATTCCAGTGAGATTGGTTCTGTAACCTTCCGAAAGTTCCCAGCCGCCTTTGGAACCTCGTTCCGCATATACGGGAACACCGGAAGCGCTTAAGGCTTCCATATCTCGATGAATCGTTCTTTCGGAAACCTCTAGTTTTTTGGCAAGGTCCCGAGAGGAGATTCTCCCTTTGGCCTGAAGTTGTAAAAGAATGGAGAGTAACCGATCCGCGCGCATGTTTCAATCATATTCCAAATACATGACAGTAATTGACATATATAATTTCTTAAACTGTAACTGAAATCAATTTTTTTCGATGGTAAAAAACATTCTTTTGGATATATGACAGAGTTTGTCATGCTAACCGATGTAAGATGGGAGTATGAAAAACAGAAATTTGGAAGGTAAGGTAGCGTTGGTAGCGGGCGCAACCAGAGGAGCCGGAAGGGGAATTGCGATCGAGTTGGGTGAAGCGGGTGCGACCGTTTACGTTACGGGAAGGAGTGTCCGTGGAAATTCTTCGGAGATGAATCGTAAAGAGACGATCGAAGAAACCGCGGAACTGATCCAATCTTCGGGCGGGAAGGCGATCTGGGTTCAAGTCGATCATACAAAGCCGGAAGAGGTAAAGTCCCTTCTTTCCAAAATTAAAAGAGAACAGGGAAAACTTGATATTCTAATCAACGATATTTGGGGCGGAGATCCTTACATCGATTGGTCTCAGAAATTTTGGGAACATTCTTTGGAGAACGGACTCAAGGTGCAAAGAACCTGTTTGGATTCTCATTTGATTACGAATTATTTTGCGGCGCCCTTGATGATCGAAACCGGTTCGGGTCTTGTGATAGAGATTACGGACGGGATCGACGGCAGATATAGAGGGAATTTATATTATTCTTTGATCAAGTCCTCCATTATAAATCTTGCAAGTTATTTATCGGAGGAATTGAAACCCCACGGAATATCGGTGCTCGCGGTAACTCCCGGATTTTTGAGATCCGAGGCGATGCTCGATCATTTCGGAGTTGAGGAAAAAAATTGGAGGGACGGGGCCTTAAAAGAACCCCATTTTATCGCATCGGAAACTCCCGCTTATGTAGGACGAGCGGTTGCGGCCTTAGCGATGGATCCGAACGTTTTTTCAAAAACGGGAACCGCTACGAGTTCTTGGAGACTTTCGGACGAATACGATTTTATGGATTTGGACGGAAATAGACCCCATTGGGGAAGATACTTTAAGGAAAAATTCGGAGAAGATATATGAAAACGAAACTGTTAAGCGAATTCGATTCGAATCAAACTCAAGTGTCGACGGGAACGTTGAGTATGATTTCCAGAATTTTATACCCTGCCTCCTTGTTGAATGTTCAGGAGCCGGAGACCGATATCGACTTTCAAAAAGCGGCGAATGAAGAATCGGAATCCGATCCGGATTGATGCCGAGGGAATGAATCCGCGCGCGATACGCAAAAGAACGCATATTTTTTAAATACATTAGGAGTTTATGATGAAGCAACATTTGGTTCGAATTTTCGGTTACGGTTTTTTAGTTTGGTTGATTCCGTTTCTTGTGGCGATTCCGTTCTATACGCGGGACGGGAAGTTGTTGACGGATATTTTTCTGTTTAAATCCGTGATGTTGATTACGGGAAGTCTTACGGGTTGTCTTTTGTTCGTTTCACTTGCGCTCAAGATTTCGGGTAAAAAGTTCGGGATTCTTCTGAGCGCTGGATTCATCTGGCTTATAATCAATTGGGGATTAGACTTTTTGATCTTACTTCCTATGTCTAAGATGAGTCCCGCGGATTATTTCATCCAAATCGGATTGGGATATATCGCGATGGTATTCGTATCTTTTGCGATCGGTTGGGTTGCGGATAGATCAGCTAATTCTAATTAGGTGAAATGAGATTCTGAACTAAAGTTGAATTCGGATCAGGACGAATGAAGAATTCTTTGGATGTAAAGAATTTAACTTTAGTTGTTCCGACAAAGCATCGACGGCAAAAAGAATTTGAAATTCGATAAATCTATGACCGGCGCAGAAAGGTATAAAATCCTATCTTTTTCGTAATTCTCCCCTGTGGAATGGATTGCTGAGGACCAAAGCGCTCGGAAATAGGATTTGAAGCCGAATATACGGTTCATTGGAAGGGAACTTGTAGTTCCCTTTTTTTACGTCGTGAACTTCGTTTAAAACTCTTCCTTGTTTTCCGATAAACTCGACTCGAATCGCTTTTTCCCCAAATTCAAAAAAAATTTCATCTCTCTGAGTGAGGCCGATTTCGATCAGTTCCGGATCTTCCAGAATACGATCGTGTTTTCTTACGCATACGTAGTTTCCGGATTTTAAGGATTTTAGAATATCATTGGATTCTAATGTGTTTACGTTTAAAAGAACGTAACGCATGAGTGATTGTCCTTCGGGTCTATACAAGAGTGCGACCATATCCCGCAGTGTGAATCGATCTTTTTTTCGGACGTTTTCGTATTCGTCTCGGGGAAGGTAATGCAAATCGTCGGACGCCATACAATGTGGGAATTTGTCTTCGCTTAATATTTCATCCCACGTGGATATCTCGTCGCCGAACGGGCTGAAGACCTCAATGGAATCGTAATCTTTGAGGCCTAATAGCATACTTTGAGAGAAACTGTGATTTAGTTTGGGATGGTTGATCGTAACGAAGGCTCCTTGTTCGTGAAAACGATCGATCGCCCATTGTATGTTCGAAACGTCTGCATACAACGGAAACGGATCGAACTCGGGTTGTTTTCCGCCGAGAACCAAGATATGTCTTTTTCTAAGATTGGTTCCCCATTCGAACGCTGGGATTGTGGATAGATTCTTATCTTTGGGACGGGTTATTCTTCCATAATCGCTAAAGGAAAGAATTCGGTATCCGTTTTTTGAATATACTTTTTCGATTTCTTCGACGCTGTTTCGTCCGGGTGTATACCAGACCTCGTTCGTATGATTGTGGAAGGAGGATTTGACCCATTTTAGGTTTGTTCTGTGTCGATAGGGGTTTTCTATTTCCTTGTTGTTTGTATTTCGGTTTTCGTGGCTGGCCTCGGATCGAAAGGCAAAACTCGTATAAAGATTAAAAAGTATAAGAACGCTCAGGATAAAAATGCACAAGAATAGGAAGCGTGTTTTCGCTTTTTTCATTGTCGCATTAAAAAATATACTTTGTGCGAACGAGAAGTCTAAAACGAATTCGGTTTGTTTACTTTTGATTACAACGGATTCGTAAAATGTAATATGGAAATTCCGAAAATTCCATTGATTGAAATCGTATGAATTCTTCCGATAGTTCCGAAACATATTTCGATTGAAATCGAATTTGAAAAACTATTTGGAAAGTTCATGGCTTCAGAAAAAAATATTACGGTTTTATTACCCGCTTATAACGAAGAATTGACGATCGCCGATACGATTCTTTCCTTTTTTAAGGAATTGCCAAAGGCAGAGTTCATCGTCATAGACAATAACTCCAAGGATCGTACGAACGAGATCGCGAAAGCCACTCTGAAAAAGCATAAGATCAGGGGCAAAGTGGTTTCCGAGTTCAAACAAGGAAAGGCAAACGCGATTCGAAAGGGTTTCGCCTCTTCTTACGCCGAATGTTACGTGATGGTCGATGCGGACATGACTTATCCCGCCGAAGAAGTTCATAGATTGATCGAAGCGAGAGAGGAAGGCGGCTACGATATGGTCGTAGGCGATCGTCTCAGCGGGGGAGGTTATAAAAAAGAAAACAAAAGAACGTTTCATTCCTTTGGAAATAACTTGGTGATTCGTCTGATCAATTTTCTTTTTGCGGTTAAGCTCAGAGACGCCATGAGCGGTTACAGGATTTTTTCGAATCGTTTCGTTCGTCATTATCCGATTCTTTCCAAAGGGTTCGAGTTGGAGATAGAGATGACCTTGCACGTTTTGGATAAACGTCTTTCGTATTTGGAAGTTCCGGTTCGTTATTTGGATCGTCCTAAGGGAAGTTCTTCTAAGTTGAATACGATCCGAGACGGTTATTCGGTTGTTAAGAATATTCTCTGGATTTTTAAAGATTATAAGCCGATGCACTTTTTCGGTTTTATATCGGGAGCCGCGTTCCTTGCGTCCTTATGTGTGGGCTTTCCGGCTATTTTGGATTATATCCGATACCGCTATGTCTATCACGTTCCTTTGGCGATTCTTGCGACCGGGTTGATGATCGGTTCCATGATTAATTTTTCGATCGGGCTCATTCTTCATACCGTTTCCAAAATTCAACGATTCAATTTCGAGCTCGAGATCATAAAATGGAAAGGATGAGCTTGAGCTAACTTTTGACTTTTATTAGAGTTTCTTTTTTTCCGTTCGGATTAAAAATAGATCCCCTTCGTTTGCGATCGGAGTAAAGATCAACTTCGGATAAAGAAAATTCAATTCCACTAAACTGTTCCGATTGGCCACTAAGAATAGTTTTTGATTCTCCGGTTCGGTCAGTAGTTTTTCTTCGTCTTTAAACTTATAACTTCCGATGATATGGATTTTATTTTCACGATAGAACATCGGATAGAACGAAAGATATTTATAAAATACTAATTTTCCTTTTTCCGCTTCGGCGATGTCCGAGAATTTTAAGATTCTTCCCTGCAGAACGTCCATTACCTTCGGCGCCAAGGTAAAGGATAGGGTTCCGATCCAAGTTAACATTCCGATCCAAAGAACGCTAAAGAAGCCCAAATTATTCTCCTTCTTAGGAACGAAACTCACAAGAAGATAGATCGACATCAATACGGAACCTAAGATCAAAAGTCCCGGTAAATAATCGAGAATGGAAATTCGAAAATCGATTCCGTCCCCGATGTTCATTCTAAAATCGGAAGAATGAATCGCAAGTTGAGCTATCCAAGGAAATAATAGAAAGGCGAATGCGATTATCCCTCCGTAACCGGCCACCCATCCTAAAAGTCGACTTCGCTTATCATTTTGAATCGCGTAAGCCGCAAAGAAAGAGAGCGGAAAGTAAATCGAAGAGGAGTAATGCGGAAGTTTTGTCTGAACGATCGAGAAAATTATCAAAACAATACCGGCCCATACGAAAAGAATCTTAGAGAACGTTTTCGTGTTCTCGTTTTCGAATGCGGAGGTTTTTGGTTTTAAGGCGTATCCGAATAACAAAGGCGTCCAAGGAAAAAAACCGATCAAAACGACGAGGCCGTGATAAAACCAAGGTCCGGTATGCGATTCCAGAGATTTGGTTAAAAGTTTTTTCTGGAACTCGACGAAACCCGCGATAAAACCTTCTCCGTGGATCAGATAATCGGTTAGGTAATAGGAAGACACAACTCCCGAAGTCAGAGCGATACATAATAAAAGATGCATGAACGAAAATCGAAATCGTTTTTCGAAGATTCGAACGGCCGCAAAGGAAAACGCAGGGATCGCTATTCCGAGAGGTCCTTTGGTAAGCGTTCCGATTCCCATGCTGAACGACGCGAGAATCAACCACTTCAAAGCGCCGAAACGATTCTTTGCTTTTTGTTCCACATCGTATAAGAACAAACAAAGGACGGAACATAAAAGAAACGTATTGAATAGATGATCGATGTAAGCGGTTCTGGAAAGCAATAAGGGCAATAAGGAAGAGGAATAGATAAGCGCCCAGAGTAGACCGAACTTTTCCGAGACAACACGTTTACCGAAAAAGTAAAGAACGCCGAAAGAAAACAATCCGGATAAAACCGAAGGAAGTCTTGTCGCAAATTCTCCGATTCCGAAAATCGAGTAGAATAAACTCGCGAGCCAAAAGTAAAACGGGGGTTTTTCGGTGAACAACTGACCGTTTACTACAATTCGAAGATAATCTCCCGAAGTGAACATGTTCTTGGAAGCGGCTCCGTAGATATTTTCATCCCAGTCTATCAAGGGGAACGACCCGAGACCGACGCACAATAATACGAAATATGCTAAGAGGAAAAGCCAAAAGGGTCTGTTTTCGATTTTCATAAAAGTAATTTCAAAATTTTGAATATTCTTTTACGATTCTATGAACAAAATATTACAATCGAAGAACAATTGTATAAGAAGAAAAACTTTTAGAAATGGTCAGGTTTTATCCGAACTTTTTGATACTGCGAGATTGTATGTAAAAACGGTTCTTGGATGAATCGGTTTTCCCGATGTGATCAAATCTTCCATCGTATTTTTTGCCTTACAGAGAACGCCGAGATAAATATTTTTTCGCGCTTGTTCTCTCCAGTCCGCATAAAGCGGATTTTTTTCCGCATATTCCGATCCTAAAAAGTCGGCCGCGTATAAGATAAGATCCAAAGGTCCGGGTGTTTCCGCTCCGAGTGTATGATTTCGAACCGCGGACAATACGTTTTCGTGTTCGAGTTTATATTCGGATCTGAGATAGATCGCGGCGGAATACGCGTGCCAAGCCGCCGAAGGAAGTTTTTCCAGATCGTGTTGACCCGATTCTTTGAATAACATTAAGTGAAATTCCGACGTCTTTTGTTTTGTGATGTCGTGAACGATTCCCGCGAGATACGCGAGTTCCGCTTCGTCTTTGGAATGGATGAGCGCGAGTTCTTTGGCGATTTCGGCGACTCGAAGAGAATGTTCCCAACGAGTGATCGTAATTTCATTGGGAACGATCTTTTTGAATTCTCGGGTTTTTGTTTCCAGCTCTTTCGGAGTCATAGTTTTCCTAATACATCTAACTTTCGCAAAGGATCGACGATGTCCAGAAAGTTTCGATCGGATTCAATTCTTCCCATTCTGAAGAAAGTTTTGTATTCTTTGGGAAACATTCTCTCGAATATCCTTATAAAAAATTCCGTAATCAAGAACGTGATAATTTTGTCCGACCCATCTTGAGAATCCCGGCGCCTGGGGTTCCGAAATTCGAAGTACACCGGATACACACTGCGCACTGCATAGTTTCGGACGGATCGTTTTGAACTTTCCGTTAACTCCGCCTAAATGTTGTTCTGCGCTTGCAATCAGTTCGTCGTCTTTCCAACTGATCGGATTGACGCATACGACCGGTCCTAGGGGGTCATGTACCATTTTTGGAATTTCGGCCTTTTCACCGAAGGTTCTCCAGCTAATCACACAACCGGTTTGTGTCGATGATTTACAAACAGGAATCGTTTTGTAGAAGTTTACGGGAACCGCGCCTCCGATCAAATAAGCGGCGATCATCTTTCCGGAAAGGGGAGAATCGTCGATTCTATCCTTCAATAAGCGAATCGCGTGGTGCGTTCCCTGGCTATGGGACGCTATGATGAAAGGTCTTCCTCCGTTCCATTGTTTCATGTAGTAGTCGAAGGATTTAAGTATATCTTGATATGCTAAATCTAAAGAAAGTTTTCCGTTCGATTTATCCAGAAAAGAATAAAGAGTTGCCTGTCTGTAACGAGGAGCGTAAATCTTCGCGCAACAGTTGAATGCGCTCGCTTGTTGTTTGATGGTACCGTCATCGGTTCGGTTGTTTACTTTTTCGTTTAAAAGCTCCGCGTTCCATTCTCTCCCGTAAAACGTGGTGGGATGGACGAAGAATACGTCGACCAAGGCCTTGTCTTGTTCGTCTTTTAGATTCGATTCCAAAGGGACTTGATCCGCGTCGTCTTTCTTTTGAGGAAGAGCGGCCCAGGAATTCTGATCGGCGTAATTCGGTTCTTGAGGAGGTTTGAATTCTTCGAAATTTCCGGAAGGACGGATCAGCCAAAGACAGGAAACATAAAACGGTAAACATAAGATCGGAATGAGACGAATTGTTAAACGCATGATCGTAAGTCCTTTTAATTCAATTCGATAAAATGAGAATTCTGGATTCTTTCTTTAGTATCCTTGCCCGATTCAAAATGTCAATGCGGTTTGTTATGGATAAGCTTTTTCGTTTCGATGGTTGACAGAGACTCTTTCGATTTTAAGATCGGCCTTATGAAAATCACAGAAGACGTTTTTAAAAACGCGCTTTCGCACTTTCCCTCCGGTGTAACGGTCATCACGTATTCTCATCTCGGAAAAAATAGCGGCCTTACCGTGAGTAGTTTTAGTTCTCTTTCTCTCAATCCTCCCTTGGTCCTTTTTTGTCTTCAAAAGAACATAACGAGTCACGATCCGATTCGGAGTTCCGGAAAATTCGTAGTGAACATTTTGGCGCAGGGTCAGGATTCCATTTCGAATCAATTCGCTTCGGGTAAAACCGATAAACACGTTCTGATCGATGAACTCGGTTCTAAAACGGGAGAACTTGGCGTTCCGATTCTTCCGGGTACACTTTCGCATATCGAATGTGAAGTGGACCAGTTTGTGGACGGGGGAGATCATTCGATCGTAATCGGACGCGTGGTTTCGGCGGGCGCGGAAGATAGTTTAAGGCCGTTGTTGTATTATAGAAGAGGTTATTACTCGATCTAAAAGATTCAAAAAGTTTTTGATTCGTTAAAACGACATGGATCTTCGCTCTTCACGTTGAAGAATAGGAATATAAGAATAGTTCAATGTTCTTTTTCGCTTTTTAGGATCGCGGATTTTTTCGAAGGAATCCGCGAGCGTTGCGATTTTTTTGGCGCGATGCGATTGGACTCACGTATGTAAACGTAGAGCTTATTGCCGACAAGGGAAACTCGTCGGAAGATTATGGGGTCCATACATCAGAATGCGTGCCGCGTTAGGAATATTCCTTTTTGTCGTTATTGTTTGTTGCGGTCGGATCTCTTCGGCTCGGGATCAAATTTCAAATTTTTTACAACCGATTTTAAATTCTTCTTCCGCATCTCCCGTCCGATCGGATTTAAAAGAAATCTGCGATTTGTCGCCCCTTGAAATCGGAGACGGCGAATGGATGACAAACTCCGAGCGAACGGAGGTCCGACCTATGCTTCTGGATTTTCTCTGGAAACATTGCTGGGATCGGTTCCATTCTCCATAAGAACTGAAAATGTAGGAACTCCTTCGATTCTTACGGGCGAGTTCGCCTCAAAACGCGGGAACTCTTCTTATTCGTTTCGAGAATTGCCAGGTCGGAACTACAATCACCCGAATTTTACGGGAATATTTGATTTTCAGAGCGCGACTTGGAAAAAATACTGACAATCGATGGAAAAAGAAGCCGTCTCCCTACAAGACGCCCTGGAACACGGGCTTACCTCAGAAGAATTTCAGAAGATCCAGGAAATCCTGGGCAGAATCCCGAACTCGACCGAACTCGGAATTTTTTCCGCGATGTGGTCGGAACATTGTTCTTATAAAAACTCGATTCTAAAATTAAAAACTCTTCCGACATCTTCGGATAAACTGCTTGCAAAAGCGGGCGAAGAGAACGCGGGCGCGATGGATATCGGCGACGGTCTCGCGGTCGTTTTTAAAATCGAAAGTCACAACCACCCGACAGCGGTGGAACCGTATCAAGGAGCGGCCACGGGTGTCGGTGGAATTATGAGAGATATCTTTACGATGGGCGCGCGTCCGATCGTATCTCTCAATTCTCTTCGATTCGGAAATCCCGACGAACCAAGAAATAAATATCTTCTTTCCAGAGCGGTGAAAGGAATCGGCGACTACGGAAATTCTCTCGGGATCGCGGTTTCGGGCGGAGAACTTTTTATCGACGAGTGTTTTTCCAAGAATCCATTGGTGAACGCGATGACAGTCGGAATCGTTCGTCACGATCAAATGGCGAGCGCGACCACCGGCGGACAAATCGGAAACGCGGTTTATATCGTCGGAGCAACGACCGGAAGAGACGGAATTCACGGAGCTTCTTTCGCGTCGAAAGATCTTTCCAAAGAATCGGAATCGAAACGTTCCGCGGTTCAAGTCGGCGATCCGTTTATGGAAAAGCTGTTGATGGAAGCGAGTCTCGAAGCGATTCAAAAAGGACTTTTGATCGGAATTCAGGACATGGGCGCGGCGGGAATTTCCTGCGCGACTTCCGAGATGAGCGCAAAAGGTCAGACCGGGATGAGAATCGATCTTGACCTCGTTCCTTTTCGTGAAACCGGAATGAACGCTTATGAAGCGATGCTTTCCGAATCTCAGGAAAGAATGCTCGTAGTTCCTAAAAAAGGAAAAGAAAACGAACTCGTATCTATATTCGAAAAATGGAATTTAAACGCCGTCAAAATCGGAGAAGTGACTTCGGACGGAATGATCGAAATTCACATGGATGGAAAGCTGAAGGCGAAAATCCCCGCCGAATCACTCGTGTTAGGCGGCGGAGCTCCCCGTTACGAAAGGGAAACCAAACGTCCTGCCTACTTGGATGCGGTAAAAACTTGGAAACAGGATTCCATCTCCGATGTGACCGCGGGCGCAAACACAAAAGACGTGTTGCTCAAGATCATTTCCTCATGGAATGTTTGTTCGAGAAGACCGATCACGGAACAATACGACAGCGAAGTCGGTTTAGTAAAACTCATCGGACCCGGACTCGACGGCGGATTGTCCTCGATTCCCGATACGAATAAGGCTCTTGCAACCGCAACCGATTGTAACTCGAGATATACGTATCTCGATCCTTACAAGGGCGCGGAGTTCGCGGTATGTGAAGCGGCTCGAAACGTTTACGTAACGGGAGCCGCGCCGTACGGAGTGACGAACAATCTTAATTTCGCAAATCCTTATATTCCGGAAAACTACTATATGTTTTCCGAATGTATTCGCGGGATGGGAGACGCTTGCCGTTTTCTCGAACTTCCCGTTACGGGCGGAAACGTGTCCTTCTACAACGAATCCCCCGAAGGACCGATTTTCCCGACTCCTACGATCGGCATGGTGGGAATTCTTCAAGATAAAACAAAACTTCTTTCCAATTTTCCGAAGTCCGCTGGGATCGAACTCGCGGTTCTTGGAAACTTTCGTCCTTCACTTGGGGGAAGCGAATACTTGAAGAAGATTCACGGTCAGGTCAACGGAAGTATTCCCGAGCTCGACATCAAAGAGGAATTAGAACTTTGTAAACTGATTCTTTCCTTAAACGAAAAAGGAATCTTAAAATCCGCAAGAGATCTTTCTCTCGGAGGAATTTCGATCGCTCTTTCCAAAACCGTTCTTTTCAGCGGACTCGGAATCGAAGCGGATCTTGCTTCCCTCAAACAGGATCGTCTCGATCTTACCTTGTTCGGAGAATCCTCCACTGCGGTTCTTGTCGGAATCGACTCGGCTTCGAAAGAAGAGGTTCGCAAACAAGCGGAAGCGAAAGGACTGAAGTATTATCCGATCGGAAAAACGACTTCTTCCGGTTCCTTGGAAATCAAGGATATCGCTTTGAAAGTTTCCTTCGCCGAATTGAACGAACCCTATGAAAAAGGTTTAGAGCAAGTTTTTGCTTTATAAAGAGGAATCGAAGAATGAATTCAACCTTGTCAAAAAAACTCGTGATCGTCCTTGTCCTTCTTTTGTCAGCGATCTTCTGGATCGATTGTAAAAAGAACGCGGAAGAAATTTTGGAAGAAGCAAAGGCTAAACCGGAATCGGTTCAGGTTCTGGACTTGGGAATGCAGAAGTTGACTGCGGTTCCCGAAAGTGTTTGCGGTTTTCCGAGTCTTACCAAGCTGGATCTACGTTTGAACAGTCTTACTTCGCTTCCCGAGTTTATCGGAGAATGTAAGAATCTGGAACAACTCAATCTTTTCGGAAACGATCTGACTTCGATTCCATCATCCTTTTCTAAATTAAAAAATTTGAAAGTGTTACTCGCGGGTAGCAACGATCTGACCGTTCTTCCTTCCGAACTTCTGTTTTTGCCGTTGATAAAGACGTTGTATCTGGATCAGAATAAACTCGTTCTAAACGAAACGGACGTGGAAATTCTCGCGTCCCTTTCCGGTTTGGAGGAATTGGATCTGAATTTGAACTCCGGGATTAAGGCCCTTCCGTCCAATTACGAAAAACTGAAGAGTTTGACTCGTTTAAAAAGATTGAATATTAAAAAAACGTCATTGAAAGGCGAGGACGCGGACAAACTGCAGGCGCTCCTCCCGAACACAAAAATCGACTATTGATACGACTATGAGCGAAACCCAAAAAGAAAATCCGTATTCTTCCACAGTCCTTTTACCAAAAACGGACTTCCCGATGAAAGCCGATCTCGCCAAAAGGGAACCGGCCCAGATCCAAGCTTGGAAATCGGGCCAGATCTTTCGAAAGATGAAAGAACATAGAAAGGGAAAAAAAGAATTCGTTCTTCACGACGGTCCTCCGTATGCGAACGGAAATTTTCACTTGGGTCATTCTCTCAATAAGATTCTCAAGGATACGATCGTTAAATCGAAGTCTCTCGCGGGATATTACGCGGATATGATTCCCGGTTGGGATTGTCACGGACTTCCGATCGAGGTTCAGGTTTTAAAGAATCTCGGAAAAAAAGCGCGCGAAACCGGACCCGAAGAACTCAGACAACTTTGTAGAAACTACGCTGAAGAATTCGTGGGAAAACAAAGCGAGGATCTAAGTCGTTTTCTTTGTTTTTGGGAAGACGGAAGAATTTACAAAACCATGTCCCCCGATTTCGAAGCGAGAATCGTGGAAGTATTCGGCGAACTTTTTCAAAAAGGTTATGTTTACCGCGGTAAAAAACCCGTATATTGGTCGATCGACCTCGCAACCGCGCACGCGGAAGCAGAGATCGAATACTATCCTCACGTTTCTCCTTCGATTTACGTAAAGTTTCCGGTGATCGGCGCGCCGAATCGTTTTTGTCTGATTTGGACGACCACTCCTTGGACTCTTCCCGCGAATCTTGCGATCTGCTTTAACAAGAAAATCGAATATTCGATTTTTAAAGCGGAAGCCGGAGAAGAACTCATTCTCGCGGACGGACTCGCGGAAAGCGTGACTAACGCAACCGGAGTGTCGCTTAACAAATTAAAGCCGATCTCTTCGGACGAATTGGCGGCTCTGAAATTTCAACACCCTTTTATAGATCGTGTTTCCATTCCTTTGTTCGGCGATCACGTGACTTTGGACGCGGGAACCGGTTGTGTTCATACGGCTCCCGGTCACGGTCAGGACGACTATAAAGTCGGTCTTGCGGCCGGACTCGAACCGTTTTCTCCGGTCGACGACTACGGAAGATATACGGACGAATTCCCTCTCATGCAGGGTAAAAAAGTTTTCGATGCGAATCCTGAAATCGTTCAGCTTTTGAAAGACAAGGGAATGCTTTTGCATTACAGCGAGTTCGAACATTCTTACCCGCACAGTTGGAGAAGTAAAAAACCTTTGATCTTCCGCGCGACTCCGCAGTGGTTCTTTAAAATGGACTTCAACGAACTTCGCGAAAAATCACTTTCCGCAATCGACGGAATTCAATGGGTTCCTTCTTGGGGAATCACTCGGATTCGTTCCATGGTCGAGACAAGACCCGATTGGTGTTTGTCTCGTCAGAGAAACTGGGGAGTTCCGATTCCCGCGTTCACTTGCGAGTCTTGCGGAGAAACTCATCTCGATAACGCATCGATTCAATTCTTTACAAAGATGGTTCGCGAAAAAGGAATCGAAATCTGGTATTCCGAAAAAGCCGCGGACCTTCTTCCTCCGGGAACGAAGTGCGGAAAATGCGGAAGCGATTCCTTTAAAAAAGGAAACGATATTCTGGACGTTTGGTTCGACTCCGGAGTTTCCAGCTTTGCGGTGTTAGACGAACGTAAGAACGAACCGCCGGCGGATCTTTATCTCGAAGGTTCGGATCAGCACAGAGGTTGGTTCCAATCTTCCTTATGGCCTTCGATGGCTCTGAGAGGAATCCCACCTTACAAAACGGTTCTCACACACGGTTATGTTTTGGACGAAAAAGGACATCCTATGTCCAAGTCGCTCGGAAACGGAATCGATCCTACTACCGACGTCATTCACGTTTACGGAGCGGATATTCTTCGTTTGTGGGTGAGTTCTCTGGACTTCAGAGACGATATCAAAGTAGGAAAGGACGCTCATAAGATCGTTTCCGAACAGTATCGTAAGATCCGAAACACGTTCCGTTATCTTCTCGGAAACCTGGACGGTCATACTTCCGAAAAAAATCTTCCCTTCGAAGAACTCGAAGAGGTGGATCGATTTTATCTTTCGAAACTTTCCCAGTTCGTGGAAGACGCGGTTGCGAGTTATGAAACGTATCAGTTTCATCAGATTTATCAGAAGTTGATCTTATTCTGCACGGTCACTCTTTCCCAAGATTATTTCGATATGATTCGGGATAGAATGTACTGCGACTCGAGAGATTCCAAAACGAGAAGATCTTCGGCGACGGCGTTACAACATATTCTGGAAACGTTATGTATTCTTACCGCTCCGATTTTGAGTTTTACGGCCGAAGAGGTATGGGCGTCTAACGGTAAAAAAGAATCCGTGTTTCTCCAGACCTTTCCCGATCTGAAATCGTGGAAGAATTCCGCACTTGAAGAAAAATTCGAATCCGCGTTGCAGGCGAGAGAAGCGGTTCAAAAGGCTTTGGAAATCGCAAGACAGGACGGTAAACTCGGCAAATCCCTCGAAGCCGGTTTGGAAATCGTTTCCAAAAACGGAAACAATCTCGGCAAACTTCTTCCTAAGGAAACCTTGGAATTACTTTTTGTCGTATCGCAGGTTCACGAGAAAAATCCTGGAATGGAAATTCTTTCCTCTCATGAAAACGAAAAATTCTCCGTTAAGGTTCTTAAACCTTCTCAGGGAGAATGTCCTCGTTGTTGGAGACATACCGAAGACATTTCCAAGGACGGAGATCTTTGCGGCCGTTGTAAGTCGGTGGTAGGTTAGATAGAATTGAAAACGATCGATTTTTCGATCGTTAACGTTTCACCGATCTTAAAATAAAAAAGGGAGAATGTCCGCTCCGCGTCTTGCGCGTGAGTTTGGAAAATTCTCCCTTTTTTGTTAAGCTAAGTCGTTTAAATCGTTTAACAACGATCAGCCGCCGGGGCGATCGTTTTCATCGGTGAGTTTGCGGATTTCGTTTCTTTTTCTCGGTTTAAACTTATACTGGTCGAGTCGTTCCGAGTTGTAGACCACCCATTTCCGATTCGGAATATTCCGAACCAATTGAAATTGAACCGCTCCGTTATCGCTAATCTCCGTTCCGTCCGATACGTGAGTGAGATTGATCGCCTTGATGTCCGTCCAAAGAGCGAAGTCGAGCCCGACCGCCTTGTCCACGATTTCCTTTTTGATTTTTCCGAAGACTACGTTGATTTTATCCTTTTCGCCCCAGATCAACGTTGTCGTCAATTCCTCGGTCGAGATAACGGATTGAATGTCGTCGTATTTCGAAATCATGACGAGAAGTTTGTTCTCGGGTAGCGATTTGATGACGTAGGGAAGATCTCTCGCTATGATTTCCAATTCTCCGTCCGAAAAGACGTGATCGGTAAAAAAACCGAGAGAGGATTTTTTCACGTATTTCAGATTCCCTAAGATATCCTTCCATTGTTCCGAAGTAAGCTGATTCGGATGAGTGAATGGGCCGGGAGCCACGAGTTCGTCGAACTGATCCACCTTGGATGGATTGATCTTAAAATAAGCGACTTCTTCGGAGTTGTAGAGTAGGTTTTGGTTTTTTGTCCAGAAGAAGAGGCTTCTTTCTTGGACCCAAGAACACTGAACGAAAAGAAGAATGAAAAACGGCGAGAAAAATTTGAATGTAGGTTTCATTTGGAATTTTGATCCACAAACTCCTGAAAAATCGGATACTTGTTTAGAAACTCTTCATTCGTATAAAGGTTCACAATTTTGTCCAGTCCCGATAGTCGAAACACCGAGTTTAGGGATTTATTGAGGCCGAAAATGTTAACAGTTCCGTTTTTTTCGCGGATTTGATTTCTTACTTTGATGATGATGCCGATTCCCGAGGAGTCAATGAATTTGACCTTTCCGAGAAAAAAACTGATGATTTCCGGATTTCCGGTTTTAACGGATTCTTCGAATTCGTAATAAAAATCCCGCGAATTATCCATAAGAATATCTTCAAGAACGCTAAGAACGATGTGGTTCTCTCGTATCTCGCTTCGGATTATCATCAGATCGAAAAAACACCTGGAAGAAAGGTCTGTCAAGAAGTAAAATGAATCAGTATCTTTCTTGATTTATTTCTCAGAACTGCAAATTTGAACTGAGACGCGGGATTGCAAGGGTTGCATTATGGCTGAGTTCGATAAGACAAAACGCTCCATCGGAGTGAATAACCTGGATGATAAAGCCAGGAAAGAAATGTTTGATAAATTCCAGTCCGCTGGCGGCAAGGTCGTCAACGACAAGGATAAAAAGAAAGAAGAAGCCGCGTCCAAAAATCAACCCAACATTCGTCAAGGTCAAAGAAGCCAGGCCGGCGGAAGAGATTCTTCGTCTCGCGGAGGAAGCGGATCTTCCGCATCCCGTTCGGGTTCCGGTGTCGGAAAAGGTGGTGGGGCCGTCGGAGGACCGAAGGGACCGAGCCCGAGAGACAGAAAGGCGCTCGAAGACGAGATGGGAAACTTCATCAATCGTCTTTCCGTTCGAATCAAATGCTGGTTGGGAAGGGTCACCGGATTTTCCTCATCCGAATTGTTACCCGGTTTTATGTCGGAGTTCAATCTTTCCGGAAAAAAATCCCTATTGGAATTGAACTTCGTAGGAAACGATATTCTCGGGAACCCTGCTTACGCGGGTAAAATCGCGAAGGAACTCGACGCTCAGAATCCGCTCTACATAGAACTTCTGGGAAGAATGCACAAGATTTACGACAACGGCGAAGTCAATCAGGTGCTAGAACCGCATAACGCGGCTCCCGATCTGCCCGTTTCCATTTCGAGAGTAAAAGATCCGTTATATTCGATTTTTAGAAAATTATACTATGTTTATCCGTTTCAAGGAAGTTACGTAAAGGCGATCACTCTCGGTTACGCCGCTCTTGAAAAACTCGAAGGAAAACCTTCCAGCATTTACAACACGAAGAAAAAACGCGCTCTTCAGGAATTCGATTATCTATTCGGAACTCTTTTCGAAAAACTCTATCTTGTAGTTCTCAGAAACGAAAACAAAAATATCCCTCTTTTGAGCAATACGATGGAAGGTGTCCTCGGAATTTTTCCGGAGGAAAAACCCGGTCATAGACAACAAGGGGAAGAATTGGACGAGATCTCCGGCGGCGCGGCTCCCGAAGAGGAAGCTCCCGTCGAAGAGAAAAAAGAGGAAACCAATCCCGAAGATTCCCTCAGCAAAGAGCTCAAATACGGTTTGAAGTTGATGAGAATGCTTCCTCTCGATCAGCTTCGTAAAAAACACGATCCTAAGGGAGAATATGAAATTCTGCCTTCCGGCGATAAGGCATTTTTAACCTGGCTTTTCTTTAAGGAATTCGACGCCGAATATTCTTTCGTGATGACCACGAAGAAGATAGAGATCAAACCTACGATTGTAAACGGTTCGAAAGTGGATTATCGCGAGAAGATGATCGACCACTACGAAACGACAAGAGCTTCGATCGAACAGTTTAGAATCTACGATCAATATTATAAAGAACTAAAGAACCATCTCAAAAATCCCGGAGCCAACTACATAGAGGCTTCCAAAAAAACGACTTCTCTCGAAACGAAACGAAGCCAACAATCCAGAAACGTTCGGGTTACGGTAAAAGAATTCGTGGAGAAAACCGCGGAGATTCTCGAGAAACTGATAGCCGACATGAAATCCAAAAAGGAAATCGTGACCAACATGGACGAACTGATGAGTTTCGATCTGATGGAATCGAGAAGAAGACTGAATAAAAAACCGATCAAACAGTGTATTATGGAAGCTTACTGTTTTGCGATCGCGTTTACGGGTCGTTTGGAAAGCGGGGATCTTTTTGGCGGCGTCACGGAACTTTCACCGGAAGAAATGGAAAAGGAATTCGGAATCAAAACGGAACAACCTTCCGGAGGAGAATCCGATCTGGGAATTCCGGGTGGTGGCGCCGGGGCGGCCGACGGTTCCGCCGAAAATCTGGATGCGGATTCCTTAGGTGTGGATCCTTCCATCCTGGGCGATTGATCGGGCGGTTCTCCATTGGCATCGGCAAAGGTCACACTCTTTCAGAAACAGATCAATCAACCCGTTTCCTCGGATCAAAAATCGAAACTCTCCAAAGAGAAATCGGATTTTCTTCTTTTACCGGAATACTTCCCGTTATACGATTCGTCTTCCACACCCGAAAAACTCGCGGATAAATCCAAATTTTTATCGGACGAGTTGTTGCAAATTTCTGAATATTATAAAGGCGTAATTATCGGCGGTTCGATTTTCAGAAAGGACGATTCCGGCAAACTGAGAATCAGCGTTCCGATCGTTCAAAACGTGGTCGTCGTGGATTGGTACGATAAAAGGGAACTTTCTCCCGAGGAAAATGCCGCTGTTCCCGGAGACGCCGAGACGATCTTTATTATGGGCGGTTTCCGTTTCGGAATCGTCGCGGGTAACGAAATCAAAAATCAAACGCGTCTGGAAGAATTGAAGTCCCAGAATGTGAACCTTCTTTTTCACATCGATTCCGTCTTGGAATCCGATTCTTCGCACGCACAAGACCTGGAACGTTATGCGAAACTGTCCTCGCAGTTCGATATTTTTATCGCTAGGGTGGGCGGAGTCGGTTCGGCTTTGGGTCGTAAGGGAATCGGCAGAAGTCTTTTGTCGACTTCCTCGGGCGTAAACTGGAAGGTCGCGGAGTCCGAAAAGGACAAAGAAGTGATTAAAACCGTCACGATCAACGGCGTAAACGGTTTGTTCTAAGGTCCGCGAAGATCCGCATTCGATATGAAACTCAACTTTGCGTTAAACGAACAAGACGTTATCAATTTTAATCTATATCATTTTAGAAATTCCAAGTTCACACAGAAGAGACTTTTTTTTCTAAGGTTGTTGATCCCGGTTTGGGCGGTTCTTGTGTTTCTTTTTCTCAATCGGGAGAATTTGAATCTTACGTCGATTCTTTGGAATTCTCCCTTGTTCGTGTTCGGAATTCTTTGGTATTTTTATTCGGACAAACTCTATTACTGGAGATTGAAGAATAACGTAAAAAATCTTCTGAAAGAAGGACACAATCACGGAATGGTCGGAGTTCAAAACGTGGAACTGGCCGACGACGTTCTTATCGTGGAAAACGAATCCGGAACGTTTCGACATGTGTTAAAGGCGATTCATCGTTTGGAAGAAGGAGACGGATATCTTTTCTTATACGTGACGTCGCTCAGCGCGTTTATCGTTCCTCTGAACGTTTTTCAGAATTCGGAAAAGGAAACGTTCGTAAATCGGATTCGAAACGCGAACCCGAACCTACATTAAACAAATTTAAAGCGATTGGTATCGTATCCGATTTTTAGAGTCGAATCGGACGAATCACAACGTTCTTTAAAGAAGATTGTGATCTTTCATAGAACTGTAAAGTGTTTGAATCGTAACCTTTAAGATCGCGGCCATCGGCACTGCGATCAACATTCCCACCAAACCCAAAGCCGCTCCGCCTACGGTCACCGCGCCCACGACTACGATCGGATGTAAGGAAACGGAACCCGAAATCACGATCGGCTGGATAAAAAAGTTATCAATGATCTGAGCGATCAAAACCACGATCAAGATCGAAGTCATCAGTTCCGTTGCTCCGGTTCCTCCGATGACGAGCGCGAAGAACAAAGGGGGAATCGCTCCCATGATCGGACCGAGATACGGAACCGAGTTCGCAACTCCGAGAAAAAGGCCGAAGATATAAAAGTAGGGAAGACCTATGAAGTAAAATCCTACGCCGGAAACGACGCAGATGATCGCGCTTTGAATCATCAAACTTTTGAGATAGTTCGTGAGTTGTTCGTTGATCTTATAGGTGACCATCAAGGCCATTTCGAAATAACGATTCGGAATCAGAGCGATCAGATTCTTATACATTCCATTTCCGTTTAACAAAAATAAAAATGCGAAGAGAGGAGTGATGATCATATAACCGATCAAAGTGGGAACGTAGGAAACGAAACCTTTGACTTGTTCGTGCATCAACTCGGCGATTTTTTTGATCAGTTCGTCGGGCCGAAGGGTTTCGTTCCAGCTCGAAGGGAATTCGTTGAACTGAAGATTTACGGTTACGGTTAAATATTTGAACTTGGCTTCGTCCAGATCCTGTTTCCAATTTTTTAAAAGAGGATTCAGAGTCGAAACGATCGGAGGTGCGACCGAGTTTATGAAAAGATAAATCGGAATGCTGATGACCAACATAAGAACCGCTATGGAAAGAATGCGGGGAATTCCCAGACTTTCCAGGTTGTTGATCGTTCCGTTAAACGCATAGAAGATCAACAACGCCATCACCATCGGAACGGCGAGAAGTTGAAGACCCCAAAGCGAAACGATGATCGTAAAGGCGACGATTAGAAAAAAACTGGTTCGTATAAAATACTCGGAAAGTTCCTTTCTCGCGGGATCACGCATTCTTTTGTTTTCCTCGGAAGTAAGCCTTTTCCAAAAGACCGTTGGTCCTATGAAGTCTTTCCACGATCACGGTCGATAAGCTCATGAGAATTTCGATTCCGATTCTCGGTTTTGTTTCTATGATTTCTTTTAAGTCGGGTTGAAAGAATCCGAGCAGAGTTGTTTGTTCGAGAGCGATCGCGCTCGCGGTTCTTCTTTCTTCCGTGAAGAGGGAAAGTTCTCCGAAGAACGCGTGGCCGTCGAGATGAGCGAGATCGAGTTCGATTCCGTCTCTTACGGAGCGAATCACCACCGAACCTTGGTATACGAGATAAAATCCGGCTCCGACTTCTCCCTGACGAAAGATGGTTTCACCTTCCTGATATTCTCGAACGTGCACCATCCTTGCGATTTCAATGAGGGTTCTTTTTTTCATTCTCCCGAAAACGGACGTCTCTCTGAGAAAGTGAATGATTTCCTTATTGTTCGCTTCCTTGCGATTGAATAGTTTTCTCCAGATGGGCAGATCGAGGGCTTTCAAGAAATTATTTCTCCTCTTCGAGTTTCATCGTAAAGATAAGAATGGTAAGTCCGATCGTTACGCAGGAATCGGCCACGTTAAACGCGGGCCATCTTGAAAATAAAAGAAAGTCCGGCCAGTCGAAATCGAGAAAGTCGACGACGCCGATGTATTCTCCCATGTTGGGTTGAAATCCGAAACGAAATCCAGTGCCCGGAATTTTTACGAAGAATTTATCCAGAAAATTTCCGAAGGCTCCGGCCATCACAAGGTTCCATCCCCAAGGATTTCCGAGGTCGAAATTTTTCCATCTGTAACCGATGAGAAACACGATCGCAATTCCGGTCGCAACGAGGGAAGGGATCGCGTTGTCTTGAAACGCTCCGAATACGAAACCCGTGTTGAATGTCAGGGTCATTCTGAAAAAACTTCCGAGAACTTCCAGATAACGGTGCGGTTGAAAGTATAGAATGACGAGAAACTTGGTCACGAGATCCAATACGATTCCGATAAAAATGACGGCTAGATAAACGGGACGATAGACGTCTAAAAATCGTTTTTCAAAATATTTCACGGAGAGGTTCCTTTCTTTTTAAGTTTGTTTTTCCAAAATGAATAAAGTAGTACAAGTCCGAAAAATCCCGAGGCTCCGAAAAATCCCCAGCTTTGGATTTCCATTCCTTTTTCGAGATAATAATTTCCGAAATGAATTCCTGCAATCAAGAATCCGCTGTAAAGGATCTGATGCCCGAGGACATACATCTTTCGGGTATGACGTTCGACTTCCCGAAGTTGGATTCCCTGTCGTCCGCGGTTGATGTTCTGGAGTACTTTATAAAATTCTCCCGGAATGGAAAGGGTATTTCCCAAAAGATTCTTATCTTCGTTTAACAAAAGAGACTCCAGTCCGCCTTCTTTGCCGGTGGCGACAGTCCGGAACGGTTTTTCACCGTAATCTAAAACGGTTCTATAAGGATCCAAAATCGCGGTGATCCCTACCAATAAACCAAGGACACGTTCCAGGAAAATGAAATTTTCCGGGATCTGAATCATTCTAAAAATTTCCTTCAAACTCGAGTTGATCTCTTTGAGAAAGAGTCGGTCTTCCCGTGTGTGAATCTGATCCAAAGAAAGATTTCGGAAGTAGTCCGTGTCCGCGACAAAACGCCCGAGTTTTTCCAAAGAATAACGAACGACCTCTTCGAGTTTGTCCCGATCGGCGGAAGCGGACAAGGCTCCTATGTCTTCGAGACCGCCCACAACCCCGTAGTAATCCTTTGCGATCGCCGAAAGGAAGATTTTTTTTAATGCGAATACGCCGCTCGCGCCGATTTCTCCCACGGCTCCGAAGTCGATGAAACAGAGTTTTTCATCGGGCGTATAGATGAGATTTCCTGGATGCGGGTCCGCGTGATAAAAACGATATTGAAAGATCATCAGAACGTAAGCGCGGACGAGAAGTTCCACGGGTCTTGATTTCGCCTGACCTTTGATCACCGGCGTCGCCTTCGTGATCTTAACGCCTTCGATGAACTCCGTTACAAGAACGCTCTTACCCGAAAACTGACGGATCACTTTCGGAAACACATAGTCGGGTTCTTCCGCGAAAAGTTGTCTCATTCGATCGTAGGAATCGGCTTCGAGTTTGAGATCGGTTTCTCTTGTTACGAGATGAGTGATCTCGTCGTGAACCTTCTTGTATTCGAAACGAAAAAGATATCGATTGATTCTTTTTAAGAAGGAGCGTATGTTTTTCAGATCGTTTGCGATTAAGTTTTCGATTCCCGGATACAAAACCTTAACGGCGACCTTTTGTCCTCCGATGGAAGCGACATGAACCTGAGCCGTGGAAGCGCTCGCTTCGGGAACGTTTTTGATATCCGGAAAAACTTTTGTGATTTCTTTGCCGAACTCCAAACGAAACCGTTCTTCCACTTCGGAGAATGGATGGGGTGGAACCCGATCCTGAAGATCCTGAAGAGATTCTGTGAACGAATCCGGAAAGATATGGGAAAGATTTCCGAGATACTGACCGAGTTTGATGTAAACCCCGCCCATGGATAAGAAGAAATTGCGGCTGTCTTCTCCCAAAACACGAAAGAATTTTTCTTGAACGGAGGGGTTTCTATAGGAAGGAAAAAGAATTCTTCCTAGTTTAAAAAACCAGAATATAGCCCAGATCTTTTTCCAAACGAAGGAACTCGCGTTCCAAAATCTCCAAGCGCTACTATGACGCTTATACGACTGGGTTTCCTGAGGTTCGGTTGTTCCGGTTGTGGAAGACACGAGCATAGATAAAAATTCTAAACCTCTAGGATTCTTTTTTCGGCTCCTCTCCGGATCGTATCCAGCAAGGTGAGAATTTGAAGATTCTCCTTCATATCGCCCGTGATCCCGGACGGTTTTCCGGTAAAATGTCGAAAGAGAGAATCGTATAAATTGAGAAACGGATTCGAGCCTGCGGAAGATTTTTCGGAAATTGAAACCGGAGTCAAACTTTTAAATCCCTTATACTTGCGGGAAGGTTTGGATTTCCAATAACGAACCTCGTCGTTTCCGACGAGAAATCGGGCGTCCGTTGTCTGTATGTCCAGCTCGAATTGGAAGTAATTCCGCATTCCTCCTGCTTCCAAAAAAACGGTTTCGCCCTTCGGATAGGTCATGAGCGCCAAGGCCTGTTCTTCCACGGGAGAATGGCGATACGACCGCAAAACGGAAACCACACGGTCGGGCATTCCCAAATACCAAACGAGTAAATCCACTGCGTGAGTTCCGTCATGAAAGAGCGGTCCGGTCTTGTCCAAGATCGCTCGACCCGGATCGCGGGCCGACGTGAGAACGGAAGCTCGGATCGTTTTTACGGGACCGTAGGTTTGTTCCAAGATCCATTTACGAACTTGGATATAAAGGGGATGATATCTTCTTTCGTGATTCACGCGCAGATCGGTTCCGGTTTCTTCACAGAGTTTTGCGAGTTTGCGCGCGAGTTGCAGAGAATGACAAACCGGTTTTTCCACGAGAAGTCTGCGAAATCCGAAGTCGATCGCCTTCTTCGCGAGTTCGTAGTGTGTTTCCGACGGGGTCGCGATGACTACGAGGCAGTTCCGAATGTCGTAGTCGATCGATTCGTTCGCGATTTGTCCCGGTTTTAGTTTGTTTGTGTATGAGTTCCTACTTTTTGTGTGGGAACTCATACTGACCGATGATTGTTTGTCGGAACTTTTTGGGATTGATGAAAAGCCCTTGTTTGTCGCGGTCAAGGTCGGAACTCCGCTCGTTTCGAAAACATCGGAATTCGTTCCGTGATTTTTTGTAGATCGGAATGCCTTCGACCATTCTTGAAAGTCCGAAAAACATGCTTCTTTTGGAATATTCCAATCTTTGCAAAAACGATTTCGTCGTTCCTCCGACGGATCAATCGCTCCGATTAGGGAGAATCTTTTTTTGCCCTGTGCGGAAAAGATCGCGCCTGCGTGCGTGCAAGGATGATTTCGAAGCGAATCCTTTTCAAGTGAGGACGCGATGCGTCCGAGACCGATGAGTAAGACTGGAATTTTGGACATGGATGGATGAGGGAGAATTTATTGCAGATTCCATTGAAATCAAGACTTATTTTCAGTTGGATGAATGTTCATGATTGTGTGAAGAGAAGAATGGAATTACGGTTCGATTTTAAGCAATCCATGGATGATTGTATTTCAGAAAAGCGACTGCTTGAATGTCCATTTATAAAAAGTTTAAACTCTCAATGATTGTGTAGATTTTAACGTACAATTCAAAACGAAATCTTTGCATAAGAATCGTATTTATTATAAAGATAAACTTAGAGTAAAATTATAAAATTTTGAATCCTCTTGACGTTCTTCCGTGCTTGTTCGGATGATGCGAATTCTATGATCCATAAATATCACGTTGTTAAACGAACTCTCTTTCTTTTGATCTCTTTCGTATTTTTTAATTTCTGTAATTCGAATTCGAACACAAACGGTTTGTTTGGGCTTTTGTTTTCGAATAACGTGAAAAATGTATCGATTTCTATCGAAAATCCTCGACTAAGTTTGCAAAGTAACTTACCTTCTACCGCTCCTCGACCCGTATATCAATACGAATATACTGACATGTATGGAAGCCAAGTGTTCTATTATTCTTTTAGCTCCAATACCCCCGCGGCTTGGACCGCGAATGGAGTCGTATTTTATGCTTTTGAAAATCCAAGAACTGGAACCGTTCCTGTATATCAATACTATGCGGTGGATGCCGGCGGCCGATATCGATTTATGTATTCGACCAATTTATACTGCGCTGTTGGAACCAGTTGTGGATGGTATAACAGCGGACCCGCTTTTTATGCATTTCCGAATGCGAGATCTTATACGAGACCTGTTTTCACTTATGTCGTAGATTCTCCTCAACAAAGATTTTTTTATACGGCAAAGCAGATTGTCCCAGTTGGCGGAAATTGGCTTGGTTGGACGAATGCAGGAATAGGCTTTCACGTTCCTCAGATCGGCAGTCAACTACGCACTTCTTCTTTGGAATTGGAGGGTTACAGTTCAACGACTTCCGTTGCGCCCGGAGATACGATTCAATTTTATCTGAACGATCCTATGGCCCAAGGAATTCCTTATAATTTTAAAGCCATATTTTATCGAGTTGAAGCAACGGGTAATCAATCTAAGGGTTTTATTGACGGCGTGCAGATTGATTCTCAAAACGTTGATGGTTGTAAAACAGCAACGGTATCAGTAAATGGGATTGATGGGTGCTCTTGGACTACTACTGTTTCTAAGACGATTCCCGCCGACGGAAGTTGGCCACCGGGCTTATATTTTTTAGACTTAAACCGCCCAATTCTATATGATGAAAAGGAATCACCGAATCACATTTACTTTGTGGTAAGACCGAGCACTCTTGCGTCGACTAGTAATGTGCTTGTGATTCTTCCTTTCTCTACTTGGCAGGCATACAATACATGGGGAGGCACAAGTACCTATGAGGAAATTAATGTGGCTAATCCAGAAACTAATATTGCGTTTTCAGGATATGCTCCATTCAATCGGCCCACTGCAAGTAACATTGGAAGGCATACGGCTTTTATTTCATCGGTGTTAAACAAGAAGGATAGTAACGGTAATAATTATACACTTGAATATGCAAGTGATGTCGATTTACACTCAAATCCTAATTTATTAAATTCATATCAACTTGTGATTATGATGGGCCAGAACGAATACATCTCAAAACCGATGAGGGTCAATTTAGATAACTATGTGATGAATGGTGGGAACTTAGCTGTCTTTGGAGGGAATACGTCTTGGTATCAAATACGATTGGAGAACGATTTGAATGGTAACCCATATAGAAAATTAGTTTGTTTTAAAGAGCGGGATGGCGATTTGACTACCGACCCTTCTTTAAAAACTATTAAATGGAATTTACTTGGTTATCCTGAAAATCAAACCTTTGGTTTGAGTTATCTTTATGGGACTATTTACGGTCCGGAGAAAAATTACTCAGACAATCTTCCTCCTGAGGATCCACATAAGGGTTGGCGACCGGGGACCCCTTTGCAGTTCGAAGTAAAACAATCAAATCACTGGGTTTACGATTCGACCGGAATGCAAGATTTTCAAAGTTTCGGTCTGTTTTATAATGCAGACGGAACCGTTAAAGATGGACTTACCGGGACCAGTTCTGCAGAAGGTGATTCTCTTCACTTTAGATGTGTGAATGACGCGTGTCCTTATGCATATCCGGGAGCAACAGTCGGTAAGAAGTTTTACCCAACTGGAGATGACGGAGCTCCGATCAATTTTCAAATCTTAGCTTATTTGGATGCGATCCCCAATCAGTTAAAGAACTATCAGCATTCGGATAATAACGCGATGGCTGGAAAACATTTCGGTGCTATGATAGGGCTATTTGAAAATAATGGAACTGTGTTCAATGGTGGTCTTTACGATTGGCATCTTGGTTTGGTACATGAAAAAAATGAAAATATATCAAACGTCGTCAGCAAAATCGTATGGAACGTAATCAACAAACTCAGCCAACCAAAAACACTGCTTCAAAAAGCAACGATTGCGATTTATCAATATTCGGATTTGGCTCTTAACGTTCAGAGTTTGTATTACAGTCGTTTACCGTTCCTGCCTAAGAACTTAGTTCGCTATGGACAAGTCGTTTACAAATATGACGGACACGCTTTTTATGCATTCGATCGGGCATTATCGGGAACAGTACCGATCTACCAATATCAAGTTCAAGATCCGAATGGTTTATATAGATTCATGTATTCCCCGAATCAATACTGTCCGGTAGGAACGGGTTGTCTCGGTTGGAATAACATCGGAATTGCATTCTACGCTTATTTGAGTCAGCAACCGGGAACGATCCCTGTTTATGCGTATTCTGCGGATTCACCACAAAGGTTTTTGTATTCTCCGGCATTATATTGTGAGGCGGGAACGAGCTGTTTAGGCTGGTACAACAACGGCCCTGCCTTCTACGTACCAAGTTCAAAGTAGAATTTTTTAAAAAGTCGTCGTGGCCATTCTCAATCGGCCGAAAGTGCAAACTTCCTGGCCGTTTTGGAAACAACCTCGATAACTTCTTCCACGCTCGGCCATTCCGTACAAGGAATGGTCGCTTCGTCTGCAAATCTTTGCGCTTCGAATAAAATCTCGGATGTAATATCGATGGTAGGACGAGTATGCGCGCAAGCGATGTCCAATCGAGCCTTCGTTTTGGAAAGAAGATCCAGCGCTTTCAAAGTATCGTCCCGATACGAACCGCGTTTTGCGAGGTGAATGGACAAAAGCATCGCGTACGCGACGACCGCTTCCCTTTCTTTACCGAATGTGTTCCGAAGATAACGGATAACGTCTCGAATCGAATCATATTCGGAGACTTTGCCAAAATCGGACGCATCGGAAATCGAATCGATCATTTTTGAATTCAAATCCTATTTTAATTTTTGAAAGGTTTCACTTTGAGAAATAAGATTATTTTTGAATATTTAACTTTTTGAATCCATTCTTACTTATGATTCGACCAAGGAGCCGCCTTTTCCAACTGAGCGCTGAGACGAAACAAAATATCCTCTCGTCTTCTCGCCGCGGTGAACTGCAAACCCAAAGGAAGTTGATCGCTCGTTTGACCGAGAGGAATCGAAACCGAAGGTTGGCCGGTAAGATTTGCGAGTTGAGTAAACGGAGTGCGGGAAAGACTTTTTTCCACGAGTTCGTCGACGAGTCCCGAAGCGAGAAGCATTCTTCCCAAACCAAGACGACCCACAACCTGCATCGCGATTTTTTCACCGAGTTTCGGTTCGAGTTCTCCGATCTTTGCGGGAGGCATCGCCGTAGTAGGCGTTAGATATACGTCGTAAGTTTCGTGAAAGGTTTCCATTGCGAGAGCGGCCTTGTCCCATTCTTGTAAGTTGAGAACGAATTCTCCGGCGGAAACGGTTCTGCCGAGCAAAGCCAAAATCCATGTGACGGATTCTACGTCTCCCATTCTTGCTTTTCTTCCGAGAATCGGTTCGAGATTTTTCATCTGAGCGGCCATCTCTCCGAAATACATCGTGATAAACGCGCGTCCGATCGCACGACCATCTACGGGAGCGTCCTTCTCTTCCACCTTATGACCGAGAGAATGTAGAAGTTTCGCCGTATGAACCACCGATTCCACACAATCCGGATGAACGGGAGCTCCGATCGGAGATTGAGTGGAGAATGCGATTCGCAACTTGCCCGGAGGTTTTTTGAGTTCGGCCGTATAACTCGTCTTAGGCGAATCAAAGGAGAACGCTCCCGCGTTTTCGATTCCGCCTAACGCGTCCAAAAATGCCGCGCTGTCTCTGACCGTTCTGGAAAGAACGTGATCGACGGAAGCGCCTTGCCAGAATCTTCCGAAATACGGACCGACCGGTGTTCTTCCCCGAGTCGGTTTGAGACCGAATAACCCGCAATAGGCGGCGGGAATTCGAATCGATCCTCCTCCGTCGGAAGCGGTTGCGACTGGAACCATTCCCGAGGCGACCGCCGCGGCCGAACCTCCGGAAGAACCGCCTGGAGTTCTTTCCAAGTTCCAAGGATTTCTAGTAGGACCGTGAAACTTCGGTTCGGTGATTCCCATCAAAGCGAACTCGGGTACGTTCGTTTGTCCGAGAAAAATCGTTCCCGCGTTCTTGAGTCTTTTTACGAACTCGGAATCCACGGGAGAAATATAATTGCGATACGACTTCGAACCCGAGGTAAGGGGAGCGCCTCCGATGGAATGAACGATATCCTTGATTAAAATCGGAACACCTCGAAACGGACCGTCCGCAAGTTTGGACTTCGCGGTCTTTCTTGCTTCTTCATAAAAGCGAGTGATGACGGCGTTTAACCCGGGATTGATGGATTCGATTCTTTCGATTGCGGATTCGACGAGTTCGCTCGGATGAACCGATTTTTTGCGGACCAAATCCGCGAGTCCCGTGGCGTCGTAATACGTATATTCTTTAAAGGATTGTGGCATGAGAGAAACTCCGAAAACAAGTAGGAACCCCGACGAGAAGAAAGGGTCAAGATAAAAAGGGCGTTTTTAGGATTCCGGTAAAAAGCGGGTCCGAAAAATGTGGATATACACTCCGTAAAAAATCCGATTCAATATTATAAGATGGTCTATAGATAAAGCGATGATTTCAAGAATTCATAAACTTCCTTGTTTCTTTTTGATTTTCCCGATTTTTCTATTGGCCGATCCGGCGTTGGACAGCGAGTTTTTAAGATCCGTTCAAGAAGGGGATCCTAAAAAAACCGAGCTGTTGATCCGCGCGGGAGCGACGGTGGACGCCTCCGATTCCAGAGGAAAAACAGCGTTGATGATCGCAGATCATAGACCGGAAGTCGCCGAAGTGTTGATCCGTGCGGGAGCGAACGTGAACGCGCAGGACAAGGACGGAAGTTCGGTGATCTCGGAAAGTTTATCCGGGCTTTTGGACGTAAAGGTTCTCGACATAGACGATCTCGCGGTTCCCAAACGATTGATCGAATCGGGAGCTAAGTTGGAATACCTTTCCAAGATCGACGATACGAAGACGGTTCCGGTTTCGTTATTAAACATGGCGATCCGTCACGGGAATCTCGTGCTCGTTCAATTCCTCGTGGACAATCACGCCGACGTAAATTTTGACAAGGGCAATCCGGAAGAATTTCCGCTTTTCCTTGCGTGTGGAGCCGGATCTTCTTCGGCGCATTATCCGATCGTTGAGTTTCTTTTGAAGAACAACGCGAAGTCGGATTATACGAGCCGTCTTCATGAAAAGAATCAGGACGGCAAACAGATTCAAGTCGGAGCGGACAACGCTCTTCATTTTCTTTCGGAAGAATCCGACGCGGATCTGAGAATATCCGAACTGCTCGTAAAAACCGGAACGAATCTCAATCATAGAAACGCGGAAGGAATTTCTCCTCTCTTACAAGCCATTCTTAGAAAGCGAATCGTATTAGCCGAAAAACTGATCGAACTCGGAGCCGATCCGAATCTTTCCGACATACACGGAAGAAACCCGTTGGAAGAGGCCCGCAGACAAAAATTCGATTCTCTGGAAACTTTAATCCTAAAAAAAATCGGAAACAAGGATAACGGGGATAAAAGTCCTCAAGCCTTCGCTCGTTAAGCTTAAACACCACTTGATGCGACACCATGTCGCATTAATATAATTCGTATTAATTAAAATATGCTACAAGTCCTTAAGACGTTACGTGACCTTTCTTATACCATAATCTCCGTATAAATGTAAATATAGATCATATTCTCGGGTTCAATGTCTTAATTCGTTTTCTTTTGCAACCGGCGTATACGTTGTTTGCATATCGATCTTTTTTCTAAGACGGCTTGTCACAGAAACCGACTTCTGAATCTTCAAAAAAACGAATAAAGGATTTGGAACGGTTTTAAATTTAGAAAAACTCGATCTTTACCTTTCCGATTTAAACCGAGGTGTATTGATAAACGAAGTAATCTATAATACGACTAACGGAATGGTATTAGATCATAATACGCTCGATTCATTCAGAGATAGATTCGTATACGTTTATTTTAAATGTCCGCTTAAAAAGAATCCACGAAGTCTAAAATATAAATAGATAGTATACTGATTGTTCGCCTAACACACGTAAACTAATGTAAATAATTTACTGGTTGTTTGCTTCTAAGGTTCTGAAACTTTTGTCTTTAATCGATGTTAAAGATCGAGACTTGTAAGCAGAAAAAATCGATTTCGTTTGAACGGCGAAGAATCGGAATTGCACGGTATAGATGTCACCAGGGGTAAACTCAAAAAATAAGAATAAATATCTAGGACAGTTTTTTACACCCGAAAGGGTCGCGGATTTCCTGGTAGATTGGGTTCTGGGGGCCGAGAGAATCACCTCCTCGGACGATCCAGAGCGTATACACCGTATACTCGATCCTGCGATAGGAAACGGAATTTTTTTTGAAAGCATACTCGATAAACTCCCCAACATTAATGCGGAATGGGTCGGCTTCGATCTGGATCTGCAATGTCTGAACTCGAGCAGACAAGCCCTTGAAAATAGAATTTCAAAAACTAGTATACTAAACTTTTACGATCGAGACTTCCTCTTGCAGAAAGAGGATCAGAAGTTCGATATCATTCTCTGCAACCCTCCTTACAGAAAGATCAGCGATAAGAATTATTCCAAAGAATTGATTCAGCAGTTCGCAGGTCGATCCGACAGGAAACTTCCCGGAACCGCAAACCTTTACGTTTTCTTTTTATTAAAATGTTTGAATATGATCGATCGAGGGGGCAGGGCGGCCTTTCTTGTTCCCCAGGATTTTTTCAATTCCGGTTACGGGGTTTTTATCAAGTCCGCTTTGCAGGAATCCGGTTTGTTGCATTCCTTATTTTTACTTTCGCCTCAGGACAGCCTTTTCGACGAGGCGGTGACGAGTTCCTGCATCGTTCTATTAGAAAATTCTGATAAAGTAAAGAAGTCCGGCTTTCAATGGACTAGGTTGAAACCCGGATTTTTTTCGGATAAGTCCAGACTGCCCGCGGGTTCGGTGGAATCGATTCAGACGGACTGGATTCCGTTTCCGGATCCGGAAGCGAAATGGAGTCCGATCTTTCACAGACTGGAAAAGAAAATCCAATCGGGTGAAAAAAGAACGGATACGGAAAAAGAAAACTTGGGGAATTACGTTCCCTTGTCCCATTTCGGGAAGTTTACGAGGGGAATCGCCACGGGAGACAACGATTTCTTTTTGTTCACGAAGGAGATGGTCGAAGCGTCCGGAATCCCCGAAAAACATTTCAAGGCCTGTATTCCAAAATCTCAATATGCAAGAAACAAAATATTCTTATACGAGGATTGGGAAGAATTGAGTAGAAAAGGAGCCAAGGTCTGGCTTCTCGACGTGAAACTGGAATACGATCCGAACGATTCTCACGCGTTACAAAGTCATCTTCAGTCAGGAATTACAAGAGGGGTTCATCAAAGATTTCTTCCTTCTCGTAGAAAGAATTGGTATACTCAGGAATCCAAATCGGCTTGTCCGATTCTTGCTTCCAGTTTTCATAGAACCGAAATTCGGATCGTAAGAAATTTCAGCAACGTGGTTCATCTCACTTGTTTTCACGGATTCAATCCCGCACCGGGAATGGAAGAATGGGTGGACCCTTTGTATGCGTACTTGATCTCTTCGGTTTCCAAAAAGGATTTGGAAACGAGAAGAAGGGAATATGCAAGAGGTCTCTGGAAAGCGGAACCCGGAGATTTGAATTCGTTGTGGGTTCCCGATTTCAGAAAACTGGGAATGCCGATTATCAACGAACTCGGAAATCTCGTTTCCGAATTGAAACTCGTGCGTTTTTCGTCCGAGAAAGAAATTTCCATTCTTCAGAGAATCGATTCCATCTTTAAAGACGGATCGATCTGATTCTTTTTTAAAAAATCCAGAAGCTCCATTCTCCTTAAGTCCAGTGGCCTTTTGTCGGAAAAAATCTTTTCCGGTCGGTAAATTTGTTCTTTACGGGCTTAGAAACTGATTGATATGTCATTCTAAAATTTGAAAAATTTAGGTGAGAATGTATGAAACAAATTCCCAGTTTTCAGTTCAGAACGACCGTTCTTCTTTTGTCCGTTTTTTTGAGTTCCTGCAGATTTTTAGGAATCGGTTCGATTCCGATCGATGTTCTTAAATCGAAATACGCCAATTCCGAATCCGAATTCGTTCAGATCGGCAAAGTCAATCTTCATTACAGAGACGAGGGGCAGGGGCCCGCGATCATTCTTTTGCACGGTGTTTGTGCATCCTTACATACTTGGGACGATTGGACCGCGTCTCTCAAAGGTAAATATAGAATCATTCGTTTGGATCTTCCGGGTCACGGTTTGACCGGGATCGACGGAGATCTTTCCGTTTTGGATCCGATCGAAGGGGTTCAACTTTTGGAAGAATTCAGAAAACGTCTGGGTTTGGAAAAATTTTATTTAGTAGGGAACTCGATGGGAGGTTATATTTCTTGGAACTATTCTCTTTCGTATCCTAGTCGAGTGGAGAAGATGGTTTTGATCGACGCCGCGGGTTATGCTCAACCCTTACCCGAACTCATCGCGTTCGGCAGTCATCCTCTTGTAAGACCGGTCGCTAAACTTTCCACTCCGAGTTTTCTTGTGGGCCGCGGAATCAGTCAGGCTTACGGAGATCCTTCCAAACTCAAAGACGATGTGAAAGAAAGATACGTGGATCTTTCGATGAGAGAAGGGAACCGAGAAGCGATCGCGAGAATCTTTCAGATCGCTCGTGAAAAATTTTTAAACCCGGATATCTCGAAAAGAATCACTGAGGTTACGACTCCCACTTTGGTTATGTGGGGAACCGAAGATCATTGGTTGAAATACGAATACTTTCCGAACTGGAAGCGTGATTTGAAAAACGCGAAGTTCGCGGTTTACGAAGGTGCGGGTCATATTCCGATGGAGGAGATTCCGGATCGTACCGCTAAGGACTTGGATTCTTTTCTTTCGGGCGTTTATTAAATTTCGAAGGAATTCTTTTGTGAGCGCGGCGGTTGTCATCGAGCCGCTTGCGTTTTATAGAATCGTTTTTGACTTGATCGGGAAGATAGGAAATACGATTCTTATGCGAAAGGTTTTTTCATGTTACATCCCTCCACTCTCGACTTTCTTAAAAAATTAGCGAAGAATAACAACAAACCCTGGTTGGAAAAGAATAAGGATTCGTTTACGGAAGCGAAAACCGATTTCGAAAATCTGATCACCGAACTGATCTTCGGTCTTGCAAAGGTGAATCCAGCTTTGACTGGTGTGGATCCGAAAAAATGTATCTTTCGCATTTATAGGGACGTTCGTTTTTCCAAAAACAAGGAACCCTATAAAACCAATTTCGGTGCGAGCATCGGAGCTTCCGGAAAAGATTTAGGCCGTCCTCTTTTTTACATTCACGTTCAACCGGGCAACGAATCCTTTATCGCGGGCGGTTTATATATGCCCGAAACTAAGATTCTTCGCACGGTGCGGGAATCTATTTTAGAAGATTCTAAAATTCTAAAGAAGATTATCCAAGATAAGAAGTTTGTCGCTGAGTTCGGAGGTCTTTCGGATATGAAGTTAAAAACCGCTCCGAAAGGTTTTTCAAAGGATCATCCCGATCTTTCTTTGATCCAATATACGAGTTATATCGTGGAAAGAAAAGTGAACGACGCGGACCTGACTTCCAAAAACTTCGTCAAGAATACGATCGAATCGTTTAAGATACTTCAGCCGTTTCTAAAGTATTTGGACGGATTGGTTCTTTAAACGCCGCCCATCGGAAGGAAAAGGCGTTTAAAGGGTTCGGTTTCGTTTTGCGGATTTTGTAAAATCCGCTTTCGATTTCGAAACGATCATTCTCCCGTTCCGTAGATTTTATTCGGAGTGACCTTGGCGGGTTTTAAGGTGCAGTCTTCGCTTAACAACATAATCCTTTCCGCTTCGTAAGCGGTTCTGTTGCTCGCACAGAGCGAGAAGTTTCGGTTGTAATTTGCGATCGCAAATATAAAACCTTTGGTTCGAATCGCGTCGATACATCGATTCATAGAATCGGTGGTATACGTTTTCGATTTTTCGATTCCCATCGCTTCGATAAAAATCAGATGGGATGTAAATAGGTTAAGCCCCGCGGGAGAGACGCCGCTCGTTGTGCTCGAGTTCGGAAACGCTCCGGTCGCGTTGTAATCCACTTGCAGTGTATAATCCTGCCCGGTCGCTCCTTCGCAACCTATGTATACGGCATCCCAAGGATTGGATGCGATCGTTCGGCTGACTGCGTTCGTTCCAGTTACAAGAGGTATGGTGATTCCGCCCGGAAAGAAACTGTTGTTCATCGTTTCATCCACTCCGTAACTGATCTTACAAGCCGCCGCGCCCGTGAGCTGTGAGAATTGTCCGTAGAGAAACACGTTATTCGTAAAAACAAAAACGTCCTTGTCCGTCGGACTGGAAATATTGCCGGTTATTTTTGCTCTTGAGAATTGTGGGTATTGAAGCGATATCGATTGTGCGGTCGAATACGTTTCGTTCGGATTGGTGTCGTTCGTCAAGGAGTAGGGCGTCGAATTGTCCGTGCCCACATTACAGGTTGTATTGTTGATTTTAGGACTACCGAAACTTTCGAACGTGGAAATGACGGAGATCTCTTTGGAGATTCTTTCGATCGCGTCCTTGCCGCTTACTATATCGATTTTATCGCTCTGACATCCGGTGCAGAGTAGAATGAGGAGGATCGTAATTTTCGCTTTTTTCATAAAATCCGTTCTCTGATTCTTTTACGCTTCTTGTCATTTTGAACAGACAAGGAGAACGGATTTTTTAATTGGAAATATCTTTTTTTACGGAAGTCGCATTAAATGTTTCTGATGCTTACGTTTCAAAAGCGTTGCAGAAACTCAGTAACCTCGCTTCCTATTGGCGCGAGGTTACGTTTGATCTTCCGCTAAGACGATCAGGTTGTCATCCGGGCCGACCGTAAAGTTCGTATCCTTGAGGGGGATTAGGTGAACCCCATAACCCTTTTCCTCTTCCAATTCCTCGGAAGCGATTCGAATTCCAAAACAGGTTTCTCCTCGTTTTAAGGCCGCGCTTGCACAATCCGCAAAACTCAAGGTCTGTGGAAGATGATCGAAATACAAGGACGCGGGTTTGAGATAGATCTCGCTTCCTTCCGGGCTGAATAGATTTTCGTAAATTCTCATTACGTCCGGTTCCTGCGAAACCTGAGCCATCATCTTCGAAACGAATTGATTGGAAATGAGGAAGTCCTTCACACCGGTTTCAAGCACGATCTCCGTATTTTCGGAATTCATGATTTCGGTGATCAACTGAGTGGAAGGTTGATTGCCCGTTTTGAAAGAGTATCTTTTGAAGTATTGTCTGAAACGAAGCAAAAGAGAAATCGTCTGTGCGTCTACTTCTTCAATATTCTCCTTTTCCTCGGCTAAGAATATTACGGAATCGTAAGATTCGGGAGCGAGACGTTTCATCACCGATTCCTGCGAAAGATCCGCCTGAAAGGAACGAAGGGTGATCTTAGGATATTTTTTCTTCAATCGAAGAACTGTGGATTTGAATTCGTCGTCGATCTGTTTTACGAGAATGTCGATTGTCGAACCGGGAGAAACGAACTTTGCGTATTCTTCCACGATCAACGGGCTTTTCGAATTCCATCCCACGATCAATTGTTTGTCGACCGGGTTGTTCTTTTTCTTTTTAGGAAGAGCGAAGTCCTTCGGACTTGCGACCGCCGATTCCGAATAACGGATCTTGGAATCGTCTTCCGCGAGAAGAATCGCGTCCTCCGCGTCGCTCGGAACGTAATCCGAGGGCGGATTCAAAATGATTTCTCCGTCCTCTTTGCGAAAACCCAACGGAACCGATTCGTTAAACCGAAATGAAATTTGTCGATGATCGAGACCGTTCCATCCGGAAGAAGGTTTGTAAAAGTAGATCTCGTCTCCTTCGAACCCGACGAGGTTGGAATATACGACCGCGAGTCCGGAGGTTCTTGAAGTTTGTACGAGAAGTTTTGCGAGAATGTTTCTTTCATCCATTACTTGGATCGAAGAGGAAAGTTCCTGCGCGATCATTCTGTTTTCTTCGTTGTAGAGTTCGGCGACGATCGGAGGAAGTTCTTTTCCATGACCAAGCGCGACTAACGCCATCAAGGATTTTAAAACCTTCGCGTCCCCGATGTTTCTTCCGTCCTTACCGTCTTCCTCTCCGGATGAATTCAGAACCAAAACGGACTTCGCTTCTCCCGCGTTCACCTTTCTCAAAGAATGAAGACTGGAAGGAGTTCCGGAACGTGTGATGATCTTCGTGGTTTTTCTTTCTTCGAGATTTTCGGAAAGATAATCGTCCATGACTTCCTTGTCTTCCTCGGCGAGTATTACCACAACCGCTCTCGATTCGGAAGAATTGGCTTCGATCAATTCCTTGATGATTTCCACGACCCGAACTCCGAAACCGAGAATGATCGTATGATCTTTTTCTAATACGTCGCTTTTTCCTTTTCTCAAGTCCTGGATTTTCTGATCGAACTGATTCGTGATGAACGCAACCAAACTCGAAAAGAGTACCAACCCCAAAAAGACCGTGAGAATTCCGGTAGTTTTATTGAACCAGTTCGATTCTCCGTCTTCCGCGACGGCGCCCGCGTCGGAGATCTGCAGGAATACCCTCCATAAAAATTCTCCCTTTCCTTGGATGGATTCGTCCGGAAAAATCAGTCCGCCTAACAAACGAAATACGGAGAGGGTCACAAACGCGATTAAGAATAACGTGATCAGAGCTACGAAAACCGAACCCCCGCCTCTGGACATGAAGTTGTCGAAATGATACCGAAGTTTATCCGAAAATTTATGGTTTGATTTCATGGATGAAGAATGGAAATCAAAGCCCGGTTTTTATCAAATGGAAAATAAATTCTTTCTGAAAAATAAGAACGGTTTTTAGAGACTGGAAACGAACAACAAAAGGGAGAGTATAAGGCAAAGGGGAGAATAGTATAGGTCGTCGTATTTCGAGAAATTGGTTCCTCGGATCTTTTTGAAAAAGCCCACGAGTTTGAAATCCCCGACGGCTCTGAGCAAGAACACGAACGATAAGAACGTGGTTCCGTATTCCAAGAGGTTGTGAAAAATTCCGAGCGGAGTCTGCATTCTGAGTCCGATCGGAAACAAGGCGGCAAGAAATAACAGGATTCCCACCGTTGCGGTGGTTAGTTTCCCCGGTTGAAAAGCCGGTTTACCCTTTACTTCCGGTATTGCCCGATTCTTTCCCTTGGCTCCTCCCGCCACCCAATAAAAATGAAATCCGGATAGTATGAAGAGTATCACACCGGAAATCCAAGAAGTTATTTGAGCGATCGGTTCCATGGAAAGTTTACTGAAGGAGATCCACCGTGGCGGACTCGGGGTTTTGATTTTGATACAACTTCATCAGAAGCCGCACCAATTCCCTTTTTTCGTTTTCGGTAAATCCTTTGTATAGATTGTTCACGAGCGATCTGGAAATTCCGAGTAGTACAGGGCGAACGGAATACGCCTTGTTCGTAAGTTCCAGATGCACGATTCTCTGATCTTCGGGATCTCTCGTCCGTTCGACGAAACCCAACGCTTCCAACTTATCGACAAGAGCGGTTAACGTGGATTTGTCTCGGTTGATCATCTTCGCGATCTCCTGCATCTGCGCTTTCTTCTTCTTGACGAGCGCGAACAGTATGTCGGCGTGCGTGGTTGTTAACGGACCTAAACCTTTTTCTTTTAACTCCAGGTTTAAGTGTCTGTGAAATTCGTCTCGAATTCTCGAGATCATATAGATGATCAGTCTAGGACTCATATTTTACCCAATTTTAGAAATTTTTTTCTGATCAGGCAAATTGATATAGATAGATTACCTCTCCTACGGCCGCCGCTTTCGTGGATCCTTCGGTTTCAAAAGTCATCTTCAGAGTCATTCTCGCCGTACCTCTTAGGTCCTTCAGCTCGATCAACTCCGCTCTAATTCTCAACTTGCTTCCTACTTTTACGGGCTCTAAAAACCGAAGTTTCTCCATCCCGTAATTGATCCCCATCTTAATATTCTTTAATTCTAATATTTGAGATAAGAGGTAGGGTGCCATGGACAAGGTAAGATATCCGTGAGCGATCGTTCCTCCGAACGGAGATTCCTTTGAGGCCCTATCCGGGTCGGTGTGAATCCACTGATGATCCAGGGTCGCGTCGGCGAACTTGTTCACCTGCTCCTGAGTCACTGTGTGATAATCGGATACTCCGATTTCCTTTCCCGTATAGGCTTCTAGTTCGGCAAAACTGGACAATACTACCTTAGCCATGTTTTTCTCCTTTTACTCCGTTTTATTTTTTAATTTTTCAGTAAGCTGTTCAAAGATTTCGGACTCGAGAATGGAGATATCGATATTGTCCTGAAGACCTCGGGCTTTACCCGAGTAGATCGCCTTCCAGAGAATTTCGCCGTTATCCACATCCATCGCTTTGACCGTGACTTCCATCACCGAATTACCGGAAGCGGTTCCGAAATCCGTCATGTCCGTAAAGACGACAACGTCGCCTTTGAGTTGTTTTGCGATTTGAATTCCTCTTTCCTCGCTGAAGGAATTCTCCGCCGCAAAAGCGGTGCGGTATTGTTTTTCCGCGTTGTATTTGTCCTGCACCTTTCCGCCGTATTCGAGAATGGTGAGTTCCAGTTTTTCATAACTTCTGGATTCTAAGAATTTTTTCTGATCCGCGTTTTGGTTTTTCATCAACCAGCCGGTTCGAATCTGGACCGGAAAAATCACGTGTCTCGATTTTTTGTCCGGCGTAAAACCTTTTCGAACGAACACCGTTCCGAAGATGAAGTTTTTCGAGGAAGCACACTGTACGAATACGAAAAAGAATAGAATGAATGCGCCGAAAATTCTCGGGAAAGAGGGGATGGGGCTCCCGTTCGGGAAAAAAGTAAATGCGATGCGAGGAGCGGACAATTTGTTTTCCCTTCTGTTCCTTTACTACCAGTAGTCAGACAAGCCATTTGTCCATCCGTTTTTTCAGGTTTTACGCGGCAGAATTCGACGTATAAACGAAATCCTAATTTAGGATATTTTTATTTTTGGGTTCGGAATAACGGCTTGTGTTCCGTCCGAGTTTGATCGCTAAATTGATTGACAGGCTATATGCAAACGGGAGTCTAATAGTAGCTATGGATAGCGCTCCCGAGCACCTTGGCCCTTTATTGATTCAATTCTTACTCGGAGTCGGATTCTCCGCTCTGATTCTTACCCTTGCCATACTCATCGGACCGAAAAAAAAGTCCAAACCCCAAGATACGTTCGAATGCGGGGTTCAATACTATGGGGATGCGAGAGGACTTTTCAACATCAAGTTTTATCTCGTCGCCGTATTATTCATTTTGTTTGATATAGAAGCGGTTTTTCTTTTTCCGTATGCGGTCAATCTGATCGGATTTAAGAACGCGGGAATCGGAATTTTTCTCATAGTAGAAATGTTTGTGTTTGTCCTCACTCTGGTCGTAGGTTTATACTATATCTGGAAAAAAGGAGCCTTGGAATGGGATTGAGTGATTTGAGTAAAGCCCCGGGCCAAGCGCTGGGGGATATGGTTCAACTCGGAAGTATCGAGTCCGTAATCCAGTGGGGAAGAAGTTATTCTCTTTGGCCTTATCCGTTCGCGACCGCTTGTTGCGGAATCGAATACATGAGTACCGCTTGTTCCGATTACGATATCGCCCGCTTCGGAGCGGAACGACCTTCGTTTTCTCCGCGTCAGGCGGATATGATTCTGGTGCTCGGCACGATCACTTACAAGATGGCGCCCGTACTTCGTCAGATTTACGATCAAATGGCGGAACCTAAGTTCGTCATCAGCGTGGGAGCCTGCGCTTCTTCGGGTGGAATGTTTAATACGTACGGAGTTTTACAAGGAGTGGATCGGATTCTTCCCGTCGACGTTTATGTTCCGGGATGTCCGCCGAGACCGGAAGCGATCTTGGACGCCCTTATGAAATTACAGGCGAAACTGAAAACCCAGGGGCTGGAAGCGAGACGTCAGGAAGTGATGCAGAAAATCCAGGAAATGAACGAAAGAAATAAACCCCTGGTTGTACGATGAAAGAAGAAGTAGAACGATTCCTAAAAGAAAAATTCCCTCATTTTTTGGATACGCAGACCGCGACGATCTCCAACGTCCCCGTTTTTTTTCTAAAAGCGGAGGGAGTGGTTCCCGTATTGTCCGCGTTAAAAAACGATCCAACACTCAATTATAATTTTCTAAACGATCTGACCGCGGTCGATTGGCTCGGTAAACGAGAACCTCGTTTCGAAGTCTGTTATCTTCTCCGGTCGGGAAGCAAAGGCTCGAGCAAAATCCAAATCAAGGTAAAACTCGAGGAGGGAGAATCGGTTCCGAGTATCACTTCCGTTTTTAAAGGCGCGAACTGGCCCGAGCGCGAAGTATATGATCTTTTTGGAATATCTTTTATCGGTCACCCGAGTTTGGATAGAATTCTTATGCCGGATAACTTTCAAGGACATCCTCTCAGAAAGGATTTTCCATTGGAAGGATTCGGACAGGATTATCTTATCGAAGACCTTCTTCATATCCACGTAAACGAAGACATCACCAAGGAAGGAGGAAAGTAGAATGATGTACGAAAAAACAGCCGAACATTTCGGACAGAAGTTCGCCAATCTTCCCGAAGGACATCTTCTTGTAAACTTGGGGCCGTCGCATCCCGCGACTCACGGAATTCTCCAGAACGTGATCCAACTCGACGGGGAAAGAATCGTAGAAGCCGAATCCGTAATCGGTTACGTTCACCGTTGTTTTGAAAAATTAGGAGAACGTTATACTTACAACCAGTTCCTAGTCTGCACCGATCGTATGAACTACGTTTCGACTCCGCTGAACAACATCGGTTGGATTCTCGCGGTGGAAAAGATGATGCAGATCGAAGTTCCCGATCGTGTGACCTACGTAAGAATGATCATCTCCGAACTTTCTCGGATCATGGATCATATCATCTGCACTGGAATTCTCGGAGTGGATCTCGGAGCTTTTTCGGGAATGCTTCATCTCTTTCATCACAGAGAGAACATCTATCAGGTTATCGAAAAGTTAACCGGTGCGAGATTGACCACTACCTTCTGCAGAATCGGCGGAATGGAAAGGGACATCTATCCCGAGTTCGTCAAAGAGGTTAAACTCATCTGCAAGGGGCTCAAACCCGCGATCGAAGAGTTCAACAGTCTTCTTCTAAAAAATAAAATCTTTCTTGGACGCACCGAAGGAATCGGCGGAATCTCCGCGGAAGACGCGATCTCTTACGGTTTCACGGGTCCGAATCTCCGCGCGGCCGGAGTGGATTGGGACGTTCGTAAGGACGAACCTTATATGTTTTATGATAAGGTGGATTTCGACGTTCCGATCGGAGAAGACGGTTCCGTTCTTCACAGAAGTTTGGTGAGAATGGAAGAGATGCGTCAATCGATTCGAATCATCGAACAACTCGTAGACGGAATTCCGGAAGGACCTTGGCACGCGGATCTTCCGCACGCTTATCTTCCGGAGAAGAACAAAGTCTACAACAACATGGAAGAATTGATCTATCACTTTAAGATCATCATGCACGGTGTGAAAGTTCCTCCGGGCGAACACTACATGGCAACCGAGGCGGCCAACGGAGAACTCGGATTCTACATCGTATCCGAAGGGGAAAAATCTCCTTGGAGAGTGCACGTTAGACGCCCTTGTTTCTGGTATTATCAATCCTTCTCCGAACTCGTTCGCGGAGGTCTTCTTGCGGATTCCGTCGCGACGATGAGTTCCTTGAACGTGATCGCCGGGGAGTTGGACTGCTGATGAGTTACAAGTTCAGTGCGGAATCCGAAAAAAGATTCCAGAAGATGCTCGAAGTATTTCCGGATAAACGATCCTTGATTCTTCCCTGTTTGTACATTCTGCAAAGGGAACAAGGTTTTGTGGATCAGGAAGGAATGAACTACCTCGCGGACCGTCTCGGAGATCCTATCTCTCTCGCACAAGTCTACGGGGTCGCGACATTCTACACTCTTTACAATAAGAAACCAGTCGGTAAATATCATATCCAGATCTGCGGAACCTCGAGCTGTTATCTGCAGGGAAACGATAGAATCGAAAAACATCTCTGTGATCGTTTGGGAATTCATCTCGGACAAACCACACCCGATCAAAAATTCACTTTGGAAGAAGTGGAATGTTTGGGCGCTTGCGGTTACGCTCCGATGGTGCAGATCAACGACGATTTTCACGAACAACTGACACCCGAAAAAGTGGATCAGATTCTCAACGGTTTGAACTGACAAAGGAAATCCTTATGGCAGAAATGAAACTTCTCACGAAATATATCGACAACCCGAAATCCGTCGAACTCGAATTTTACGAATCGGTTCACGGATACGACGGGATGAAAAAAGCCCTTCAGATGAAACCCGACGACATCATCGCAGAGGTGAAAAAGTCCGGACTCCGAGGAAGAGGCGGCGCGGGATTTCCGACCGGACTCAAATGGTCCTTCATCCCGAAAGACATTCCAAAACCGAAATATATCATCTGCAACGCCGACGAAGGTGAGCCGGGTACATTCAAAGATCGTAAACTGATTGAGAATATTCCGCATCAGATCATCGAAGGGATGATCATCGGAGCCAAAGCGATCGGATCGAGCAAAGGATTCTTTTACATTCGCGGAGAATTTCAGAAAGGCGCCAAAACCATGCAGAAGGCCATCGACGAGGCGTATGCAA